>NZ_JAGEMN010000001.1:677195-1015793 GCF_017921835.1 Sporosarcina sp. 6E9 | reverse complement strand
ATTCTGAGGCTCAATCACCTTCAGATCACGCAGCGTATGAACTATTGAAAGAACAATTGGAAGATGTCCTTGATACATTAACCGATAGAGAAGAAAATGTACTTCGTTTACGTTTTGGTCTAGACGATGGCAGAACTAGAACGCTCGAGGAAGTCGGAAGAGTATTTGGTGTTACGCGTGAACGAATTCGACAAATCGAAGCGAAAGCACTTCGTAAACTAAGACATCCATCAAGAAGCAAGCGCCTAAAAGATTTTCTAGAATAAGACTTACCAGCATCGGCGAAACTCGGCCGATGCTTTTTTATATTGAAAATTTTTGTGAATAAGTTGAGATTCTATCTGTCTATTCGGTATAATCATAGATGTAAGCGTTTACGAAAAGGGGATGGATATCTTGAACTTTGATTTGACAGAAGAACAACAGATGATTAAGAAGATGATTCGGGCATTCGCGGTTGAGGAAGTGGCACCAGGGGCAATCGATCGTGATCGAACAAAAGTCTTTCCTGTTGAAGTGTTTAAAAAACTTTCGGAAATGGGCTTAATGGGGTTGCCGTTTTCCGAGAAGTACAGTGGTGGAGGGGCAGATACAACAAGTTTTGCAATTGTGACGGAAGAACTGAGTCGTGCATGCGCATCGACCGGGATTACATATTCCGCACATATTTCACTAGGTGGAGCTCCAATTCATCTATTTGGCACCGAAGAACAAAAGGAAAAGTACTTAACACCTATTTGTACAGGCGAATCCTTTGGCGCATTCGGGTTAACGGAATCGAATGCCGGTTCGGATGCGGGGGGGACGCAGACGACTGCTGTAGAAGATGGTGATGACTTTATCATAAACGGTTCAAAAGTATTTATTACAAATGCAAGCTATGCAAAAAATCTTGCGCTGACTGCGATCACAGGTGTGAATAATGGCGAAAAAGAAATTAGTGCGATTATAGTACCAACTGATGCAGAAGGTTTTACGATAATCGACAATTATGAAAAAATGGGTCTAAATGCTTCAAATACCACCGAATTAATCTTAGATAATGTTCGTGTTCCGAAAGAGAACCTTCTAGGAGTCCGGGGGAACGGATTTAAGCAGTTCCTAGTCACATTGGATGGTGGACGTATTGGGATAGGCGCAATGGCTGTGGGGATAGCCCAGGCGGCATATGATCGTGCATTACAATACTCCAAAGAACGAAAGCAGTTTGGTAAATCATTATCCCAGTTTCAAATTACACAATTTAAACTAGCTGACATGGCATTGAAAATCGAACTGGCTCGAAATATGGTTTATAAAGCAGCTTGGTTAAAAGATCAAGGCCGTCCATTTTCTAAAGAGGCAGCAATGTGTAAATTGTATGCATCTGAAATTGCAATGGAAAATGCGTCCGAGGCTATTCAAATACACGGCGGATATGGCTATATGAAAGAATATGAAGTGGAAAGATATATGCGGGATGCGAAGCTCCTAGAAATAGGAGAAGGTACTTCTGAGGTTCAACGAATGGTTATTGCTAGACTGATTGGCTGCGGATAAAACCCATTTTTGTCGAAATTGTCACAAAGAGAGAAGGAAATACAGTAAATTACTTTCAGTTTTCCGAGTGATACAGTACAATGTTAGTTGTGTATTGTTATCATCACAGAATTGATTTTGAAGAAGGAGGGTAATTCAATGAAAAATCCTATTATTCCTTTTCTCCTGATTTTCTCACTTGGAATTGGTCTTATTTTCTTTATGTCTCTTTATGGAATTGAGCAAAAAGAAGAAATCGCTAAAGAAGCTGAAGGAGATACTACTGAAGAAGAAGCGGACGTGGCGAGCTTCGATCCAGACGTCGCTATCGGTCAATGTGTTAGCTGTCATGGTGGGGATTTAACTGGTGGAATGGGCGGAGCAGCTCCAGGTTTAGTTGGAACTGATCTATCTAAAGAAGAGCTTGTAGATATCATCCAAAATGGTATTTCTGGTACAGCAATGCCGGGGAACCTAGTACCAGCAGAACACCTTGATGAAATGGCAGAATATATTTTATCACTTAAATAATTCATGAAATTGAAAGAGCCATCTGTCTGCAGAACCTTTTCTGTTGGCAGTGGCTTTTTCTCTTTTGGTAACACTGGGAAGGAGCTGATATTGATGACAACCATAAAATTATCGAAAAGACTGATAGCTGTTGCTTCTTTTGTAGAACAAGGCGCTATCGTAGCTGATATCGGAAGTGACCATGCATATTTACCAACCTATTTAATTCAAAAAAAGGTCATACAAAAAGCGATTGCGGGAGAAGTTGTAATCGGGCCTTATGAAACTGCAAAAAACTCTGTTTATCGACATGGGGTGAGTGACAAAATAACAGTTAGGCTAGCAGACGGTCTTTTTGCAATTGAAGAAGAGGACGAAATTGATACTGTAACAATTGCAGGTATGGGTGGATCTTTAATTGCTACAATTTTGGAACAGGGAAAAGAACGGCTTCACCATGTAAAGCGACTGATTGTTCAACCGAATCTACATGCAAAAGCGATTCGAAAATGGGCGGTTACGAACAACTGGCAACTTGTGAATGAACAAATTCTCAAAGAGGATGGGAAAATTTATGAGATTCTGGTCCTTGAAAAAGGGGTTAGTTCCTATGATGACCTTGAACTTTTAGTTGGCCCGATTCTACTTGTTGAAAAGAACAGTATTTTCCGAGAAAAGTGGGAAAATGAAATCGACCAACGGATCCAAGTGTTGGGATCCCTAGATAATGCGGTTGAAACCCCAGCGCTAGTTAATAAAAAGGAACAATTGTCCCATGATATTAATACTCTTAGAAAGGTGTTGGAAAAATGAAAGCTGTGAATGGTCATGAAGTAATCGGGTTATTTGAAAAATGGTCTCCGAAAAGATATGCGCTTGAAGGCGATCCAGTGGGTTTACATATTGGGCAATTGAACCGGACTGTAGAAAAAGTGCTTGTGACATTAGACGTCAATGAAGCAGTTATTGATGAGGCGATAGAGGTTGGCGCAAATCTTGTTATTGCACATCATCCACCGATATTTCGCCCGTTGAAAAATATTGCAACAGATACTCCGCAAGGCCGAGTCATTGAAAAATGTATTAAAAATGACATTACGGTTTATGCTGCGCATACAAATCTTGATGTAGCGCCTGGCGGGGTTAATGATTTACTCGCGGCGCAGCTTGGCCTAAAAGAAACGAAGGTCATGTCGCCAACGTATTCTGAAGCCTTGTATAAATTTGTAGTATTTAGTCCGGTTACGCACGCTGAAGTAATACGAAAAGCAATGGCATCAAGCGGAGCGGGTGCGATTGGTGAATATGAAGGATGCAGTTTTACCACAAGTGGAACTGGCCGGTTTACACCGGTTGACCAAGCGAATCCATATATAGGAGAAGTTGGGATAGAGGAAGAGGTAGATGAAGTAAAAATCGAAGCGATTGTACCAGAGACATTGCGTGATAAGGTGCTTCGCTCAATGCTTAAAGCTCATCCTTATGAAGAGCCAGCTTATGATATTTTTCAGCTAGATCTGGAAACGAATAGTCTGGGCCTTGGAAGGATTGGAGAATTGGATGAACAAGTCAGACTCGGACAATTTGTTGACCGTGTAAAAAAAGCTTTCAATGTTCCAGTAGTCCGTTTTGTAGGAAATCCTTCTAAGGTTATTAAAAAGGTAGCCGTATTAGGCGGAGACGGCAATAAGTATATTTACGATGCCAAAAGAAGCGGGGCTGATGTTTTTGTAACTGGCGATCTTTATTATCATGTCGCCCATGATGCAGAAACGATTGGTCTATCGATTGTAGATCCTGGACATAATATTGAAAAAGTAATGATCAAAGGTGTGGTAGATTATATGACAGCCGCATGCCAGGAAGAAAAATTCGCGGTTTCATTCATCCAATCAAAGGTTAAGACAGAACCCTTTCAATTCAGGTAAATAAAAATCGGTCCCTTATGATAAAGGGACCGATTACGATTAAACATATGGTTCGATTCGTTCGACTGGTGTCGGGTTTTTAATTCTTGGGAGAATTTTTTCTAACAAGAATTTCTTTTCCGGGTGATGTGTCGATGAATCTTCTGGATCAAATTTCTCGAGAAATGCGATGACTTCACGTACGACAATTGTTGGCGTAGAGGCACCGGCGGTAACTGCAACAGTATTTATACCTTTTAACCACTCGATTTCAATTTCTGATACATCAGAAACACGGTAAGAAGGTGTATTGGCAATTTCTACGGAAACTTGCGTTAATCGGTTCGAGTTATTACTCAATGGATCACCGACTACAATGAGCAAGTCAGCTTCTCCGGCTTGTTCCGCCACGGCTTCTTGCCTAACTTGTGTAGCGAGACATATTTCTTGTACGGCTTCTATATGTGGATACTTAACTTTTAAAGCTTCCATCAGATGCGCAACATCCCATTGACTCATTGTTGTTTGATTCGTGACAAGTAATTTTTCGTTGTTGATGTTGAGTTTATCGACATCATCGAGTGTTTCAATGAGGTGGACTTGTTTTGGCGCTACGCCGATTGCGCCTTCAGGTTCTGGGTGATGGCGTTTTCCGATATATACAATGTCAAATCCTTCTGCTGCTTTTTCTTCTATTAAATCATGTGTCACCGTTACATCAGGACAGGTAGCATCTATGGATACAAGTCCTTTTTTTCTAGCAAGCTCTCGAACTTCTGGAGAGACACCGTGCGCAGTGAAAATAACTGTGCCTTTATCTGCTTTTTCAAGAATTTCCAAACGATCTTTGCCATCTAATGTGATAATACCATCTTGTTCAAATGCTTCTGTTACGTGTTTATTGTGTACAATCATTCCCAGGATATAAATGGGTCTTGGTAATGTTTTGTCGAGTGCCGCGTTTCGTGCAATGATCATTGCATCGACAACCCCGTAGCAATAGCCTCGTGGGGTAATCTTCAACACTTTCATCCAATTCACTCCTCTAATAGGATTCTGTAATCTATTATAACGGAGTCAAGTCGCTTGTTCAAAGTTTATCAGTCTGGTTGAAAGATTCTTGGTACTGAAGGTCGCGGACCAGCAGGCGGGGTAAAAGCTTCCGCGGCTCTAGGCGCTGTTCTAGATGGGCCACTTGCAGCACCGCCGATAGCTCCAGCATCGGCACCTTCTCCAGCGGATGGCATCGATTGGAAACCTTTATATAATTTCCACATTGCAGGTAGATTGCGCATCATTGGTGCAAACTGCTGAACAACAGGCGCATACTGTTGGGCAGTATTTAAAAACCGATTGGCTGTTTCCATATAACCGTTTATTTTTGAAGGTCCTTCACCGGCTGGAATTCTTCCGGGACCTTGTCTAGGATCAATGAACGGATTGTTTGGCCTTCCGAACTGATTTGGTTGTCCGGGCGGCTGTGCCGGTCCAGGAAATGGACGCATACCAAACCCCTGCGGTCTTTGAGGTGGCGGTTGGTTTCGAGAGAATGGATAAAAAGATTCGTATCTCAATGGTTAAACTCCTTTCCTTTAATCAAAATAAACTTTCATATTGTATCGTATGCGAAAAGAACATACGGCGGCACGGAATCATGGTACAATATAGATATATTAGGAGGCAGATTTTTATGTCAAAATTCACAGATTACAAATTTCAGCCATTTCTTCGAGAAGCAATTCGAGAACTTGGCTTTGAAGGTCCAACACCCATTCAGAAGGAAATGATTCCCCTAATCCTTCGTGGTAATTCTGCAATTGGACAGGCACACACTGGTACGGGGAAATCGCACAGTTTTCTTATTCCAATTGCTGAAAGAACTGATAGTTCTACAGATAATGTACAAGCAGTTGTTGTAGCACCGACGCGAGAGTTGGCTACTCAGTTATTTGATGAACTTGCAAAATTAACGAAGGAAACTGATATTCGATCATCGCTTCTTATAGGTGGTACGGATAAGGATCGGTCGGCTAGTCGATTGAAATCTAATCCACATATTGTGGTTGGAACGCCGGGAAGAATTAATTATATGGTCGAAAATGGCGCTTTATTAATTCATACCGCTAAGATTCTCGTGATTGATGAAGCTGACTTGGCATTTGATATGGGCTTTGTTGAGGATATTGATAAGTTCGCTTCAAAAATGCCGTCGAATTTAGAAATGTATGTATTCTCCGCGACAATTCCAGAAAACTTAAAACCATTTCTAAATAAGTATATGGAATCGCCTGCGCATGTGAAGATTGGTAAACGTAAATCTTTAACAGAGGGTATGCGTTATTCACTTGTTCCAGTTCGGGGAATGCAACGCGAGAAAAAATTGTTGTCAGTTCTTGAAGGAATCACGCCGTATCTGGCTATTATTTTTACAAATACCCGTAAAAATGCAGATGCATTAGCAGACTTTCTGGCGGAATCCGGGATTAAAGTGGGGAAGATTCATGGTGACCTATCACCACGTGAACGAACACGCATGATGAAAAGAATTCGCGACTTGGAATTCGAATACATTGTCGCGACTGATTTAGCAGCCCGCGGTATTGATATTCCTGGTGTTAGTCACGTTATCAACTACGAATTACCCGATGAATTAGAATTTTTCATTCACCGTGTTGGACGTACAGCACGAGCAGGTCTCGAGGGAACTGCAATAACCTTATATGATCCATCCGAAGAGGATAAAATCATTCGAATCGAAGCAATGGGGATTCCATTTATTCACGAAGAAGTTAAAAACGGCCAATGGGTTGAAATTAAAGAAAGACATGCAAGAAAAAAGAGAACAAAGCAATTAGACGATATTGACCGAAAGGCCATTGCATTTGTTCGTAAACCCAAAAAGGTTAAACCGGGCTATAAGAAAAAAATGGCCCAACAAATAGAAAATATTAAGAAACGTGAAAGGAGAATTAAGCGTAAAAAATGACAGATGTGAAACCTTTATTACTTGGATCTCACGTTTCAATGAGTGGGAAGAAAATGTTATTAGGCTCAAGTGAGGATGCACTTGATTATGGTGCAACAACATTCATGATTTACACCGGAGCACCACAAAACACGCGCAGAAAGCCAATCGAGGAATTAAATATCGAGGAAGGCTTGAAACATATGAAAGCCAATGGCATTTCAGACATTGTCGTACATGCTCCGTACATTATCAATATTGCAAACACTACCAAGCCAGCTACCTTTCAATTAGGCGTCGATTTTTTACAAAAAGAAATTGAACGGACAGCTGCACTTGGGGTGAATCAAATCGTTCTTCATCCGGGTGCTCATGTCGGTGCCGGCGTTGAAGCTGGAACTGCGAAAATAATTGAAGGATTAAATGAAGTGCTATCACAAGATTATCCAGTTCGAATCGCACTGGAAACAATGGCTGGCAAAGGAACAGAAATTGGCCGTAACTTTGATGAAATAGCCAGAATTATCGACGGCGTGACACATAATGAACGTTTGTCTGTCTGCTTTGATACTTGTCACGTTCATGATGCTGGTTATGACCTAGTGAACGATTTCGAAAGCGTGCTCGATGAATTCGATAATATTGTAGGCAAAGATCGTATCTCCGTGATCCATGTGAACGATAGCAAAAATGAACGTGGCGCAATGAAAGATCGACATGAAAACTTGGGCTTTGGTTATATCGGTTTCGAAGCATTAAACTTCATTGTCCATCATCCTGAATTTCAAAGTATTCCTAAAATCTTGGAGACGCCTTTTGTTGGATCTGATCCAAAGAAAAAAGTCGCGCCTTATAAATTTGAAATTGAAATGCTGAAGTCGAAAACGTTCCAACCAGATAAAATCGAACTTCTAAAAGTATAAAAGATAACCCGTCAACAGGCTAGTCGATGTTGACGGGCTTTTCATTGCCTTATTGCGCGTATTATTGTTTTGCGTCGAAATACATTTTTAGTAATTGTTCTGCTTTACGATCACCAATTGCAATTCTAATTTTCTTTATGAAGACTTCAGGTATTCCAGTAAATATCCAGTGAAATGAAACCTCATCTAATAAAGGGCGCAGTGCCCTTATTTCCGAAGTCGTTAAATCAATTCCATAGGAACTGGCAAAGGCTTTCGCTTCATAATCACTGCTCGTTTTCAACTCATTTAATAATTGAACATAATCCATTCACTCATCCTTCTTTCTTTAATGGTTGTATCCCAAGTAACCTTGTATTATAATTAATAAATCGTAATCATTCCTATTAGGAAGAAAGGAACCGCCCTATGAAAAAAAACCTTATAAATTTGGATGATGTTTGTTTTAGTTATGAGCAAACAACAGTCCTTGACAATATAGACTTAACTGTAAAAGAAGGCGAGTTCTGGGCGCTAATCGGGCCAAACGGGTCAGGAAAATCAACACTTATCAATATTATTCTTGGACTTTTGAAACCGAATAGCGGTTCAGTATTGTTATTCGAAAAAGATGTAGAGCGATTTCAACATCGGGAACTGATTGGCTATGTCTCCCAAAAATCTAATTCATTTAACTCCGGGTTCCCCGCAACAGTTATGGAAGTTGTACGAAGTGGCTTGACAAGAAAAACTGGCTTATTTAAAAGCTTTGCTAAAAAAGATGAACAAAAAGCAATTGACGCACTCAGCGTTGTTGGTATGGAAGATTATGCAAAACAAAACATCGGAGAATTATCGGGTGGTCAACAGCAACGCGTTTTTATAGCGCGAGCACTTGTGGGCAATCCAAAGCTCTTGGTAATGGATGAACCGACCGTAGGCATCGATCAGCAAAATGTGAAATCGTTTTATTCTATGCTAAATAAATTGAACCGTGAACATGGCATTGCTATTTTACTAGTCACTCATGAAATTGATTTAGTTACAGATTTAGCAACGCATGTGGCTTGTTTAAATCGATCGATTCATTTCCATGGGATGCAATCAGACTTTAAGAAAATGGAAGATAAAGATATATCAAAATGGTATGGTCATCCAGTTAGACGTGTCCATCAGCATACAGAGGAGACGGAATCATGATTAATGCGCTACTTACTTATGAATTTTTACAAAACGCGTTTATATCTGGAATAATTATTGGTGTGATTGCACCGCTTCTAGGACTTTTTATAGTTGTTCGAAGACTGGCTTTAATCGCGGATGCATTAAGCCATGTTGCGCTTGCGGGAATTGCAGGGAGTCTATTTTTGAGTCAGCAAGTTTTGTTTTTCGCTGCACTAAATCCCGTGTATCTTGGAATCGCCTCCGCGGTTGGTGGATCTCTTTTAATAGAAAAGTTGCGAGGCATGTATGAGCATTATGAAGAATTAGCCATTCCAGTAATTTTGTCGGCTGGAATCGGGTTTGGTGCAATATTTATTTCCCTGTCTAAGGGGTTCGGCGCTGATTTAATCGGTTATTTATTTGGCTCGGTTTCAGCTGTAAGCCGACAAGATTTAGTCATTGTAATCGTGATTGCAATTATCGTAATCGGGTACATTCGATTTTTATATAAGGAACTTTTCGTACTTTCATTTGACCCAGAATACTCGAAAGTGTCCGGTATTAATGCTCGTTTTATTCAAATGTTTTTTATGATCATTACAGCGCTCGTTATTGGTGCATCGATGCGAATTGTAGGCATATTGCTCGTTTCTTCATTGATGACTGTACCAGTTGCTGCAGCAATGCAAATCGCGAAAAGTTTTAAAAGCGCTATGATTTATTCCATCATTTTCGGTGAGGTTGCTGTGATTATTGGTCTGTTTTCTGCCTATCATTTGGACATCGCGCCCGGCGGAACAATTGTTGTCACATCAATTCTATTGTTGTTAATTGTCTTAGCTTGGAAAAAAATCCGTGGTGATCGGAAAACTTTTAGCGTTAAGGGGGAGCTTGTATGACGATTGATGAAGCATGGCGTATCCTAGGAGAAAATCAATTGAAGCGAACTAAAAATAGAGAAGTACTACTAGATTTATTTTTGGAGAATGATTGCTATCTAACAGCCGGAACGATCAAAGACTTTATGGAATCAGAAAATCCGGGAATCAGTTTTGATACAATATACCGCAATTTATCGACATTTACTGAATTAGGAATTTTAGAAGAAACCGAATTATCCGGCGAAAGACATTTTCGAATGCATTGTGAAGCAGGTGTCCATCATCATCATTTCATCTGTACAACATGCGGTAAAACGCAAAACATTCCAGATTGCCCAATGGATTTAATTGCTTTAAATTTACCGAATTACGAAATTAAAGGTCATAAGTTTGAAATATACGGAAAATGTCCGTTATGTGTCGCATGATAAACGAGTAATTGAATAATTTACGAGTACTCAATTTCAGAAGCGGCGAGACGTTTTTTAACAGGTTTTTGATGTAAATTAAAAGTATGGAAGGAGTTGTTTTAATCAACTCCTTCCATACTTTTTTGGTTTTTAGATATTTATTTCGTGATGGCTGTTTCTATTGGAAATAATCTTTGAATCCATTTATTGGCTTCTTGCCAGTCATATACACGAATCACGCTTTCGGGAATTGGTTTTCTATTATAGGGTGTGTCGAATAGAATAACCGGAATATCGAGTTCTTCACTGATATCGACAGCATTGTCATGTTTATCCTCGAAAAAAGCATGAACATTATGTTTTTTTGCAGCTTCTATCTTATAATGACTTCCGATTAACTCGATATGATCGTATGGAATCTCTTCACGATTGAACCAATCAAAAGTTGTGTCAAGTACATTTTCACCACGTGCCGAAATGTAAAACAACTCATATTGCGGCAACCAACTTTCCAAAACTTCTTTTGCAAATTCTTGTGGTGGGGAGGTATCATAGATCATTGCTTCTGCAGTTTTATACCACTCATAAAATTGCTTAGGGTCTACAGAAAAAGCTTTTGTTAAATCATATTCTTTAATGTCGTCGAGCACAAGCTCTACTTGATATTCCTTATTGATATGCGGTAAGAGAGCAGTAGGGCAAGTTACAGTTCCATCGATATCGATTCCAAAGCGATAACTTCTCATTTTGCGCCTTCAGTTTCAAGTAGTAATTCTTCTTGACGTTTCTTTTCGAAATATTCTTCCGCAAGCTTGTCGATTTCGATTTTTAATTCTTCGACCATAGTTTCTTCAGGAACTTTTCGAACAGTTTTACCTTTCATGAATAAAAGACCTTCACCGCGTGCTCCTGCTATACCGATATCAGCTTCTCTAGCTTCCCCAGGACCGTTTACCGCACAACCAAGTACAGCCACTTTGAGGGGGGCTTTGATGTTTGAAATATAATCTTCAACTTCATTTGCAATTGAGATGAGGTCGATTTCAATTCGTCCACATGTCGGACAAGAGATGAGTGTCGCTGCATCGGAAGAAAGACCGAACACCTTTAATAGTTCGCGACCGACTTTAACTTCCTCGACTGGATCTGCGCTAAGCGATACGCGGAGCGTGTTTCCAATACCTGCTGAAAGGAGTGTTCCAAGGCCTGCAGAGCTTTTAACCGTTCCAGCAAATTGAGTTCCAGATTCAGTAATACCAAGGTGAAGGGGATAATCGAAAGCAGCTGCAGCCTTCATATATGCTTCCACAGCGAGATTCACATCGGATGCTTTAAGTGAAACGATAATATCATGAAAATCTAGATCTTCTAATATTTTAATATGATGAAGGGCACTTTCAACCATTCCATCAGCAGTTGGATAGCCGTATTTTTCAAGAATTTTTCTTTCTAGCGATCCAGCATTTACGCCAATGCGAATTGGAATACCTTTTTCCTTTGCAGCATTAACAACTGCCTCGACTTTTGCTTGTCTGCCGATATTACCTGGATTAATCCTGATTTTATCCGCGCCTTGTTCAATAGCGATTAATGCTAGTTTGTAATCGAAATGGATATCAACAACTAGTGGTATATTAATTCGCTTTTTGATAGCACCAATGGAGAGTGCTGCACGTTCGTCAGGACATGCGACTCTAATGATTTGAACTCCAGCTTCTTCAAGACGTAGTATTTCTTCTACAGTTGCATCTACATCGTGTGTTTTAGTTGTTGTCATACTTTGTATGAATAATTCATCACTACCGCCAATGGTTAAATTACCGACTCGCACTGGACGCGTTTTGGAACGGTGAATAATTTCACTCATTTATAATTCACTCCTTAGGTTTTTAAAGCCAGTCTGTTGTTTATATTTTATCAATCTATGTAGAGAAAAGGCAAGAGAATGCCTTATATTGCTTATTCTACGCAATTAGTCGTCTGGATGCTAGACATAGGAAGCTTTATTTTTTCTCCGCCAACAATTTCTTGTTTTTGTAAATGCGGGTTTAATGAATAAAACTTGGTCAATCGATCGAGCAGGGTTGTTTCGTGATCAGGGTAGAGTGCAAATAGTGATTGGATGGTATCGTTATCAATTGACGTTACAGTAATAGAATAAGTTTCATCTTCACATGCTTGTGGTTCTTCTATTAACGGTCTGCTAGGGATTGTCCCTTCGACGAGGTCAATGCGAATAAAATGGATGAGCGTGAAAATGATAGCTGCGATTAGTAGTACTCTCATTAAAATTCCCCCTTTCGCCACTGTATGCGCGTAAGGGGGAAATATTCATTGGTTTTTATTATTGTTGTTTAGGGTAATACTTAATAGCAGTTAAAATATAAAGCAAATGAACTATTGAAGTGAATAAAAATCCATTCGCTGCAATTTCAGGAAAAAAATCAAATCCAATTGTTAACAGCATCGGAACTGTCACTGCTATTGCGGATGTTCTCCAAATCTGAAGGTAGTTACCACGCTTTTTTCTTAAATTAAGAAATAAAGACCCTATGTAGGCGAAGATGGTAATTCTAATAAAGACATAAAATGTACTAATGACTAACTGCAAAAGCAATGCCATCGGATAAATAAGCCAACCTATTTTTCTTCCATGCTCAATTAAATCGGGGGTTTGTCCCAACAACAATTCATCATTCAAGTAAAAACGTCCAAATGAAATTACAGTGAATAAGAAAATGAACATAAATACGTATTTAAAGACTCTACCGATTGGAAGGAGTCTAAATGCAGCTAGTTTCTTCGGTTCGTAAATGCCCGCTAAGAATAGTTGATGAAATTTCATGATTACGCCTCCTAACTATATTGTAGTCTATCAAACAATATCCAATTTCGACATATTGATGACTTTTTCGACACCGATTGTAAAGGTAATGTAAATTTTCACGTTTTCTATTTACATTAAAGGATCTTGGCAAGCATAATAGGGTGAATTGTTTATATTGAATGATTGGGGATGACTATTTAATGGAATTGAACTGGCAAGAAATGATATTCCAATTTCTTGGTGGACTTGGAATCTTTTTGTTTGCGATAAAGTATATGGGAGACGGCCTTCAAAAAGCAGCCGGAAACAGGCTTCGGGATATTTTAGATCGATTTACGACGAATCCATTTATGGGTGTTCTTGTTGGAATCATAGTTACTGTTTTAATACAATCAAGTTCCGGAACAACTGTAATCACCGTAGGACTTGTCAGTGCTGGTTTTATGACGTTACGCCAAGCAATCGGAGTCATCATGGGTGCGAATATCGGAACGACCGTGACAGCCTTTATTATCGGTCTTGATGTTGGTGCTTACGCCCTTCCAATTATGGCAATCGGCGCATTCCTAATATTTTTCATCAAGAAAAATCAAATTAAAAATATTGGAGAAGTCGTTTTTGGGTTCGGAGGTCTTTTTCTAGGGCTCGAGTTAATGAGTGGTGGAATGAAGCCTCTACGGGAACTTCAATCATTTACTGACTTAACGCTTTCGATGAGTGATCATTCGATACTTGGTGTTGTTGTGGGAACGATTTTCACGCTAATTGTACAAAGTTCAAGTGCAACAGTCGGAATTTTGCAGGGATTATATGCTGAAAACCTAATCGATTTGAAAGCGTCCTTGCCTATTTTATTCGGGGATAACATTGGTACGACGATTACTGCAGTGTTAGCTTCGATTGGTGCATCTGTAGCAGCTAGAAGAGCTGCTGCGGCACACGTACTCTTTAATGTTATCGGTTCTGTTGTATTCATTATATTACTTGTTCCTTTTACGGCATATGTTGAGTGGATATCATCAGTATTAGCACTCGAAAGTAAAATGCAAATTGCGTTTGCGCACGGTAGCTTTAACGTCGCAAATACAGTCATTCAATTTCCGCTAATCGGCGCGTGGGCATGGTTGGTAACTAAATTAATACCGGGTGAAGATGTAACAATTGAGTATCGCCCAAAACATTTAGATTATCATTTCATCCAACAATCTCCAGCTGTCGCGATTGGACAAGCTAAAGAAGAAGTTATTCGTATGGGGGATTTCAGTGTTCAAGGATTATCAGTTACGTATGATTATTTAAAAACTGGTGAGAAGAAACATGCTGAAACAGGTTACCAGATTGAAGATGCTATAAATAACCTGGACAGGGAAATTACAAATTATCTAATTCAAATTTCGTCGGTTAATATCTCTCCCGATGAATCAGCTCATCACGTTACATTAATGGAAACGGTGAGGGACATTGAACGAATTGGCGACCATTTTGAAAACATCATCGAATTAATTGATTATCGGGATGTAAATCGAGTGACGCTCTCAGAAGACGCAATGAATGATTTATCTGAGATGTTTACATTAACAATTGAAACCGTTCAGAAAGCTGTTCAATCACTGGATACGAACGATATGGATTTAGCAAGAACAGTCACTCAAAAAGAAGATTTGATAGACAAGATGGAGCGTAAATTCAGAAAGAATCATATTTTACGTCTAAACGAAAGAAGCTGTTCTCCACAGGCAGGTATGGTGTTCGTCGATATCGTTTCCAATCTTGAACGAATTGGCGACCACGCAGTAAATATTGCAGAGGCCATTCTCGGAAAACGAGGATAATACAGTAATTAAAAAGGAAGATTTCAAATGGAGATAATTGGTTGGGTTATAGCGATTCTGTTTTTTGTCGTAGCTTTTCTGGGGCTTGTTTATCCAATTATCCCCTCCGCCCTCTTTATACTGGGTGGGTTTCTTCTTTATGGATTGATTGTTTCATTTGATGGAATGAATTGGCTGTTTTGGGTTATTCAAATTCTGTTCATCATACTTTTGTTCGGTGCCGATACGTTATCCAATCTCGTTGGCGTGAAAAAATTCGGTGGATCCAAAGCGGGGATGTGGGGAAGTACGATTGGACTTCTTATTGGTCCTTTTGTTATTCCCGTGTTTGGAATATTGCTTGGCCCGTTTTTAGGCGCGATCATTTCAGAATTAGTTGTTTCCAAATCAGGATTTAAACAAGCTTTAAAAACAGGTTTTGGTTCGCTAATCGGATTTTTGACCTCCGTAATCACGAAAGGATTTCTGATGTTCGTTATGATTGTAATATTTATCTTCTTTGTCAAATAGTCCATTTTATTTGAACGGTAATCTAATTTTTGCTATTGTTAAGTGTGTAGCAATCATACGAATTATCTGAGGAGGAATGGAATAATGGCTTACAAACTACCAGAACTACCTTATGCATACGATGCACTAGAACCACATATTGACAAAGAGACGATGAATATTCATCACACGAAACATCATAATGCATATGTTACGAACTTAAACAATGCACTTGAAGGAAACGAAGAGTTACTAAACAAATCAATTGAAGATTTAATCGCGAATTTGGATGCTGTACCTGAAGACAAAAGAACTGCTGTCCGTAATAACGGCGGTGGACATGCTAACCACTCCTTATTCTGGGAACTTTTATCTGCTGATGGCGGCGGCGAACCAACAGGTGAACTAAAAACAGCAATTGACGCTAAGTTCGGTAGCTTCGATGCTTTCAAAGAACAATTTGCAAATGCAGGAGCTACTCGTTTCGGTTCAGGATGGGCTTGGCTTGTATTGGCTGATGGAGAGCTAGAAATCATGTCTACTGCAAACCAAGATTCACCTATTATGGAAGGTAAAACACCACTTCTAGGCCTTGACGTTTGGGAGCATGCATACTATCTAAACTATCAAAACCGTCGTCCAGACTACATTTCAGCTTTTTGGAATGTTGTTAATTGGGACGAAGTTGCAAAACGTTACGGTAAGTAAAAAAAATCTTTTGTAAATAAGGAACAAAGCACATACCTTGTTCGTCAAGGTATGTGCTTTTTCTTATTTAAATGTTATAATTCTATAATAATGAAGGAAGGGGGAATTTTTTTGGCAAAGAGAGCTAGAAGAGCTGAACAACCCAAGGTTAGACAACGAAAACACATCGCATTTCGCATGAACCTCCTTTTCTTTTCGGTATTTGTTCTTTTTTCGATACTTATACTTCGACTCGGTTATTTGCAAATTGTAAAAAGTGATGACTACGTACGAGCCTTGGAAAGAAAAGAAGAAGTTTCTGTAAATACGAGTGTGCCGCGCGGTAGAATTTTCGATCGGGATGGTCGCATTCTTGTTGATAATGAACCGAAGAACGCAATCACGTATACGAAAACAACCTCAACAACTACAGAAGAAATGTTAGACATAGCAGAAAAATTGGCGGTATTAATTGACCAAAACACAAATCGAACAACCATTGGAGATAAACGAGACTTTTGGATTCTACATAATAGAGACAAGGCTGCAAAAAAAGTCACTCAAAAAGAGATTGATAAACTTAAAGGTGATCCATCTCAAATCCAAAGAGAAATTAACCGTTTAACCCGTGAACGTGTAACAGAAGAAGAATTAAATTCATTTAACAAGCACGAACTTGAGGTCTTGGCTATTTACCGCGAGATGATGTCAGGATACGCCTTTTCACCCCAAATCATTAAGAGCGGCGACGTCACGGATGAGGAGTTTGCAGCTGTATCCGAGCGACTCAGTGAACTTCCAGGTGTGAATACAACTACCGACTGGGAACGGGTCAGAAAGTCATACAATACAATTTTGGGTACTACAACTACGCCTGATCAGGGAATTCCAAGTCAGGATCTGGATTATTATTTAGCACGCGATTATTCCAGAAATGACCGTGTTGGAAAAAGCTTCATTGAACAATACTATGAAGAACTTCTGCAAGGACAAAAAACAGTCGTGAAAAATGTCAAAGATCGTACTGGTAAAGTGGTAGAAACGAAAACAATCCAAGAAGGAATACCTGGTAAAGATTTAATATTAACAATTGATAGCGAATTAAATGCGGCGTTGGAGGACATTGTTTCAGATAAGTTACTGGAATTGAAATATGGGCCGAACTCGCAAGCTTTAAATGAAGCATTTCTTGTGATGATGAATCCGAAAACAGGAGAAGTCTTATCACTCGTTGGGAAGCGTGTAAATCGAAACAAAGATACAGGAAAATATGAAATAAGTGATTACTCATTCGGTACATTTGCAGGCGCTTATATGGCGGGGTCAACTGTAAAAATGGCAACGCTCTTAACTGGTTATCAAGAAGGCGGTGCTCGGATTGGTGAATACAAGATGGATGAAATGATGCAAATTGCAAAAGACCAACCGAAGAGTTCGGTATTTAACCGTTCATATAACCGAATTCCGGTAAATGATATTGAAGCGATAGGTCGTTCTTCCAACGTTTATATGTGGAAAACCGCAATTGGAATTGGAAATGGAAGTTATCAAAGAGGAAAGTCATTATCTTTGGAGAGTTCAACTTTTGATATTATGAAAAATTCATTTGAATCATTTGGTCTTGGAAGTCTCACTGGTGTAGATCTACCGGGCGAAGTAAGTGGATATTCATCCAAAGCGAATACAAGTGATATCTTAGACTATGCCATCGGTCAGTTTGCCACATATACGCCGCTTCAACTTGCCCAATATGTTTCGACGATTGCAAATGATGGGTATCGAGTAGCACCTAAGGTATTAAAAGAAGTTCGTGAACCTTCTCCCGACGGTGAGATATTCGGTCGTGTAGCAGAAGAAACGCCCGTCCGTGTATTAAATCGTATTAAAAATACGGATGAAGAAATCGACAGAATCAAAAGCGGCATGTATTACACGTATTACGGATCTAGGGGGACAGCTAGAACGCTTTTTGATGGAGCGGATTTCAAAGCTGCAGGGAAGACTGGAACGGCACAAGCAAGTACTAGTATTCCCGATCCTAATGATCCGGAAGGGAAAAAGTATATATATTATAAAAATACGATTAACTTATCGCATGTTGGCTATGCACCTTTTGATAATCCGGAAATCGCCTATGCAGTCATCATTCCAAACGTTTCTACTAACCCGGGAAGATATCCAGCCGCTCAAAATGATATTGTTGAGGCAGCCGTGACGAAGTATTTCGAGTTGAAGGAAAAAAGAGAGAAAAACGCGAAATCTGATGATGTTTTTAAAATACAGAATCCGTTTAATAAAGATGATGTACTAGAAGAAGATGATGAAGTAATAAATCAATAACGATTGTTTTTATTACTGGACATCTGGGTGGTTCATGTTATAATTAATAAGTCGTATAAATCATGCTCATATTTATTTTTATAGTCTGATGAGTGGGAGGGACAAATATGCGCGTAAACATTACACTTGCTTGCACCGAATGCGGTGAGCGCAATTATATTTCAAAGAAAAATAGACGTAACAATCCGGAACGTCTCGAAATGAAAAAATACTGCTCACGTGAAAGAAAACAAACTTTGCATCGTGAAACGAAATAATCGCTCAGGCCAAAACCGTCATTGGTTTTGGTTTTTTCATTTGAAATGGGGGTATTACAGTGAAAAAGAGTGTTTTTCGTAACGAAATGATAAAACAATTAAAATCAATGGAAATAGCATTGTATAAGCAAAAGTCTTTATATATTAAAAAGAACCTCTTAAATTCCCCGGAATTTCTTAACGCTTCAATTATAGGGATTACTATTTCTAGATTTCCTGAAGTGAATACTAGACCGATTATCGAAGCGGCTTGGGAACTAGGGAAAAAAATCGCAGTGCCTAAATGTGAAAATAAAACCAGAGAAATGGATTTCAGAATGATTACCTCTTACGATAATTTGGAAACAGTCTATTTAGACTTACAAGAACCAATTATTAAGGAAACGAGATCTATTGAGAAGGATAAAATAAATCTACAAATTGTACCAGGGGTTGTCTATGCCGATAATGGATTGCGGATTGGTTTCGGCGGAGGTTATTACGATAGATATTTGATGGATTACACAGGTGATGTGGTTTCTTTGGCATTTGAAAAACAAACTGGTCAAACAATCCCGTTTGAGGAACATGACATTCCCGTGCAAAAGATCTTCACTGAAAACGGCATAGTTATTTGCGTGAAAGGTGAGAATAATCATTGAAAAATCTACTTAGTATCATTCACTTGCTTAAAAGGTTTGGTATTTATGTTTATACTGGAAATCGGAAAGATGATATCGATTTAATGATGTCAGAAGTCAAAGATCTTTATGACAGCGGTTTGCTTCAACAAGATGAATATTTGAAGGCTATCTTAATATTAAGAACTGAGTCAACAAACAGCCACTAAAGACCTAGATTGTTTAGACTTTAGGCTCAATCTCATCTATAAATGAAACTTTCCATCACTCTGTACGTCTATTATAGAGTGCAATCGCAACACAGTTTATTATAAACATATTCTTAAAGAACTTATATTGAAAGGAAGTTACAGGAATGAAAAATTTTAAATGGCCCAAACATTCCGTACTCATCATTGCAATAATCGCGACATGGATTACCACATATATTGGCTATAAAGCAAGCTTTAATATGAAAATTGATAATATGATGCAGGAATTCATCCTGTTGATGAATCCACTTAGCTTTTTATTATTTGTTTATGGAATCGCGCTATTCATCAAGAGTACGAAACGAAGAAATATATATATATTCACAATCAGTATGCTTACATCGATTGTGATGTTCTCCAATGCAGTCTTTTATAGATTTTTTAATGATTTTATTACCTTGCCTTTATTATTTCAAACGAGTAACTTTAATGACTTGTCTTCATCGATTACAGCCAATATGAATCTAACGGACATCTTTTTCTTCGCAGATGCCATTGTAGTCTTTTTGGCAATTCGATTGTTGCCAAAATCAGGAAAAGAAACGGCGCAAAACGGCATAGTAGCGCGCAAGCTTTATTTTATAATGGCTGCTACAATAATGATGTTGAACTTAGGTCTCGCGGAAACGCAAAGACCGCAACTGTTAACACGTACATTCGATCGGGAACTCTTAGTTAAAAACATTGGTACTTACAATTACCATATTTATGATGTTTTTATTCAATCAAAATCACATGCCCAAAGAGCACTGGCTGATGGTAGTGAATTAGTTGAAGTGGAAAACTATAGCAATGCGAATTACGCTGCACCAAATCCAGAAATGTTTGGCATTGCGAAGGATAGAAATATCATTGCTGTCTCATTGGAATCCCTTCAATCATTTGTAATAAATGAAGAAATGGATGGGCATGTAATTACACCATTTTTAAATGAATTGACAAAAGACCCTGACACATTTTATTTTTCCGACTTCTATCATCAGACTGGGTTAGGGAAAACTTCAGATTCAGAGTTTTTACTTGAGACCTCGCTTTATCCGAGAAATGGAAGTGCTGTGTTTTTCACGCATAGTGGAAATACGTATAATTCATTATCCAAACGTCTTGGAGAAAATGGTTATTTTACAAATGTAATGCACGCGAACAATTCAAGTTTTTGGAACCGTGATATTATGTATAACGCGCTGAATATTAAGAAGTTTTATGATGTTAATAGTTACACGATAAATGAAGGAGATGCCGTTAACTGGGGTATGAAAGATATCCCTTTCGTTGAGCAATCGGTAGATTTAATGACTGAAATGCCGCAACCTTTTTATTCGAGACTGATTACATTAACGAACCATTATCCATTCGTATTAGATGAAGAAGATATGTTGATCCCAAAATACGATTCAAACTCACGTACTTTGAATAATTATTTTCAATCTGTACGATATATGGATGAAGCTATAAAAATCCTTTTTGATGACTTAAAAGAAAAAGGGCTATACGATAATTCAATAATTGTCATGTATGGTGACCATTACGGAATTTCCGAAAATCATAATAAGGCAATGGGCATGTATTTAGACAAAGAAATCACATCTTTTGATAATGTTAAACTACAGAAAGTGCCGCTCTTCATTCATATTCCTGGTTCTGAAAAAGGAGAAGTTATTGATGATGTTGCTGGTCAATTAGATTTAAGACCTACATTGCTTCATTTAATGGGGATTGATACTAAAGGTGACATGCAACTAGGTGCTGATATGTTTTCACCGGATCATGAAGAGTTTGTCGTATTCAGAGATGGTCGATTTGTAACGGATAAATACGTGTACACAAATGATGTTTGTTATGATACGAATACAGGTGAAGAAGTCGAAGGACTCGAATGTGAACCCTATTCGGAACGGACTACAACTGAATTGGATTACTCAGACATGATTATTAACGGGGATTTACTAAGATTTAAAGAGGAAGAAAAAGAAAAAGATTATATGAAACCAAATGAAAACGAAATAAAATAACGGTCATTTAACTCTGCACGGTAACTTCCGTGCAGTATTTTTTTATGAGAAAGGAGAGGAAGCGTTGAAGAGATTTGCATTAGTCATCTGTATAGCCATTTTTTTAGTTGTGAGTTGTGATAATACGACTCAGACACCAGTCGAAAAAGTACTGCCGCCCGAAGAAATAGTCGAGTTAGACATTTTAAAAACTTTGGAAGTAGAAACCTCTAAATTCCATTTTGTAGTCGGTTGGTTAAATAATTTTGAGATTGCATTTGTTGAAAAAGAAGAAAACAATTATTATTTAAAAGCCTTTAATATCAATACTGGTGAAATTGTTACGTTATTCAAAGAATCGATGATAATTGTAGATGCGATCATACATCCAAATAAAGAAATGATTTTATTACATACATCTACTGACTCTACATCAGCTAACGTGAAAATGATTTCTTTGGATGGTATTGTACTAGACGAAATATCAATTGCTTCCTCAGAACTTGCGATAGAATGGAATGACTTAAATCCCGATTTAATTCTATTAACCGCGTTTCACCAGGATTGGACATATGATGTCTTTTTATATAATGGGGCAGAAAAAGAACTTAATACGTTATCTTTGGAAGACCCATTTCCGAAATGGTTGGGTTCACAAATAGTAACCGTACATATCCCTGAACATCCATTAGATGGAGGTTCACTTCATCTGTATGATTGGGCTTCAGAAACAGTTGAACCATTGCCTTACGAAGCTATAGTTCATTACGATACTTATGGAAACACCGTGCTAATTGTACAAATAAGAAACGGAAAAGCTGAATATCAAATTATCAATCGAGATGGAACGATTCTAAACACTTGGACACTTCCCGTGGTTAGTAATTATTCGGAATGGGTTTTCCCAGAATTATCATGGATTGATAATGAAACGATTATTACATTTGCGACAAATAGCGGAGGCGAACTCGATAATTTGAGCGAACCCTTTATGCTTGTGAAATTGGATTCTGGTGGACAAGTTATTCTGAATAATAATCGTAACTTAACTTCATTAAAATGTTCCCCGGATGGCGAGAAATGTTTGACGGGAAATTCGAGTGAACAGCTTATTGATACTTTGAAACAAGAGGAGTTCAATTGGTTACTGTTGAACGAGGATTGATTTTTCGAAATAAAAAAAGCATCCAATTCGTATGGAAATACGAATGTGGATGCTTTTTACTTTTTTACAGTGCAGGTGGGTATCCTTGTGTAACGATTGTAGCAATTGTAAAACCGCCGAAAACGACAAAAGCTCCAAAGTTGAACAGAACACTTAAAACGTTTCTTTCTTTGATTGCTTGTACTGTTCCAATCGCTGCAAAAATACCTACTAGGCCAAAAATAACCATCAATAAATTCATGTAAGAAGACACTCCCTTCAACATTGAAAAAAATGAATGCCGATATAGCAATACTCCTCTTCTATTGTAAGCTGAACAGCTAATTTTGTCGAGTGATATTAATTACAATTATTTGTATTCGATTTTGCATTTGCTTAGACTAGATTAGAAGGAGGAGAATACATTGTATAAAATAACTACATATCCACTAGGTCCCATCCAAACAAATTGCTATATAATTCAAGATGAAATAAAAAACTGTCTAATTATCGATCCAGGTGAGGAAGGGCCGAGGTTAATCTCAGAAATTAAGAAAAATGGGCTCAACCCAATGGCAATACTTTTAACACATGGGCATTTTGATCATATCGGAGCGGTTGATGTTGTCCGTGATGAATTTAAAATACCTGTTTATATTCATGAAATTGAAAAAGATACACTCACAGATCCAGAACAAAACGGTTCAACCCGATATCCGGGATTGCCATTGGTGAGGAATAAAGAGGCAGATTTTCTACTAGATGATGAAGGTGTTAAAAATATAGGTCCCTTTACATTTGAAGTGCTTCATACACCTGGCCATTCCCCGGGAAGTGTAACATTCGTTTTCCCTGATGAGCGATTTGCGATTGTTGGAGATACCTTATTTAATCAAGGGGTGGGGCGAACGGATTTGCCTGGAGGAAATACTGAAACGCTACTGTCATCAATTCATAATAAATTATTAACGCTCGGAGATGACTTTATTATATATCCCGGACACGGTCCTCATACGACACCACGATATGAAATGGACATGAACCCATTTTTAAATGGATTTTAATTATAGTTAATTAGATGAACTCATTTAAAATTAGAGTCCAGTCAATATTGCCTTAGAAAGATTGATTGTACAAAAAAACAGCCTATATAGGCTGTTTTTTTGTAAGTATTAATTAGTGTCCGCCACCTGGTACGTGTATAAACGTTGCGTAATAGCTGAAGCCTACCATGAATACCATTAAATAACTGGCAAACATGTACATATACATACGCTCTGTTAAGTTTAAATACCCTAGAAGTAGGAAGAAAATGGTGCTAGCCACAAACAGAAGTGAAGCAGGATACATATCGCCTGCAAAAAATAGAACTGCAAATATGCCTGTCCACCAGCCCATTAACTTGAACATGTTATCCATGTGTGTGTCCCTCCTTAATTACAATACAATAAGCTCTTATTCATTATAATGGATAAGCGCTCCATATGTAAACTCATATCAATAAAAGATTGTGACGAAGCGGTGTATTTCGATGTAATTCATCTTTTGTTCCTGAATAATTCAATTTTGCCATGAAATTCCGATTGATAATTCAATATTAAGGCCAATTATCCTCTCAAAATTAAAGCTTTCCGGATAGTATTCCTTTTAATGGATTCCTATTGTATACTTTGATTTAGACGGTTAGCAGTCAACCGTCAGCCATAGAAAAATAAGAATGACGCTTCAATTCATTTTAAAGAGGGGTGTTCGATGAACAAACCAGAAAATGTTATTGAAAGAAAATGTATGCAACTTCTTGAGAATGCAATTGCCTATGAAGCAACTGATATCCATCTTGTCCCGTCTGAAGAAGGCTATACCGTATTATTTAAAAAGAATTTAAAGTTATATGAAAACAGTAAAGTTGTACATCAATTAGCGATTAGAATGATTTCTTTTTTTAAGTTTCTTTCCTCATTAGATATAACCGATAAAAGAAAACCCCAAAGTGGTTCCTTCCACAAACAGATACGAGAAGAAAATTATTCTTTTCGAGTATCAACAATTCCAGCGATTCATTTTAAGGAAAGTGTCGTCATCCGATTACAAAAGCACGATCGTATTGTTCCGATTAAACAGTTATGTATTGAAGAAGAATGGTCTAACAAATTAATACGGGCAAGTTCAAAAGAACAAGGCCTAATTTTTCTAACAGGTCCAACAGGTTCGGGGAAAACGACGACGATGTATTCGTTAACAGCGCACTGCGTAAACAATCTTAATCGTCATGTTATTACCTTAGAAGACCCGGTAGAGAATAATCATTCGCATTTACTTCAAATTCAAGTAAATGAACAATCTGGAATGACTTACTCTACTGGTTTAAAAGCGATTTTGAGACATTCTCCAGATGTCATTATGATTGGAGAAATCAGGGATAGTGAAACGGCTAAAATTGCGGTCCAAGCTGCTTTAACCGGTCATTTGGTTTTCTCCACAGTGCATTCAAAAGATCCTGCTGGTTGTTTTTATCGAATGATGGATTTTGGCATTTCAATTGAAGAGTTAAGGCAAACGGTAGTCTGTATATCAGCACAGCGACTAATTAGGCAGCATAGCGGTGACCCAGGCGTAGTATTTGAAATTGTTGAGGGCGAAATGCTAGATGATATGACAGACGCCATCTTGAAAGGAGAGCGAGTTATTTTCCCTTCTGAAAAAAGAATAGCATCAGTAGTAGAAAAATATAGTAGTCCGCAACATTATAAATGATGAAGAGTATACATGAACTCAAAAAAAAGATAAAGCTTAAGAATCCATCAGAGTTCTTATCTAGATTAGCTGTACTTTTAAGGGAAGGTTATACATTTTATGACAGCGTTAACTTATTGCTTCCGCATCATGTAGATGACTATAGGTATTTACTTGAAAAAATTGAGTCTGATTTTCGTGACGGTGAGACTGTGACGCATATTTTAAGTCGATTAGATTTTTCTTCAAGTATCTTACTCCCGGTGGTTATTGCAGAAAGAGATGGTAGATTAGCTGAAACGCTATCAAGCATGGCTGGCCGGCTAGAAAAAACAGAGGAAGCCAAAAAGAAGTTGAAAGGCCTTCTTGCATATCCAGCAGGTTTGTTCATCTTTATATCAATCTTACTGCTGGGATTCAGAAAGTTTTTTCTACCGAATATTGAATTACTTGCATCATCAAGGTCGAATGGAGACAGTGGCATTGTCCAGGCATTACCTACATTAGTCGCGAAAACGCCGGATCTCATTTTTGCGATGCTTATCTTGCTAACGTGCATTCTAGCTGGTTGTATGATTTTTTACAAAAGATTACCGCCAGCGAAAAAGATAAAGTTTTTAATAGCGATTCCTTTTCTAGGCAACCTATTTACAATGTGGAAAACACGCCTTTTTTCCAGCGAACTCGGAAGTTTATTATTATCTGGACTATCTATGCAGGATTCACTCGATGTATTGATTAACCAAAACTTAGATCCTGTACTCAGCGAGATTGCCAACGAAATAAAGAAAAGCGTTATTTATGGTGAACCATTTGATAAGGCAGTAGCAATCACAGATGGATTAACCAAACAATTTTCATCTTTTGTAGAACATGGTACAAATAGTGGTCATTTACCAAAGGAGTTAATTATTTACGGCGAGTACTTGGAAAATAAGATAAGTGAAATTTTAACAAAAGGACTCGCTATTTTGCAACCGCTTCTTTTTAGTCTAATTGCAATTTGTATTTTGGCTGCTTATATCGCATTATTACTACCGATGTACGGAATGATTGATAAAATTTGAAGGGAGCTAGTATATGAGAAGGTTAAATAACGAAGAAGGATTTACGTTAATAGAAATGTTAATCGTTCTTGCGATAATTTCAATTTTAATACTTATAGCGATTCCGAACGTTACGAAACAATCAAAGGTAATTGATGAAAAGGGATGCGAAGCATATGTGCAAATGGTTCAAGGTCAGGTAGAAGCATATAAATTGGAAAAGAAATCTTACCCGACTAATTTTGCAGAGTTAGTCACAGCAGGTTTTCTAAAAGAGGATCCTGTATGTCCGAACGGTTCAGCATTAACGCTTGCAGCGGGTAAAGTTAGTGAGAGTTCCAATTAATCCAGAATCTGGAGAGTCAGGGTTCACTTTAATTGAACTCGTATTTGTTTTATCGATAGCAATCATTTTGAGTGGAGTTATCCTTCCGGTTGGTAGTAAATGGATTCGTACAACGGTTGAAGATGATGCACTCAAGGCAATCGTTATAACGATACAAAGTTTGCAAAGTTATTCAATGGCGAACAACGCATACACACGCTTAAGATTTTCTACAACTGAAACACAAACGATGTATATCGCAGAAGCACCGGGGAAAATTGAGTTTTCCAGAAAGCTTTTACCAGAAGGAATGCGTGTATCGGGTTCTAGCGGTTTGATAGCTGTTGAATTCAACGGAAATGGAGATATTATTAACTTCGGAAAACTAACATTACTTACGAAGCAAGGGAGCAGAACAATTGTTTTTCAAATGCAGCGGGGGAGGATGATCATTAGTGAATCAAAAGGGCTTTTCTTGGCCGGAAGCAATCCTCACCCTCACAATCATAATTATCGTATTTGGTACATTACTTCCACTCGCGACACAAATGATGACAACATTGCATTACAAGAAAATTACTATGCACGCTGTTGAAACGATGTATCATGGTGCAATTTTATACAAGAGCAGCGGAAAAACCGAAGGCAAAAGGCAAAACGATGGGAACGAATTTATCTGGAGGGTTTATGATCATTCAATATGTGTCGTTTATCGTCCTGAAAAAGAGGTGACTGAAAAGTGTCTCGACTACCCATGATAAAAGCAGAAGAAGGCTATACATTCATTGAAAGTTTGTTTCAGTTAATTGTTTTCGTTACATTTGCTCATTTATTTGTATTGTTCCTTTTATGGAAAGCGCCGATTGAACAGCACTATACAAATATGTCTGATGGGGCTTGGGAATTATTCGCATTGGATTTACAAGCTTCTATAATTGATGTTAAAGAATTCAACGTACATCTGGGAGGTCGCGGAATACGATTCATAACTGATAGAGGACAAATTGATATTGGACAAAGTAATTCCGTAGTTAGAAAGATGATAGATGGGCAAGGCCATGTTCCATTTTTGACGGATGTGTATTCAGCCTACTTTACGTTGAACGCTCCGGTTTTATCTGTAACTGTGACAATGCAAGATGGGACGCGGAAGGAGCGAGATTTTGCGGTTGGCTTTAATTCAAAATGAAGAAGGCGCGGTACTAGTAACCGCGATCATTCTACTTTTTTTTGTAAGTACCTTTCTTTTCTCTATCGTTTTGTGGCATGATAGTATATATAGACATTATGATTCTTTAGAAATGTATTATGAGAAAGAAACGATTAAAATCATGAAACAGCATAAATAAGAATCGATTTCATAAAAGGGGGGCATGCAAAGTGAAAAGAGTTTATTTAGTAGGCTATATGGGTTCGGGAAAAAGCGCAATCGGAAAAAGAATAAGCTTTGCAACAAAGCTTCCATTTTATGATATGGATACTGAAATCGTAAAGAAAACGGGGCTTTCAATTCCAGAAATATTTGAGAAATACGGAGAAGACTATTTCAGGCAATTGGAAACTGAGTTTCTTCTTTCGTTTAGGGATGAATATTGTATTATAGCTACAGGCGGAGGCGTCCCCTTAAGAGAACGGAATCGCGAGATAATGAGAAAGACAGGACTTGTGTTTTTTTTAAATGCACCATTTCGAGATATTTGGCGTCGGATTGCGACTGACAAAAATCGTCCCATTGTTCAAAGGTCGACACGTAACGAACTAGAAACTATTTTTATGAATCGCAAACCGATTTATTTGCAATCTGCTCATTTTATTGTAGAAACTGAACGCAGATCATTAAGGGATATCACATCTTATATAGCTTTTCAAATCGGACGTTTGAAAGGCTCTGGATAAAAAACAGGGAATCTATTTGATTCCCTGTTTTTTATATTTAATTGGCTGAATAATTTAGACCGACAACAAATTAACCGAACGTTGTTGGATGGTTTCTTAGTTAAGTTCGTGTTTTTACCTTTTTAATATTAATGATTGCACTTACATAAATCTAATGTTAAGATATGACTTGAAAGCATAGATTTTTAATATAGTGAAAACTGAATAATTGCGAATGATTGTATGAGGAGAGAACGCTAAGGCGTCGCCGAAGGAGCAAGTAACGATTGTTATGAATCTCTCAGGCAAAAAGACTCATTCAGGACGCATCTCTGGAGAGAGTCGGCATTGACTGACCACCAACGAGGAAAGCCGCAAGGTCAAACTTTCAGGTACATGGACAGAGGTTCCCCTTACAGGGGGACCTCTGTCTTTTTTCACGAAAATTAGCGGGGAGGAATGCATGATGACTAAAACATTGAAGAAAACCGTACTTTATGATCGATACAAAGATTATGGCGGTAAAACAATTGATTTTGGTGGCTGGGATTTACCTGTACAGTTTTCTAGCATTAAAGCTGAACACGAAGCTGTTCGAACCAAAGCTGGACTATTTGATGTTTCTCATATGGGTGAAGTCCTAGTAACCGGAGATGGGGCACTTTCATATTTGCAAAAAATGATGACAAATGATGTCTCAAGATTGCAAGTTGGTCAAGCCCAATATACGGCAATGTGTTACGAGGACGGCGGGACCGTTGATGACCTTCTCATTTATAAACGTGATGAAGGAAATTATTTGCTCGTAGTCAATGCATCTAACCTTGAAAAAGACCTTGAGTGGATGAATAGGCATAAAACTTCGGAAGTTGAAATTGAAGATAAATCTGACGATTATGCATTATTAGCTCTACAAGGACCTTTAGCTGAAAAAACACTTCAAAAATTAACATCTCTACCATTAAAGGAATTAAAGTTTTTCCGTTTCCAAGAAAATGTCCAAATATGCGGTCAAAACGTTCTTATTTCCAGAACAGGCTACACTGGCGAAGACGGCTTTGAACTTTATGCATCTCCCGAATCAATCGTTGTTCTTTGGGAAGCGATTTTGAAGGCAGGGGAAAGCGATGGCGTAGTTCCAGCAGGTCTTGGTGCCCGTGATACGCTTCGCTTCGAGTCGGGTCTACCGCTATACGGACAAGAGTTGTCCCAAGATATATCACCATTGGAAGCTGGACTTAGTTTTGTCGTAAAACTAAATAAAGAAGAAGATTTTATCGGTAAACAGGCATTAGCTGGGCAAAAAGAAAATGGCATTCCACGAAAACTTGTCGGACTTGAAATGATCGACAAGGGGATTCCGCGTACTGGTTATAAAGTTTTTCTGAATGAAGAAGAAATCGGCGAAGTAACAACCGGAACACAATCGCCGACATTAAATAAAAATATTGGTTTTGCACTCCTGAAATCTGAACATGCTACAGCCGGAACTGAAGTGATTGTTCAGGTAAGAAAAAGAATGTTAACAGCAGTAATTATCTCTACGCCATTTTATAAACGTTAAACAACATTTAATAAAAAAGGGGACTAATGAACATGAAGCATCGCTTTATTCCAATGACGACAGCTGACCGCGAAGAAATGTTAGATGTAATCGGTGTCGCTACTGTTGATGAATTATTTGAGGCTATTCCAGAAGAAGTTCGTTTTAAAGGCGAGTACAACATAAAGCAGGCAAAATCGGAGTCTTCTTTAACGAAGGAACTCTCAAAACTTGCTGCTAAAAACGCAGATTCGCAAAGATATGCATCATTCTTAGGTGCTGGAGTTTATGATCATTATAAGCCGATTATTGTTGATCACGTGATTTCTCGTTCTGAGTTTTATACGGCTTACACACCTTATCAACCGGAAATATCTCAAGGTGAACTACAAGCGATTTTTGAATTCCAAACAATGATTTGTGAATTAACGGGAATGGAAATTGCGAATTCTTCCATGTATGACGGTGGAACTGCACTTGCGGAAGCTGGAACATTGGCAGCAGGTCATACTCGTAAGAAAAAAATACTCGTTTCTGAAACCGTTCATCCAGAGTCACGTGATGTTGTTTTAACGTATGCCAAAGGGCAATCTATTGAGGTGGTAACAGTTCCTCAAAAAAATGGTGTCACGGACATGGAGAAACTTGAGGAAATGCTAGACGAAAATACGGCGGCAGTTCTTGTTCAATATCCGAACTTTTTTGGACAAATTGAAGATATAGAAAAAATTGGTGAACTCACGCATGCATCAAAAGGTTTGTTTGTCGTATCATCAAATCCACTTGCACTCGGGGTGCTGACACCACCCGGAAAATTAGGTGCGGATATTACCGTCGGCGATGCACAACCATTTGGAATTCCGGAATCATTCGGTGGTCCGCACTGTGGCTACTTTGCAGTGACAAAAAAACTCATGCGTAAATTACCAGGTCGTCTTGTTGGGGAAACAGTTGATGAAGACGGGAAACGCGGTTATGTACTTACTCTTCAAGCGAGAGAACAGCATATTCGACGCGATAAAGCAACGTCTAATATTTGTTCGAACCAAGCACTAAATGCACTTGCCGCATCTGTCGCAATGACAGCATTAGGAAAAGTTGGCGCTCAGGAAATCGCGTATCAAAATATCGTAAAAACTCGCTATGCAAAAGAAGCATTCGAAAAAGCAGGTTTTGATGTAAAGTTCGACGGCGCTCATTTTAACGAGATTGTCGTTAATGTTAAAAAGCCCGTTAAAGAAGTTAATCAATATCTATTCAAGAACGACATTATCGGCGGATATGATCTTGGTTTGAAATTTGGAAAACTTAAAAATCATGCTTTGATTGCAATTACTGAACAACGCACAAAAGAAGAAATCGATGCACTCGTCCAGCATACAGCTGCTATTGTGCAGGAAACGGAGGCCCTCAATGCGTAACGAAGATCAATCATTAATTTTTGAAATAACAAAAGAAGGTCGAATTGGCTATAGCCTACCAGAACTTGATGTACCGGAACTTGATCTTGCTGACCTATTACCGGCTGGTTATCACCGTGAAGAAGCAGCAGAGCTACCTGAAGTGTCGGAACTCGATATTATGCGTCATTACACGGCGCTTTCAAAACGAAATCATGGTATTGACTCTGGATTCTATCCATTAGGTTCTTGTACGATGAAATATAACCCAAAAATAAATGAATCCGTTGCTCGTTACCCAGGATTCGCTAATATTCATCCGCTACAAGATGAATCGACAGTTCAAGGAGCAATGGAATTAATGTATGATCTTCAAGAGCATTTAGTAGAGATTACAGGCATGGATGAAATTACGCTTCAACCGGCGGCAGGCGCTCATGGGGAATGGACAGCGTTGATGATGATTCGCGCTTTCCATGAAGCAAATGGCGACTTCCAACGTACTAAAGTAATCGTTCCAGACTCTGCGCATGGTACAAACCCGGCATCAGCAACAGTAGCAGGATATGATACGATTACGGTTAAATCCGACGAGAGAGGCCTTGTTGACCTAGAGGATTTGAAGCGCGTTGTCGGTGATGATACTGCTGCATTGATGCTAACAAATCCAAATACATTAGGGCTTTTTGAAAAAGATATCGTTAAAATGGCAGAAATTGTTCACGGCGTAGGCGGAAAGTTATATTATGACGGTGCGAATTTAAACGCTGTTATGTCGAAAGCACGTCCAGGAGATATGGGCTTTGATGCTGTTCACTTGAATTTGCATAAAACATTTACAGGCCCTCATGGCGGTGGCGGTCCGGGTTCTGGCCCAGTTGGCGTTCATAAGGATTTAATCCCTTATTTACCGGCACCGGTTCTTGTGAAAAAAGATGATAAATTTACATTCGACTACGACCGTCCAGCAGCTATTGGTCGAGTCAAACCTTTTTATGGAAACTTCGGTATTAACGTTCGTGCGTACACATACATCCGTTCAATGGGCCCAGATGGCTTGAAGGCTGTTACTGAAAATGCAGTCCTCAACGCGAACTATATGATGCGCAGGTTAGAATCTTATTACGATCTTCCTTATACGCAACATTGTAAGCACGAATTTGTTCTATCAGGACGGAGACAGAAGAAATTGGGCGTTCGAACACTAGATATCGCGAAAAGATTGCTTGATTTCGGGTATCATCCACCGACAATCTACTTCCCGCTTAACGTAGAAGAAGGAATGATGATTGAACCTACAGAAACCGAATCGAAAGAAACGCTTGATTCATTTATTGAGGCGATGATCCAAATTGCAAAAGAAGTCGAAGATGATCCAGAAATTGTTCAAACAGCACCGCATACGACTGTCATTAAACGTCTTGATGAAACTCGAGCAGCGCGTCAGCCTGTATTGCGATATACAAAAGAGTAAAATGTATCATGATGAAAAACACAGACTTGCACTGTGTTTTTCATTTTTTTGTGTTAAATTAAGTTTAACATCGTCTGAGATTATGTTACACTTACTTTTAGTACCAGGTGCTAAACTTAAAGTAGTTAATTAATTGGAGGATATGTATATTATGGATGATTTACTTAAAATTAAAGGGAAAAACATTGTGATTATGGGCGTTGCGAATCAAAGAAGTCTTGCTTGGGGTGTCGCAAAGTCACTTGCTAAAGCTGGCGCAAACTTAATTTTTACATATCGAAAAGAACGCTCGATGGACAGAATTACGAAATTGTTGAATGAAAATAACATGGAAGCCAAACTCATCGTTCAGTGTGATGTAAATGAAGACGAAAGTATCAAAGATGCTTTTAAAACAATTGGTGAAAATGTCGGTTCCATATATGGTGTTGTCCATTCTTTAGCTTTTGCACATGCGGAAGATCTTCGTACAGATTTCATCAACACATCTAGAGACGGATTTGCATTCGCTCAAGATACCAGTGCCTATTCGCTCATCGCTGTAGCCAAGGAAGCGAGTCCTTATATGACAGATGGTGGTTCAATCGTTACTATGAGTTACCTCGGGGCTGAACGCGTTCTTGAAGGGTATAACGTAATGGGGATCGCGAAAGCTTCTCTTGAAGCATCAGTAAAATATTTAGCTTCGAGTTTAGGTAAAGACAATATTCGCGTGAACGCAATTTCGGCGGGTGCTGTACGCACACTTTCTGCCAAAGGTGTTCCTTCATTTAATACAATCTTATCCAAAATTGAAGAAACGGCACCTCTAAAAAGAAATATTACACAAGAAGAAGTTGGAGATATGACGCTGGCTGTTCTAAGTAATCTTTCAAGTGGGGTTACTGGAGAAATTATTTATGTGGATGGCGGCTATAATATAATGGGGTAATATCTTTCCAAAATGAAAAGGTTGAGCTTGCAGATACTTTATCTGCTTGCTCAACCTTTTTTGATTACTTACTTCTAATTTTGCCTGTCCATTGACGGAATCCGCCCTGTAGCTGATATAACTTTGTGTACCCTTTTTTCTTTAGAAGCAAGGCGGCACGTGCACTTTTTCCGCCATTCTGGTCATATAAATAGGCCGGTAAATCCGGACGAATTTCTTTATGACGTTGTCTAAACTGCGAGTACGGAATATTTCGCGCACCGAGAATGTGACCAGCTTCGAAATCTTTTGGCTCACGGACGTCAATTAATTGAGCCTTCCGGTAGCCTTGTATAAATTCTTCTTGTGTTAAATTTGTGACCGCTTTTCGTAAGCGCAACATCGTCACAACCATATAAACAATGATAACGACAAGGATTCCTATTACAATATAAAGTGTATCCACAACAACTTTCCCCTTTCTCTATTCAACTCTATTATAAGAGTATGGTGGAACTTGTTCAATAGGGATGCTAAAATGAAGTTCGGCACAAAGGAGGTATAAGTAATGGGGAAGACAATTTGGCATTATATTAATTCGGGTAAATGTACGGCTTCTTTTAATATGGCACTCGATGAAGCGCTGTTGGAATGGCATAGCAAAGGAGAAATTGGTCCCGTTTTACGTTTTTACGAATGGTCGCCAGCAACATTGTCGATTGGCTATTTTCAAAGTGTTTCAAAAGAAATTAATATGGAACAAGTTGAGAGACATGGGCTGGGGTTTGTGAGAAGACCAACAGGCGGCAGGGGGGTACTGCACGAAGATGAACTTACATATAGCGTTATTGTGTCAGAAGACTACCCAGATATGCCAGAAACAGTGACAGAAGCATACCGTGTGATTTCTGGGGGACTTCTAGAGGGATTCCGTAATCTTGGTCTTGATGCTTATTTCTCAATTCCGGACAGCAAGGAACAGATCGATGGACTAAAAAAGCCTCAAAGTGCCGTTTGTTTCGACACGCCTAGTTGGTATGAACTCGTCGTAGAAGGGAAAAAAGTTGCCGGAAGTGCTCAAACTCGACAAAAGGGTGTTATTTTACAACATGGCGCGATTCTTTTAAGTCTTGACGCAGAAAAACTTGTGTCATTGTTCAAGTTTAAGTCAGAAGAACAACGCCAACGTATGAAAGTTGGCATCCGTGAAAAAGCGGTAGCGATTGATCAACTTGCAGGTCGAAAAGTGTCGATATATGAAAGCATTGAAGCTTTTTCAAAAGGATTTGAAAAAGCGCTCGAGATTCAGCTTGAACCTTATGTATTAACTGAAGCTCAACTTCTTTATGTCGAAGAAATCGAGCGAAAAAAGTATGGGAATATCGAATGGACATTTAAAAAGTGACACTAGAACTTTAGATACATTTGGATTTTCAAAAGAGCGACATGACTGCATTTATTAAAAATCTAGCATACTAATATTTGAATCATTAAACCATATGTAGTACATTACTTAATAAGGTAGACACTAGATATTGTGTCTAGTCAAAAAATCTATAAAGGAGGATGCCTCAATGGTTGTTGTTTCAAAGCACCAAGAACCAGTTCTGGATAAGGAACAATTAAACGAAGATATCGCAGAATTTCCGCAAGTGCATCCAATAACAGAAGACATGCATATCGAACACAAGGGAGTGTCGAGGCTTGTAATGATTGACCGGTATTCGTACAAGGATACTGAAAAGAAAACGTTGAAAGTTGGCGATTTCGTTGTTTTAACGGTGAAAGAAGATCCGAAGTTCCCAGCACGCGGACTCGGATACATTACCGCACTTGATGAGAAAAATGGACAAGCCGATATTTGGATTGAACAGGATTATCGTTCAGCGATTGACGATCCTGAAGATCAAGAATCAGGTGTTATCACAAGACCGATTGAAGTCCTTGAAAAGCCACTTGAAATATTCTATGAACAAATTGCCAAGCGAAATGCGACTGGCCTTGCATCCGTGGAAACGACGGAAGAAAGACGCAAGGAATCATTTGAAGACTTTTACAAACAACTTTCGTCATTAAATTTCATACCAGCGGGACGAGTCTTATACGGAGCCGGCGCAGGAACAGATGTAACGTATTTTAATTGTTATGTTATGCCGTTTGTAGCCGATTCACGTGAAGGTATCTCCGACCACCGTAAACAAGTCATGGAGATTATGAGCCGCGGCGGCGGTGTCGGTACGAATGGTTCGACACTACGACCACGTAACACACTTGCGAGAGGCGTGAACGGTAAATCATCAGGGTCTGTTTCTTGGCTAGATGACATCGCCAAATTGACGCATCTTGTCGAACAAGGCGGATCCCGTTAACTTAACACGGCGGGATTAAAATCCTGTGAATTGCTGGAACACCCTTAGAGCCTTATTTACCACAACGTGACCGGTGACGGTGAGCGTGAAGGTTTGAAAAAAATATGGATTGGGCAATCAGCAGCGAAGGGTCTTTGGAAACAAAGATCAACGTTCAACGACTATTGAACCTTCCTAAAGTTTTTATAATTCATTCATACGATTGGACGGTGAATAATTTGGAAGCAAAGGAAGAAGTAAACCATAGCAAGCGGCAACGCCGTTATGGGGCGCAGGACAAAGATGAATTAATATTTAAGATTACTAAACTCCATGAAGAAGGTTTAAGTCAGGTTGAAATAGCTAAAAGATTGGATATTTCGAGAGGCACTATTTTACGTTGGAATAAAGAAGTACAGTTTTTCCAACCTAGGACCCCAGGTGAAGCCGGAAAATTGATAAATAAGATTTATCGATATGATGAAGATTATTTTGAAAAAATTCATACGGTAAACCAAGCCTACTTAATGGGATATATACTCGGGGATGGTGCTATTGTCGATAAGGGAAAGTCCAAACGAGTAGTACTTTGTTTAGCGGAGAAGGACCTTCAATTGCTTGAAGATATTGCACGGGAACTCAACATGATCGAAGCGATTAAGTTCAGAAAAAAGGGTGCCCCAAACGAACAAAATAAATATTCTTTAGTTATTAATTCCACAAAAATCGCGAACGACCTAATTAAACACGGTATTATACCTTTGAAGACTGGAAAAGAGCAGTTTATAGATTTTGTTGACCATGATCTTCAATGGGGGTTCATACGGGGTTTTTTCGATGCAGACGGACACATAAGAGTGTATCAACGTTATGGGTATATTAAAGCTAGAATGGGCTTTACAGGAAATCGTGAAATCCTAATAGCAATTCTTAAGTTATTTAAAACCCAAGGCTTTGCAACGAATGTGAATTCAATAACTAAAAAACAAGGTTGTTACGATGTTTATTTTAGTAGTACAAAAGAATTGAAAGCAATTTTTAACCTTCTATATCAACATGGAGATATAAAATTAAATCGTAAATATAAGATTTATTCATCTTTGATGAGATAGTCTGATCTCATGTGAAAGTATGAGAGTTGGGCAGAAATGACCCAGCCCTCTCTAGTAGAGAGAGTAACAATTAGCGTGGAGCACAAATGATAATGCTAGCGGATTAACAATGCTAGTCCGCGTCGTCCAGACAATAGACGACTAGAAAATCGGGTGAATTGCGAAGAACTCCTTAGAGACCATTAAGCTACAACGTGACTGGAAACGGTGAGCGTGAATGCTGAAAAATTAATGGTATTGGACAATCCGCAGCCAAGCGCCGTATAGGTGAAGGTTCAACGACTAACGAAACCATTCTTTATGAATGGAAGTAGAGTAGGGAAGATCTAGTACTTTCCGAAGCGCCCGACCCCTAACAGATTATGCTGAGGGTGATGATATAGTCTACTCCGTCTGCAATAAGCAGAGAAATATCCTGAAAAGGACGGTATTTAGGTGGCACCCTGACATTCTTGAATTCATCATTTCAAAAATGCAGAATCCAAGAATTCTACGTTATCTTCTAGAACACACGGAAGATGAACTGATTAAAAAACTAGCAAACGAAAAATTGAAATTCAAACCGTTGACTGCACAGGAAGATGCGATGTATCAGAGCATCTTAAACTACCGTAACATCCCTGGTTTAGGCGGCTTTAGTGAAGAAATCATGAAAGACGCTGAAACGAAATTACGCGACGGTGGAACGTACTCCGTACATAATCCAGAATTCCTCACAGGCGCAAACATCTCAGTTACGCTGACAGATGATTTCATGAAAGCTGTCGAGGAAGATGCAGATTATGACCTGAGATTCCCAGCAGTCGAGAAGTACTCTCCGGAAGAAATGACATTCTATAACGAAAAGTGGCATGAAATCGGAGATGTTCGTGAATGGGAACGTCAAGGATTCGGTGTACGAGTTTACAGAACGATTAAAGCGCGCGCACTTTGGGATCTTATCAATATTTGTGCAACGTATTCTGCTGAACCAGGAATCTTCTTCATTGATAATGCCAACAGCGAAACAAATGCAAAAGCTTACGGCCAGCAAGTCGTAGCAACAAACCCGTGTGGTGAAGTTCGCCTCACGTTAAAAATTGCGGGATGAAGCGGGAAAGCTGAGAAATAGTATAATTAGCAAATTATACTTGCCAATCCGAACCGAAGGCTGAAGGTAAAGCTTCAGTCAGGGGCAACGCATACCTAGTGATCCTGTTTTCTATAGGACGAAAACAGACTATAATCTAGGCACGAGACCGCAACACTATACTATTTAGTGAAAATGTATGCTGAACTTACAGAAATACGAACTGTAAGAACTAGAGGATAAAAAACCTTTCTAGGATAACAACTGGAACAACCATTAGCACCATATTCGGTTTGTAACCTTGCTGCAGTAAACCTTGCTGAAGTAGCTGATAAAGAAACAAAAACTGTAAACTATGAAAAATTGAAGGAAATCGTTCAAGTCGGTGTGCGTATGCAAGACAACGTCATCGATGCGACACCATATTTCCTAGATGAAAACGAAAAACAAGCACTCGGAGAACGTCGTGTTGGACTTGGCGTCATGGGACTTGCTGACCTTCTTATCTACTGTGAGAAAGAATACGGTTCAGAAGAAGGAAATGTGCTCGTCGATAAAGTTTTTGAAACGATTGCAACGACGGCATATCGCGAATCTGTGGAACTTGCGAAAGAAAAGGGAAGCTTCCCATTCCTCATCGGCAAAACAGATGAAGAAACAAAAGCGCTACGAAATGCATTTATCAACACAGGTTTCATGAAAAAAATGCCTGAAGATATCCGTGAATCAATCTTGGAACACGGAATCAGAAACTCCCATTTATTGACAGTTGCACCTACTGGGTCTACTGGAACAATGGTTGGAGTTTCTACAGGATTAGAACCATATTTCTCCTTTACGTATTACCGCAGCGGACGTCTCGGTCGTTTTATCGAAGTGAAAGCTGAAATTGTAGAGGAATATTTAACACGTAACCCTGAAGCAGATCCGGATAATTTACCTGAGTGGTTTATTTCATCGATGAGTCTTGCACCTGAAGCACATGCTGATGTACAGTGCATCATTCAACGTTGGATTGATAGCTCGATTTCCAAAACGGTGAACGCGCCAAGAGGTTACACAGTTGAACAAGTAGAAAGCGTATATGAGCGTTTATACAAAGGCGGAGCAAAAGGCGGAACTGTTTATGTAGATGGTAGCCGTGACTCTCAAGTCTTGACACTAAAAGCTGAAGAAAATGAAATAGATTCAGATTATGTTGAAGAAGTCATTGAAGAGCGACCAATTATGCTCGTTGATACGATTCAAGATCTTCGTTCAACGAACGTAACAATCGGCTCTGAAGTGGGTAACACATGCCCGGTTTGTCGCCAAGGAACTGTCCAAGAAATGGGCGGCTGTAACACGTGTACAAACTGTAATGCACAACTAAAGTGCGGCTTATAATATAAAAAGAAAACTGGTTTCCATTCTCAATACGAGAAAGGAGACCAGTTTTTTCTTAAATGATTATTGAGCTGTAAGTGGAGAAGTAATCGTGTTCACATTTTCTTCAGCAGTTTCTACACTTAATGCTGAAACGCCATATTCTTCAACTTCAAGTAATTTTTCAAATGATAAGATGGCTACCTCTACTTGGTCATCTGTTGGTTCTTTCGTAGTTAACAATTGAAGCCATAAACCAGGATACCCCAAATACTTTAATACGGGTATATTACGGACTGCATTCGTTAATTGTAGCACTTCAAATGAAACGCCGAGAACAACAGGGATTAGAAGAATCCTGTTAACAAGTCGTAACCATAGTGGATCCGCGGGAACAAGGAAGTATATAAACATTCCCACGATAACCGTAAACAGAATGAAGCTACTTCCACAGCGATAATGCAGTCTGGATTGGGCTTGAATATTTTCTACGGTAAGCGGTAACTTACGCTCATACGCATTGATTACTTTATGTTCTGCACCGTGATATTGAAAGACCCTTCTAATGAATGGTGTCATGGATATTAACGCTAAATATCCTAGTAAGAGTGTAAGTTTGAAAAAACTCTCAAGTAATATTTGTGCCGTCTTACCGGATGCGATTGAACTAAATAATTCTGCTAAAAAGACCGGTACGAGTGTAAATACAAATTTACTGAACAAAAAAGATAGAACACCAACTGCAGCAACACCTATGACCATCGTCAATTTCGATGTTTCTTGTTCATCTTCTTCTTTTTCCTCGCCGGGTTCGACGTCAAACCGATCCGTAGAGAATGTCAAATGACGAGATCCAATTCCGGCTGATTCAATTAAGGCTACAATTCCTCTAAGGAATGGTATTTTTCTTAATTTCATTGCTAGGTTACTTTTTTTCTTAGGTAGATGAAAGTAATCGATTGAATTATCTTTTCTTCGAATTGCCGCTACTGTATGATCTTTCCCGCCGAACATAACGCCTTCAACGAGTGCTTGGCCCCCATATGTTTGGGGTTGTTGCTCTTTCGCCATTTTTTAACCACGCTTTCTTTCGAGTATATCGAATGTACCTATTATACTAAAAATTATTCATTACCTCCACATAAATGTTTAAAATTATCAGAACGACCCAACACTTTTATTTATATGGAGGGATTCAGATGATTGATAAAACATTTATGTACACATCATTATTTGCTGCATTATTTACGACGCTTGCTTTAAAATTCTTACAGATGTTTTCGTTTATTAATTGGTCGCCGATTGGTTGGACAGATAAATGGTATCAAGTTTCTTCATACCACTACAGTATAAAATGGACGTTACTCTTTATCGGGTTATTTATTATTTTTGCAATCCTTTATATTCTAAGTTCTTTCATGGGCAAAATTCCACCATCGTTATCAGCAATCATCATAGGGGTAATCGGTGTTATTATTGTTGAATGGTTTATTAGCGAACCGAAATCAATAATAGACGTTTTTAAAACCATTTCATATCCGTTTTTAGCGACAATCGCAATTACATTAAGATTTATCACAGGAACAGCGACATTTATGAGAAAAGTTTGAAGAAAAGGATTGAATTAGTTACCGACGAACGTAGGTTGTGATAAAATGAAAAAGAAAATGGAGAGGAATGGTTCGTCGGTGAAATTACTTGTATTAAATGGACCCAACTTAAATCGCATTGGAAAAAGAGAGCCGGAAATCTATGGGTATGAAACGCTTGATGACGTGGAAGAAAAGCTAAGAACAATTGCAAGTGAAAACAAAGTAACGCTTTCTTTCTTCCAATCAAACACGGAAGGTTCACTTATTGATCGGATCCACGAAGCTGCTGACGATAATACGGATGGCATTATTTTCAATCCGGGTGCGTTTACACATTATAGTATTGCATTACGTGATGCGGTAGCTTCCGTGGACATTCCAGTGATTGAAGTGCATATTTCTAACATACATAATCGGGAACCATTTCGTCAGACATCAGTTATCGCGCCAGTTTGCATCGGCCAACTTACTGGTTTTGGTACTAATGGTTACACGCTTGCCATGCAGGCCTTCCTCCTCCAAAGAAAAGGGGAATGATGACTTTGAAACTATCGAATTTAAGAGAACAGTTGAAAAAAGAAGAGATTGATGCGCTTCTCATTACTAACCCGTATAATCGTAGTTACATGACAAACTTTACAGGTACCGCGGGTGTCGCTATCGTGTCAGCAGATGACGCTGTATTTATTACAGATTTCCGTTATACTGAACAAGCCGAAAAACAAATTGAAGGCTATCGAATTGTCCAGCATACTAAGACAATTATCGAAGAAGTTGCAGCCCAAGTTAGCAAGATGAACGTGAAGACACTAGGATTTGAAAAAGATGATATGGCCTTTGGACTTTATGAATCGTACAAAAAAGAGGTGAAAGCAGACCTCACGCCTGTTTCGGGACTCGTTGAAAAATTACGTATGGTGAAAACGCCTGATGAGATAACAATCTTGAAAAAAGCCGCAAAAATTGCGGATGATGCTTACGAACATATTATTAAGTTCATCAAGCCAGGCATTTCCGAACTAGATGTATCGAATGAGCTAGAATTTTTCATGAGAAAACAAGGCGCAACGTCATCCTCTTTTTCTATAATCGTTGCCTCTGGATTGCGTAGTGCGCTTCCGCACGGTGTCGCGACAAGTAAAATTATTGAGACGGGTGATTTCGTCACGTTAGATTACGGTGCTTTATACGAAGGGTATATTTCTGATATAACAAGAACTTTGGCGGTTGGTGAACCAACTGATAAGCTAAAAGAAATCTATGAAGTGACGTTAGCTGCACAAGAACTTGCATTAAAAGAGATTAAACCAGGAATGACAGGTATTGAAGCGGACGCGATTGCCCGGGATTATATCACATCTAAAGGTTATGGTGAGGCGTTCGGACATTCGACAGGTCATGGGATTGGTATGGAAGTCCATGAAGCGCCAAGTCTATCGTTCCGTTCGGAAACTGTACTTGAACCCAACATGGTTGTTACGGTAGAACCAGGAATTTACTTACCTGACGTTGGTGGTGTTCGTATTGAAGATGATATTATCATTACGGAATCCGGAAATGAACGACTGACTCACGCAACAAAAGCGTTACTTATTTTATAATTTGTATTGGAGGAAAAATAATGATTTCAGTGAATGATTTTAGAACAGGTGCAACAATCGAAGTAGATGGTGATATTTGGAGAGTTATGGAATTCCAACATGTAAAACCAGGGAAAGGTGCAGCCTTTGTACGTTCTAAATTGCGGAATTTGCGTTCAGGTAATATTAATGAAAAAACATTCCGAGCAGGCGAAAAAGTAAAACGTGCTCAAATCGACAATCTTCATATGCAGTATTTATACGCAAATGGTGATGACCATGTATTTATGAACAATGAAACTTATGATCAAATTGAAATTCCAGGAAAACAAATTGAATACGAATTAAAATTCCTTAAAGAAAATATGGAAGTCCATGTAATTCAATACCAAGGCGAAATTCTTGGTGTGCAACTTCCAATAACAGTAGAGTTGAAAGTAGTCGAAACAGAACCTGGCATTAAAGGCGATACAGCAAGCGGCGGTTCAAAACCAGCAACAGTAGAAACTGGTTTAACAGTCCAAGTACCGTTTTTCGTAAACGTAGGCGATTCGCTTGTCATTAATACTGAAGAAGCAGAGTACGTCTCGCGCGCATAAAAAAAGAATCCCCCTTGCATTCAAATCGAATGCAAGGGGGATTTTTATTTACGTAAAAAAAATAGCTAACAACGTTTCCCGCACATTCATATACATTGTCAATAATACATAGGTTAATTCATGGGGGGAGTACCGGATGGAATTGAATGACTTGTTACGAATCGCCGGTATCGGTTTGGTCATCGGAATCCTGCATGTGTTTTTTGAACAAACGGGCAAGAAAGAGTTTTCCTTCTTTCTATTTTTCATCGCCTATTTGTATATCACGGCAGAACTACTTCGATTCCTTCGAATATTTTTCATTGAAATAGCTGAGTTTTTCCAATGGCTCGCGATGGTCTAATGTTTATTTTACTACAGATAGTTGTTGTCTTCTTGCTGCTCCTCCTAATTTCATTTGTAGTTCCAAAATTACAACCGTTATTATATACATCTATTTTTTTCATCGTTCTATTTTATTTACTAACAACTGTAATATTTCCGTTTGGGAGGACTTTTTATCGATTGTTTGAGTCGCTCCCTAACCCTTTCGCGAAACTATTAATCGGTAGTGCAGTATTGTTTTTTGTATCCGAAATCATCGCTGATCACATTGAGGAGGCGGGTTATCGCTCACTGGCAATATTATCCCATTTTGTTATTAAAATAACGATTCTTCTTCTCTGGGTGGATCAAACCACTGACTTGATTGAAGTACTCTCATCACTTATTACTAAATGATCGGACGGGTACATTTATGATCCCCTTTATTGATGTACTACTCGGAACTGTGTTAACGAGCTTTTCAATTATAATCCTATCGGCTTTCATGGCTTTGATGACAGACTTTTTGTTTCCATCATTTAAAAAATGGACGAGAATCATTTTATTTTTCATTATTATTACCGTCGCATTAAAGCCAGCTTTTGAACATTTCATCCTAATACGTGATATTGCTTATTCAATATCAATGATGTTTATTGCCGTTTATCCAATTCTTACTGCAACTATGATTGCAGCCGGTGGGGCGTTCAGTTTATTAAACTCTCAACCTGCAATGCTTTTATTTGCAAATGGCGCGGTTGTATTAACCGAAAAGCTATTGATCCCACTTTTGTCAACGGCGCTTCTATTGGATGTTGCAACGAGATTATTACCCGATGTCCCTTTTACTAAGTTAGCCGAGCTCATTCGAACCACTTTAATAGGAATCGTTTCGGCTGTCGTTGCAGCATATTCAATATTTATCACTGTAGGTGGAACGATGTCCTGGGCACTTTCTGGACTGGCCAGCGAACCGTTGAAAGAACTCATCCAACAAAACATCCCGTTGATAGGATCTTTTATGACAGAGAGCCTCGGGTCAATTGGAAGGTATTCATCGGGGGTAAGCGTGTTCGTTGGTGGATGGCTCATTTCAAGTATTTGGACGGTCGCTCTCGTCCCCTCTATGAAAACATTGCTGACAGCGCTTTTTTATAGGTGGATAGCCGCTTTAATCGAACCTTTTGCTGATGAAGACATTACCGGTTTGCTAGATGACATTGGTAAAACGCTATTTGTTTTATGCGCAATTTCATTTTTAATTGCGTTTGCGTTTATTTATACGGCGTTGTTTTCTATCATACTTATTAAATTATTAACAACGATGAAGTGAAGTGAGGTGAGAAGATGGAAGGTTTTTTGGTAGGGGTTCTATCGATAACTGTTTTATCATCCTTGCTATTTTTACTCTTTCCAGGGAACAAAGAGGAAAACTTCTTACCGATTGTCAAGCTAGCTATGGGCTTATGGATAATTCAATCAGTCTTCTCACTGTTTGGTCATAGCTTACAATGAAACTGCATAAAATGAATTATTGATGACGAAGCGAACACGCCTTAACGAACGAAAATGGGGATGCTATGAAAAAAACTTCGAAAAAATTCCAAACCGTTCTATTTGGGTCATTATTAGTTCTCGTTATCATTTCCATGAACTCTGGCATTTTAGGAATCGGAGGGGATAGGGGGCAGATAGAAGAAACCAGCAAAGAATATGGAGACCTTGAAGACGCTCTAATGCAAATCGAAGGAGTGGGAGAGGTCAAGTTATATTTACATTCTAACAATACCGAGGAAAAGAGCCCATTGTCCGATTACTTCTCACTTTCCACAACGAGACAGGACATAAAAGAAAATTCCATCGAAGGCGTCCTCGTAGTTGCCGAGGGCGCAGACAATCCAGGCATCAAACTTGAATTAAAAAGAACTTTATCAACGGTCCTACAGTTGCCAGAGCACCGAATAGTGATCATGAAAAAGAGGGGGAACTTGGATGAAAACTAATAAACGTACAGTATGGTTTTTGACATTACTAAGTCTCGTAGCGGTGATTGCAATCTATTCCATCAACAAAAATCCAATGCCATTTGATGGAATGGCAATCTTTGATAATTCAGGCGACAAAAAAGCAGTGAATAAGGAAGCTGGCGATGGAGATAAGCAAGCGCCTGTCTTTGCAGAAAGTTATTTGTTTGATGACTTGCGGATGGAAGTACTCAATGAACGAAGTCAAATACAAGATCAACTAACGTCTAAAATTAATTCATTAGAAACCCCAAGTGAAAAAAATGAAGTTTTCGATGAAATGGCTATGCTAATCAAACGTAATTCGGTAGAAGCGTTAATGGAAACGCAGATTATCGCACTTGGTTATAAAGATGCTTTCGTCCGAACAGAAGGAAATATGGTAAATGTTACGGTTTTATCAGAAGATGGTCAATCAGCAAAACAAGCAAACGAGATTACGTATCTGGTAATGTCTACATGGGAAGATGCTCGGAAGGTTAAGGTGGATTTTAAAGGCGAGTCTTGAAAGAAACGAAAGCCCTAAGACCCTAAATGGGGTCTTTTTTTTGATTAAACATGGATTTTCATACAATTTAACGATATTTGTTTCATTATGCGATGAAAACGTCTAAAATAGAATAGAACCTAAAAATCACTATAGTCAGGAGCATACGATCATGTTAAAAATTCAAGAAATACGTGAAATTATTAAACTAATTGATCAGTCTTCAATTGAAAAGTTTTCATATGAGGTCGAAGGTGCCAAACTCGTATTAAAAAAAGGCAGCACTGAGCAAGTCGTTACAGCAGTCCAAGCAGAACCTATTACAGAGGCACCTGCAGCACTACCTACACCAGTACAAGAAGTACCAGCAGCGACTTCACAAAAAGAAGCGCCAAAAGCAAGTGTAGAGGAAGTTCGGGACCCATCATTACATGAAATTACTTCTCCGATGGTTGGAACATTTTACTCAGCATCATCACCAGATGCAGCAGCATTTGTTAAGTCGGGAGATAAAGTTTCTGAGAATTCGATAGTGTGCATTGTAGAGGCAATGAAACTATTCAATGAAATCGAAGCGGAAGTTTCTGGAGAAATCGTTGAGATTCTTGCAGAGGATGGACAACTTGTTGAATATGGTCAACCTCTCTTCCTCGTAAAAACGAAATAAGGTGGAATCGTAAATGAAGAAAGTACTAATTGCGAACCGCGGTGAAATAGCTGTTCGAATTATTCGTGCGTGTAAAGAATTGGGTATCGAAACCGTTGCTGTATTTTCAGAAGCTGATGAAGAAGCGCTACATGTCCAATTAGCTGACGAAGCATATTGTATCGGCCCAAGATTATCTACAGATAGTTACTTAAACTTTTCAAATATAATCAGTATCGCGAACTTAACAAATTGTGATGGTATCCATCCGGGTTATGGTTTTCTTGCAGAAAATGCAAGTTTTGCTGAATTATGCGAGGAATGTAATATTGAATTCATAGGGCCTACATCAGATGCGATTTCACGAATGGGAACGAAAGACGTTGCCCGTGAAACAATGCGTAAAGCAGGCGTGCCAATCGTGCCGGGTTCAAGTGGAATCGTTGCAGATGAACACGAAGCACTTGAAATCGCTGAGAAAATCGGATTCCCGGTTATTATTAAAGCGACTGCAGGCGGCGGCGGTAAAGGTATACGTGTTGCTAAAAACAAAGAAGATCTCATAAAGGGCATTAAAATCACCCAAAAAGAAGCGGCAGCTGCTTTTGGCAATCCCGGTGTATATATTGAGAAATACATTGAAATCTTCAGGCATGTCGAAGTGCAAGTGCTTGCTGATAAATACGGCAACACGATCCACTTTGGTGAACGGGATTGTTCGATACAGCGCAGAATGCAAAAATTAGTAGAGGAAGCACCATCCCCAGCTATAACTCCAGAACTACGTGCAGAAATGGGAGAAGCTGCTGTAAAGGCTGCACAAGCTGTTAATTATGAAGGTGCGGGAACAGTGGAATTTATTTTCGATCATATTAATCAAAAATTTTACTTTATGGAAATGAATACCCGCATCCAAGTTGAACACCCGATAACAGAGATGGTAACGGGCATTGACTTAATTCAACAACAGTTGAAAATTGCTTCAGGTGAAAAACTTAAATATAAACAAGAAGATATAAAGATTAACGGATGGTCAATTGAATGTAGAATAAACGCCGAAAATCCAGCGAGAAACTTCATGCCTTCACCTGGTGAAATAACGATGTATATGCCGCCTGGCGGATTTGGCGTTCGAGTTGATTCAGCTATGTACACTGGGTACACAATTCCGCCATTTTATGACTCAATGGTCGCGAAATTGATTGTTCATGCGGATACGCGTGAAGAAGCGGTATCAAGGATGAAACGGGCACTCGATGAATTTATTATCGAAGGCGTTGATACAACAATTCCGTTCCATGCAAGACTCATGGATCATGAAGTTTTTAAATCTGGAGATTTTGATACGAAGTTTCTTGAAAAATACGATCCGATGAACGAATAAAAAAAGGAGGCAATGATAATATGGCTGATAAAACAGTACCTTCTTTTGTTGGTATGGCACCTTCCGGAGATGATGAACTTGGACGTGTCCAATTAGCTCCTGAGGTTCTTGAAGTGATTGTCGGGATTGCGACAACTGAAGTTAAAGGTGTTGCGAATACGCGCGGAAACTTTGCAACTGATGTTGCGGAACGTTTTGGGCGAATTAGACATGGAAAAGGTGTCAAAACGAGCTGGTCTGAAGAAGGCCTCACGATCGATGTATATTGCGTCGTTCAATATGGATTTGCCGTTAGGGATGTCGCATTGGACATTCAAAAACAAATTCGTCATGCGATTTATCATATGACATCGCTTCAAACGAAAGAGGTAAATGTTCATATTACCGGAATTGAATACGAAGCAGACATAGAAACAGTATAATTTAAAAGCATCGTCCAAAAGGATGATGCTTTTAAACTTAATCTAATTAGTTTTGATTTGAAATGTGCTATGATATTGCCCAAGAGCAATAGTAGAGGAGATAAGATTATGAAACGACGAGAGGCACGCGAGAAAGCCATTCAAACGCTTTTTCAGTTAGACAATACGGAATTATCGATAGACGAAGCCATTACTTATATTATTGGTGAAGGTGTAGAAGTCAATCCATTTTACGATGAACTTGTTCGTGGAACTTTAATAAACCAGTCAGAAATCGATACAGCCCTTTCGGGGAAATTAGAAAATTGGTCACTAGGCCGTTTGCCGAAAATTGAACGTACTGTATTGCGGTTAGCTGTTTTTGAACTTCTTTTTGGTAAGGATGCGCCTGAAAGAGTCATTATGAATGAGGCAATCGAACTGTGTAAAACATTTGGCGACGAAAAATCAGGCCGATTCGTGAATGGTGTACTTTCCAAATTTGCAGTAAAAGAATGATTGGAGGATTTATCAATGAGCGAAAAAATTATCGATGGTGTAGCAATCGGAAAAGAAATCAGAGAAGAAATTAAAGCGCGTGTTTCTGCGCTAAAAGAACGTGGATGCACGCCTGGCTTGGCTGTCATCCTTGTCGGAGAAAATCAAGCTTCCCATACATATGTGCGAAACAAACAAAAGTCTAGTACTGAAGTGGGTATGAAATCAGAGTTGGTGAATTTACCAGCAAGTGTAACAGAAGATGAATTACTCAGTCATATTAATAAGTTGAATAATGACGATTCAATTCATGGGATTCTCGTCCAACTTCCATTACCGGATCATATCGATGAAAATCGAATCATCTTAGCCATTGATCCTAAAAAAGATGTCGATGGCTTCCATCCCATAAATGTCGGGAAAATGATGATCGGTCAACGTTCATTTTTATCTTGTACACCATATGGCATCATTAAATTATTGGAACGGACAAATACCCCGATTAAGGGAAAACACGCGGTAATCGTAGGCCGTAGCAATATCGTCGGAAAACCGATGGGACAATTACTATTACAACGCGATGCCACAGTTACATATTGCCATTCTCAAACCGTCGATTTGCCATCATACACAAAACAAGCAGATATATTAATCGTTGCAATAGGAAGAACGAAATTCATCGGCGAAGAACATGTTAAAGATGGTGCTGTCGTAATCGATGTTGGCATGAATCGCGATGAAAACGGAAAGCTTTGCGGGGACGTGGATTTTGAAGCTGTTAAAAACAAAACAACTGCAATTACTCCAGTTCCTGGCGGCGTTGGTCCAATGACAATTACAATGCTTCTGAAAAATACACTCCAAAGTGCTGAAGAAGCAGTTGCTGAAAGCGATAAATAATAACATTGATAAACGCTGTTCAAAAAAACAGCGTTTCTATTCGTTTTGAAGTAAGGGGGTATGACGATTGACGAGGAATCCGTATTTATCCGTTCAAGCTTTAACCAAATATGTCAAACGAAAGTTTGATGCAGATCCTCATTTACGTAATGTCTACGTGAAAGGCGAGTTATCAAATGTCACCAACCATACCAGTGGACATATTTACTTTACATTAAAAGATGAGCATAGCCGCATACGCTCTGCTATGTTTCGTTCAAGTGCTTCGACATTGAAGTTCCGACCGGAAAACGGTATGAATGTTCTAATAACCGGAGATGTTTCTGTTTATGAAGCGAGTGGCCAATATCAGTTATACGTCCAAACAATGGAACCGGACGGCATTGGCGCTTTATATCTGGCATTTGAACAATTAAAAGAAAGTCTTGAAAAAGAAGGATTATTCAATGAAAAGTGGAAAAGTCCACTGCCTAAGTTTCCTCACAGAATCGGTGTTGTAACTGCTCAAACAGGGGCAGCTATCCAAGATATTTGTACAACGATCGGAAGGCGTTATCCATTAGCTGAAACAGTTTTATTTCCGGCAGTTGTACAAGGTTCAGGGGCTGCACCTACAATTGTTAGCGCGATTGAACAAGCGAATCGACTAGGCACTATCGATGTTCTGATTGTCGGTCGAGGCGGTGGTTCAATTGAAGATTTGTGGGCCTTTAATGAGGAAGAAGTTGCTCGAGCTATTTTTTCGAGTCGAATCCCAATCATAAGTGCAGTCGGTCACGAAACAGATACGACAATTGCCGACTTTGTTGCAGATAGAAGGGCACCAACACCAACGGCGGCGGCAGAGTTAGCAGTTCCTGCCCAAGATGAATTAGTAGAGAGATTGTTAGAACGAAAAAGTTCTCTATACCGCTCTTTATCGCAAAAAATAGCAACAGAACAAAAAAGATTGGAAAGCTTGCAATCATCTTATCCGTTACAATTTCCGGAAAGATTATATCGTCCTTTTACTGAGAGATTAGTTACGATTGAAGAAAGACTCCAAAGAAGTGGTCAAGATTTGACAAACCGTGATAAGTTGGCGTTAGAACGTATGACGAATATGCTATCCACATACTCACCGATGAAACAAATTATTGAAAACAAACGTGAAGTGCTGGGGTTATCAGACCGATTAACCCGAACAATTCAACATGATTACCGCGTGCATGCGAACCGTTTTTCAAGCACAGTCCGCATGTTGAATGCACTAAATCCGCTCACAGTCATGGAGCGGGGATACTCAATCGTTTACCACGAAGGAACAATTATCAATAAAGTAGCGTCAATACAAACAGGAATGGATATTGAAATTCAATTACAAGATGGTTCCGCGATTGCAACGATTAATTCGATAAGCCGTGAAGAGAGGGAGGAAGAATAAATGGGAAAACAACCAATCCGATTTGAAGAAGCAATGCTTGATTTGGAAGAAGTCGTGAAGAAATTAGAAACAGGGGAAGTACCGCTCGAAGATGCAATCAGTTTATATAAAAAAGGAATGGAATTATCCTCTTATTGTCATGAAAAACTTCAGAATGCTGAAAAACAACTGATTTCAATTATTGATCAAAATGATAATAAAATAGAATTCGATCCGGTCCAAGGAACCAGTAAAGATGAAGAATAATCTTAATGAATTTATCGAACAGAACGTTCATGAAATTGAAAATAGGATAACAGAACTGCTTTCGCAAATAAACACGCCTAAAACGCTTCATTCTTCTATGATATATTCCGTTCGTGCTGGCGGGAAGAAAATTCGTCCTCTATTGGTTTTAGCGACATTGGAGGACCTCGGCGCATCATCAAAAGATGCCTTACAAGTTGCGTGCGCTGTTGAACTCATACACACATATTCTCTCATACATGATGATTTGCCAAGTATGGACAATGATGATTATAGACGCGGAAAATTGACTAACCATAAAGTATACGGCGAGGCAATGGCAATACTAGCAGGAGATGCGCTACAATCATTAGCCTTTGAAATTTTGACCAATCTTAACAACACTCCGCCTGAAATTGCGATTAAACTCATCCGACTCCTTTCCATTGCATCTGGTGCAGAAGGCATGGTAGGTGGGCAAGTGCTCGATTTAGAGGGAGAAAAAATGGACTTAACTTTAGAGCAATTAAAGCGTATCCATTTGAACAAAACAGGCGCACTACTGTCATTTTGTATCGAGGCAGGCGCATTACTTGCTGGCGTCGATGATGAAAAGATGATCAATTTGCAAGAATTTGCCAAAAATATTGGTTTAACTTTTCAGATACAGGATGATATTTTAGATGTGACGTCGACGACCGAAGAACTCGGGAAAAATGTTGGTAGCGATGTATCTAGTGGAAAAGTTACTTACCCTAGTCTACTTGGACTCGAAAAAGCGAAAGAGCAACTGGATTATCATCATCAGTTAGCAAGGAATTCATTATCGTTTATTGACAATGAAGAATCTTTACTACTTCAATTTGCTGATTTTATTGTGAATCGCAAATATTAATCAAATGAAACCCTTGTGCTAGTTATTCTAGTTGATATAATGTTAACAAGTGGAAATTAGAGTGCGGCAATTAAAATGTGAAGGTGTGTGATTACAGTGAACCTCACTAAAATCGAAAATCCGTCTTTTGTTAAAAAAATGAATAAAGAACAATTGAAAGAACTTGCGGAAGATATTCGACAGTTTCTCGTCGAAAAATTATCTGTAACTGGCGGTCATATTGGTCCAAATCTGGGTGTAGTCGAACTAACGCTTATGCTTCATAAGGTTTTCGATAGCCCAAAAGATAAAATCTTATGGGATGTTGGACACCAAGCATACGTTCACAAAATTTTAACGGGACGCGCGGGAGATTTTGATACACTAAGGCAATACAAAGGTCTATGTGGGTTTCCGAAAATGAACGAAAGCGATCACGATGTATGGGAAGCAGGTCATAGTTCAACTTCATTATCAGCCGCTATGGGAATGGCAGTAGCAAGAGATATTAAAGGTGATGAAAATTATGTCATACCTGTAATCGGTGATGGAGCTCTTACAGGCGGAATGGCACTGGAAGCGCTGAATCATATCGGACATGAAAAAACCAATATGCTAGTCATCTTAAATGATAATGAAATGTCAATCGCGCCAAACGTCGGGGCGCTTCATACGATTTTAGGAAAACTTAGAACTGCAGGAAAATACAATTCCGCTAAAGATGAATTGGAATATATTTTGAAAAAGATTCCTGCCGTTGGTGGCAGGGTGGCATCAGCCGCTGAACGTGTAAAAGATAGCTTGAAATATTTACTCGTTTCTGGCGTCTTTTTCGAAGAGCTTGGTTTTACTTATTTAGGCCCAGTAGATGGCCATGATTTCGCCGATTTGGAAAGAAATCTTCAATACGCTAAAAAAATGGATGGTCCTGTTATTCTTCATGTAATTACCAAAAAAGGTAAAGGATATCGTCCTGCCGAAGACGACAAAATAGGGACATGGCACGGCACTGGACCGTATAAGATTGAAACAGGAGATTTTGTGAAATCATCATCTGTCGCACCGTCATGGAGTGGTCTGATAGCTGATTCATTGAGTGATTTAGCACGAGTCGATAAGAGAATCGTAGCGATAACGCCTGCGATGCCTGTAGGATCCAAACTGGAGTCATTTGCAACAGAATTCCCGGACAGATTTTTCGATGTGGGTATTGCCGAACAACATGCATCGACAATGTCAGCCGGACTTGCAACACAAGGAATGAAACCATTCCTTGCGATCTACTCGACCTTTTTACAACGAGCTTATGATCAGATTCTTCATGATATCTCACGTCAAAATCTAAATGTTTTCATCGGTATTGACCGCTCTGGACTTGTCGGAGCCGACGGTGAAACGCATCAAGGCGTTTTTGATATTGCATTTTTGAGACATATGCCTAATTTGGTCATTATGATGCCTAAAGATGAAAATGAAGGTCAACATATGGTAAAAACAGCAATTGAATATAATGATGGCCCAATCGCTTTACGTTATCCGCGTGGTAATGGTCTAGGCGTGCCATTGGATGAAAGAACCTATTCGATTCCAATCGGTTCATGGGAAGTTTTACGCGAGGGAACTGATGCAGCGATATTAACATTCGGCACATCTATCCCGATGGCGCAGGAAGCTGCGGAGTTATTAGCGGAAAAGGGTATTCAAGTCCGTGTCGTAAATGCGCGCTTTATTAAGCCACTTGATACAATGATGCTGGATGAATTATTTGGTATGAAAATGCCAATCATGACTGTAGAGGAAGGTGTTCTTGCTGGAGGTTTCGGAAGTGCTGTTCTTGAATATGCGCATGATGTATCGTATTCCGAAGCGCCGATTCAACGAATGGGTATTCCAGACAAGTTCATAGAACACGGTGATGTTAATGAATTGTTGGCTGAAATAGGTATGACTGCTGACCATTTAGCGCAAAACGTTCTTTCTATTGCAACGAAAAAGACCGTAGAAAGAGGCGTCGTTTAATGGCTGGTGAAGAAAAAGAACGAGTAGATGTTTTACTTGTAAAAAGAGGATTAATGGAAACAAGGGAACAGGCGAAGCGTTCAATAATGGCTGGAATCGTATTTTCTGCAAATAATCGAATGGAAAAACCGGGAGAAAAGATTCTATCCGACGCGCCATTGGAAGTAAAAGGAAATGCATTGAAATACGTTAGTCGCGGGGGATTAAAATTAGAAAAAGCCCTTGAAGTTTTTGATGTTGATACAAAAGATAAAATTGTTTTGGATATCGGAGCCTCAACAGGCGGTTTCACAGATTGCGCACTCCAAAATGGTGCAGCGCATTGTTATGCCTTAGATGTTGGCTATAATCAACTCGCGTGGAAAATTAGGCAAGATCCACGCGTAACAGTGATGGAACGGATGAATTTCCGTTATGCCACTGAGGAATTATTTACAAATGGAAGGCCACAATTTGCAACAATTGATGTCTCGTTCATCTCGTTAGCACTAATTTTGCCGACATTAAAAAAGATAATTTCTGAAGGTGGAATTGTCATTGCGCTTGTTAAGCCACAATTTGAAGCAGGCAAAGGTAAAGTTGGAAAAAAAGGTGTTATAAAAGAACGTTCCACTCATTTTGAAGTATTGAAAAAAATTGCAGATATGTCTTTAGATGAAGGGTTCACGCTTCGAGATGCATCATTTTCACCTGTGACGGGTGCAGAAGGTAATATTGAATTTTTATTTCATCTAACCGCAGATGAGCGTCCGATTAAGACTTATGATGATGACATGTTTAACACGCTCATTGATGTCGCTTACAAAGAATTGCAATAGCGCGCATTTATTGTGCGCTTTTCAATTTTCACTTATTTTACTAGGAGGTTCACTCTTGAATAAAGGACATAGACATATACGGATACGGGATATCATTTCTAACAATGACGTTGAAACACAGGACCAGCTTGTACAAAGCTTGAAAGATGCTGGTGTAGATGTGACGCAAGCGACTGTTTCACGCGATATAAAAGAAATGCATCTTATTAAAGTTCCGACGAATAATGGGAATTATAAATATAGCTTACCACCAATCCATTCATACAATACCGAAGAAAAATTGCATAGAGCATTGACGGATGCTTTCGTTAGCATTGATGGTGCTGGACATTTCCTTGTCCTAAAAACATTGCCTGGAAATGCACAAGCGGTAGGTTCACTACTTGATCATCTAAAATGGGACGAAATGTTGGGAACGATTTGCGGAGATGATACTTGCTTAATCATTTGCAGAGATGAAACAAAGTTAGCAGACGTAAAAGAAAAATTGCTTGCGATGCTTTGAAAGTGGTGAGTTGACATGTTAAATGAAATTTCAATTAAAAACTTTGCGATTATTGAACAACTCGATGTTCGATTTGAAAATGGACTTACCGTGTTAACTGGGGAAACCGGAGCAGGTAAATCGATAATTATCGATGCCGTTCAATTAATAGCGGGCGGGCGTGGATCTCAACGCTTTATTCGCCATGGGGCAAATAGAGCTGAGCTTGAAGGTCATTTCAGTATTGATGACCCCAAACATCCCGTGATTCAAACGTTGCAGCAATTCGGCATTGAAGTTGAAGATGGCGTCATTATTTTACGGCGGGATCTGAATAGTAACGGGAAAAATGTTTGCCGGATTAACGGTAATCTTGTGACAATTGCAGTTTTAAGAGAAGTAGGCAATCAAATCATTGACATTCACGGTCAACACGAAAACCAAGAACTAATGCATGAACGCAGACATATTCACCTTTTGGATCAATATGCAGGAAGTAAAATGGAAGAAGCGTATGCTAGTTATCTAGAATTATATAATAAGTATTTAAAATTGAAGAAAAAACTAGAAGCCGCTGATGAAAATGAACAGCAAGTTGCCCAACGGATCGATTTATATTCTTTTCAATTAAAAGAAATTAATGAAGCGCAACTTGAAATTGGGGAAGAAGAAAAACTCGAAGACGAACAAAGAAAACTTCAGAACTTCAATCGTCTTTACGAACGTCTAAATACTGCGTATGAATCAATCAGTGGAGATTCTCGAGCACTTGATTGGGTGGGTTCTGCCATGAGTGATATGGAGGACGCAGCGGAAGTTGATCGGGATTTGACCAACCAATTAGAATCGATATCTACAAGCTTTTACACGTTGCAAGAAGCGGCTCACGATCTTCGAAATCGAATAGACGATTTAGAGTTTGACCCAGCCAGATTGGATATTGTCGAAGAGAGACTTGCTTTACATATTACATTAAAAAGAAAATATGGAAATACAACAGAGGATATTTTAATCTACAGAGATAAAATTGCCGATGAACTTGAAAGTTTGATCAATCGTGACGAGAGATTGCTCGTTGAACAAGAAAAACTAAATCAACTTAAAAAGGATTTAGAAATTGAAGCAGAAGAACTTTCCATTATTCGACGGAATTCAGCCAAGCAATTAGAAGTCGCAATATTGGATCAACTCAAACAACTACACATGGAAAAAGCGTCATTCCAGGTGATGATCAATCGTAAACCAGGATTTGATGTAACCGGTTATGATGATGTTGCGTTTCATATCTCCACAAATGTTGGAGAGCCTTTAAAACCGCTTGTCAAGGTTGCATCAGGTGGTGAATTATCTCGATTAATGCTGGCATTAAAAACAATATTTTCCAAACATCAAGGGATTACTTCTATTATTTTTGATGAAGTCGATACTGGGGTGAGTGGACGCGTCGCACAAGCGATTGCAGAAAAAATTGCAATGGTTGCGAGTCATTCCCAAGTGCTTTGTATTTCTCATTTGCCGCAAGTTGCAGCAATGGCGGATCAGCATTATCTAATAAAAAAACAAGTCAAAAATAAAAGAACGACAACCGAAATTGAAAATGTTCATAATAAAGAACGAACAAATGAATTATCGCGCATGCTTTCAGGAGCGGAAACGACGCCGCTAACGTTAAAACACGCAGAAGAACTCCTAAAACTGGCTGCAGAAAGAAAGAAAAATTTCAGATAATTCCACAGACGTGCATTTCAAATTATGCACGTTTTTTTTTTCTTTATTTACCCTCTCATAAGATTCCGTTGAAGGGACATACCAATAGCACCTATTTATGAGGAGGTGAAATATGGGATGGAGTAAGCAGTTCAAGTTGATTGTAACGTTTTCTGTTGTCTTGCTGTTTTTGCCGATCAATACGGGAACGGCATCCGGGAATGATGAATCACTTATTCCGATGGGTCATTCAATCGGCATAAAAATGGATTTGTCAGGTGTTTATATTACGAATGACGTTTTACTTGGCAAAGACGAATGGTTGAGAGCTGGCGATCTTATTGGACAAGTTGAAGATGTTAAAATTTCAAAACTTAAAATTTTGGAACAAACATTATCATCGATTCGCGACAAGGAAGGTGTTAAAGTACTTGTCTCAAGGAACGGAGAAACATTTCAAGTCAGTTCAGATAGCGAAGCAATAAAACGGCTAATTCCATTCCTAAAAGACAGCACAGAAGGAACAGGTACCTTAACGTATGTGGATCCGAAAAAAGGAACATATGGTGCGCTTGGTCATCAAATTATCGATAGTTCTTTAAAATCTCCACCTTCGTTTATATCGGGTTCAATTCATCTTTCGGAAATTGAACAAATCCGAAAAAGTGTCCCAGGGAATCCGGGATATAAAATTTCGTCAATCGTTAAAGATGAGGAAACACTTGGAACTATAAACAAAAATGGGATTTATGGCATTTTTGGTTTATGGAATGGCTCCCATAATGAAGTCTTATCCGAACCACTTGTTATTATGCATCCTTCCGATGTCAAAGTGGGGGAAGCGGAAATCTATACGACGGTAAAAGGCACAACTGTTGAGTCTTTTTCAATTCGAATCACAAGCGTTGAAAAGGAACAATTCCATTTTGTCTTAACGGATTCAAAATTACTGAAAATCACTGGCGGAATTTTGCAAGGGATGAGTGGAAGTCCTGTAATCCAAGACGGTAAATTTGTTGGTGCTGTCACCCATATGTTCGTCGACGAACCGGAAAAAGGTGCGGCGTTATTTTTGGAAACGATGCGTAAAGGGGAAAAATAATGAAAAAGGTCAACCCTTTGGTGGTTGGCCTTTTTTTCAACATAAATTTTGCGGATGCTGTCGAATTTCGTAGAAAACATCCACCAGAAGTTTCATCTTTACATAAATTAAAGGGGAAAAGTAACTTTTGTCGAAATTCTCCTATTAAGCAATCATAGACTGCTCAAATGTTAAATTGATATCAAGAGGGGGAAATGAGATGGATACTATAAAAGTTGCAATTGTAGATGATAACAAAGAACTTGTAAAAACAATGAAGTCATATTTTGAGAAACACCCAGAAATTGAAATTGTTTGGACAGGGCATAACGGGAAGGTCTGTTTGACAATGCTAGAGGAAATCGTACCCGATGTACTCTTACTAGACATAATTATGCCCCATCTGGATGGCATTGCCGTTTTAGAAACAATCGGTGGTAGTTCGAAATATAAAGATGTCCACATTATTATGCTGACAGCATTTGGACAAGAAGATGTCATGACACAAGCCGCGGATTTAGGCGCATCTTATTTTATGCTTAAACCGTTTGAGTTCGATCGCCTAACCAATCAAATATTTCAAGTGGCGGGCACTAAAAAACCGTCCATTCCAATATCACAACCAGGCGGGGGATCATCACCGGGGACTGTTAGTCAAAAAGTACTTGATACGACAATCACTGGAATTATTAAGGAAATTGGCGTTCCCGCACATATTAAAGGGTATGCATTCCTACGGGAAGCAATCCAGATGGTCTATTCCGACGTAGAACTCCTTGGTTCGGTCACAAAAGTTCTTTATCCGGATATCGCATCAAAATTTAACACAACACCATCCCGTGTGGAACGTGCAATTCGACATGCGATTGAAGTTGCCTGGAATCGCGGGAATTACGAGGTCATTTCAAAAATGTTTGGATACACTGTCCACCATTTGAAAAGTAAACCGACCAATAGTGAATTCATTGCAATGATTGCTGATAAAATTAGGCTTGAACATATGGCGAGCTGATTTTTTGCTAGATTCATATAAAAAGATGGATCATGACAGGTTATTGTCGTGATCCATCTTTTTTTACAAAACGTTCTTGTACACGACCATTTTTACGGTCGCGGCGCAGTAGGAACCCGGCGAAAAATGCCAAACCCGCACTGAACATAATGAGGCCAATTAAAAATTGTACCCAACTTGCTGGAAAAGGGAAGAAAAGAATTCCGTATAATGAATCCCTCATCAGCTTTATTCCACCAGCAGCAAAAACTCCTGGAATTAAAAGAACTATAAAAGCCGCTAAGCGTGCCACTCAAAACATCTCCTTTTGTCTAATATAATTTTACCTGCTGAAGATATATTGTCAAGAAGAGGGCAATCGTGTATGATTAAATTGTAATTGCAAAAGATTGCACGCGCCAAAAAGGAGAATGAATATCCTTGCAAAACGTTCTTATTATCGGGGCGGGAACAGGCGGCTTAATCATTCTGGACCTACTTCAAAATCTAGATTTTATGAATGTGAAAGCAATCATTGACACAGATGAAAGAGCACCAGGGATTAGACGAGCAAAAGAACTTGGCATCTCTTATGGAAATGACTGGAGAGAACATCTCTCGCCAAACATAGATATCGTTTTTGATGTATCTGGAAATGAGGCAGTGTTTGCCGAGCTATTAAAGGCGAGATCCAACCATACCGTATTGATACCCGGTTCAGTAGCAAACCTTCTTGTTCGTTTACTTGAAGAGAATGATACATATACAAAACGGATTCGTGCTGAAGTCCATAAACAAAGAATGGTGTTTGACTCTGTTGAAGAAGGCATGATTGGTATTAATAAGCATGGTAAAGTAGACTTTTTTAATAATAGCGCTGCTCGCATGACAGGTACACCAATTGAAGATGCTATTGGAAAAAAGATTACTGAAGTAATCCCAACGTCACGTTTGACCCATGTCTTTGAATCAGCCAGGTCAGAGTTAAACAAAGAATTAGTGCTGCAAAATGGTCTTAAAATCGTTACTTCCAGATATCCGTTATATGATCATAAAGGAAAAATAGTAGGTGCATTTGCAGTATTTAAAGATATGACTGAAGTATTGACACTTGCCGAGGAAATTACTGGCTTGAAAAAAGTACAAACAATGCTTGAAGCAATTATCCATTCAAGTGATGATGCAATCTCGGTTGTAGATGAACACGGGAATGGAATACTTGTTAATCCTGCCTATACGCGTATTACCGGCCTTACAGCAGATGAAGTAATCGGGAAACCCGCTGCCGTTGATATTAGCGAAGGGGAAAGTATTCATATGAAAGTATTGAAAACCAGACAACCAGTTCGCGGCGTAAATATGCGCGTCGGTGAAAATAACAATGAAGTTATTGTCAACGTCGCACCAATTATTGTAGATCGGCAGGTTCGAGGTAGCGTCGGGGTCATCCATGACATTACCGAGATGAGAAGTTTAATGAATGAGCTTGACCGAGCACGTACAATTATTCGCAAACTAGAATCTACCTATACGTTTGACGATGTATATGGAAGGTCTGCGGATATTGAAATTGCGATTGAACAAGCTAGGCTTGCCGCGCGAAACAGTCTTCCAGTTTTGCTTCGAGGAGAAGCAGGAAGTGGAAAAGAACTATTCGCGCATGCGATTCATAGTGAAAGTGAACAAAAGTTCGGCAAGTTTGTTCGGGTTAATTGTACGAATCATCCTGTGAATTTGGAAGAAGAGTTATTTGGCAAGCATGGGGATACAAACACGAATGAATTTAATGACAGCCTGTTTTTACAATCAAAGAACGGTACTTTATTTCTAGACGAAATCGTAGATATGCCTTTGGAGGTACAAAAGAAAATCCTGGTCTATTTACGCGAAGGAATTATTTATCCAGGTGGCGATGAAGAACCAATACGTTTACCTGTACGCATAATTACGGCTACAACAAAAAATCTGGAAAAAGCGATGCATAATGGATCATTTTTGGAAGACTTATATTACTTATTGAATAGGATTTCCATTCAAATCCCTTCACTTCGTTCAAGAAAAGAAGATATTCCGGTCATTGTCGAAAACATCCTGATTAAGCTAAACCAAGAGTTCGGCATGAATGTAAAGGGAATAACCAACGAGGCACAAAACTTTTTAAAGCGCTTCGACTGGCCTGGTAACGTTCGTGAGCTTGAAAATGTGCTAAGTCGAGCAATGATTTACAGTAATCAGGGAAAAACAATGCTAGAACTTGAAGATGTTACAAAATCTCTTTTTACCGAAAATCATGCTGAGAAAGAATCAGTCCTACCTGAGAAAAGCACGCTTGCTTCAATAATGGATGATTACGAGAAAACGATTCTTGAAACAGCACTTCGTGAAAATGATGGCAATAAATCAGTTACCGCGAACAGATTAGGAATTTCTCTGAGATCACTTTATTACAAGTTAGAAAAATTTAACCTCGTTTAATTGGGAGGAATTTGAATGACAACACTTGCTTCAATTGTCGAAAAAGCAGCAATGCAAAATGACCCCATCGTAGCGGTAGCTTCCGCAGCTGATATGGAAGTGCTTACAGCGGTCTATGAAGCAGTAACTAACGAGATAGCGTCGTTTGTATTATTTGATGATGAAGGAAAAATTCATCATTTACTTTCGCAAAATTTTCAAGAGCTGCTTTCCAATGAAAAAATAAAAATCCATCATACGGAGAATCTGACAGAATCCGCTGTTGAAGCAGTAAAATCAGTTTCGAGTGGGCAGGCTCATGTATTGATGAAAGGAAATATTCCAACGTCAGTACTTTTAAAAGAAGTATTAAATGGTGAATACGGATTAAGAACAGGTAAAATACTGTCTCATGTTGCAGTATTTGAAGTTCCAAACTATGATAGACTTTTATTTGTTACAGATGCTGCGATGAACATAGCTCCCGATCTTGATGCGAAAGCGCAAATCGTCAGGAATGCAGTTTCCACTGCCCATGTATGTGGCGTAGATGAGCCAATCGTCGCGCCACTTGCAGCCGTTGAAACGGTTAACCCTGCGATGGCGCCAACCATTGATGCGGCTTCATTAGTTGTTATGAATCAACGCGGTCAAATTAGCGGTTGTATAATTGATGGTCCTTTGGCACTCGATAATGCAATTTCAATAGAAGCTGCCAGACAAAAAGGAATAGCGGGTTCATCTGCTGGAAAAGCGGACGTCTTGGTCGTTCCAAATATTGAAGCGGGAAATATTTTATATAAGTCACTCGTTTATTTTGCAGAAGCGAAAGTTGGCGCTGTTATCCAAGGAGCCAGTGCACCAATCGTATTAACTTCGAGGTCAGATAGTGCAGAAAGCAAACTTTATTCGCTTGCACTTGCAATCCTTTCTACATCAAAGAACCCATCACGTACCTAACTAAGGAGGAATTTTTAATGGAAATTTTCAACTATATGGAAACTGAAGATTTTGAGCAAGTTGTTTTTTGTCAAGATAAAACATCAGGATTAAAAGCGATTATCGCAATCCACGACACAACACTAGGCCCAGCTCTTGGCGGTACACGTATGTGGACGTATGCAAGTGAAAGCGAAGCAATTGAAGACGCGCTTCGATTAGCACGCGGAATGACTTATAAAAATGCGGCAGCAGGACTCAATCTAGGCGGCGGTAAGACAGTAATTATCGGCGATCCTAAAACAGATAAAAATGATGAAATGTTCCGTGCATTTGGTCGTTTCATAGAAGGGTTGAATGGTCGATATATTACTGCAGAAGATGTCGGAACGACTGAAGCAGATATGGACCTCATTCACTTGGAAACGGATTATGTAACTGGAACATCTTCTGAAGGCGGCTCTTCAGGGAATCCTTCACCAGTAACTGCATACGGCATTTATGTGGGCATGAAAGCAGCAGCAAAAGAGGCTTTCGGCACAGATTCGCTAGAAGGTAAGACAATTGCTGTGCAAGGTGTCGGCAATGTTGCTTACACGCTGTGTGAACATTTACACGAAGAAGGCGCAAAATTGATCGTTACTGACATTAATGAAGAAGCGGTTCAACGTGCGGTAGATGCATTCGGGGCGACAGCTGTCGGCATCGATGAAATTTATTCGCAAGAAGCGGATATTTTCGCTCCATGTGCGCTTGGTGCGGTGATTAATGATGAAACGATTCCACAATTCAAGTGTAAAGTAATTGCTGGTTCTGCGAACAACCAATTAAAAGAAAATCGTCACGGCGACCAAATTCATGAAATGGGCATTGTTTATGCACCGGATTATGTTATCAACTCAGGCGGTGTCATTAATGTAGCAGACGAATTAATCGGCTATAACAGTGAACGTGCACTTAAACGAGTTGAAGGAATTTACGACATTATTGGCGAGATTTTCAAGATTTCTAAAGCAGAACAAATACCGACGTACGTTGCAGCTGACCGCTTGGCTGAACAGCGAATTGCGCGTGTCGCAAAATCGCGCAGTCAATTTTTACAAAAAGAAAAAAGTGTTTTAACAGGTCGATAAAAATCGGCTGATTGATGTGGAAGGAGAAATTAATGTGCATGCAACAAAATACAGAGTTTTAGTAATCAATCCAGGATCTACTTCTACAAAAATCGGGGTTTTCATCGAAGATAAATTACTCATGGAAAGCACTATCCGACATTCGGTAGAAGAGGTTGCACAGTATCCTTCCATCATCGATCAATACAGTTTCCGAAAAGACGCGATTTTGACTGCTTTGGAATCGGAAGGCATCAGCATTTCAAAACTGAACGCGGTTTGTGGGCGTGGTGGATTATTACGCCCCATAGAAGGCGGAACATATGATGTCAACGAGAACATGATTGCTGACTTGAGAAAAGGATATTCTGGTCAACACGCCTCCAATCTGGGTGGGATTTTGGCCAATGAAATTGCGAAAGGTTTGAATATACCAGCGTTCATCGTCGACCCGGTAGTTGTCGATGAACTTGAACCTATTGCTCGAATATCCGGATTTTCTTTAATTAATCGAAAATCAATTTTTCATGCGTTAAATCAAAAAGCGGTTGCTAGAAGGTATGCAAATCAAGTAAATAAGAAGTATACAGATCTCCGTCTTATTGTTACGCATATGGGCGGCGGTATTACTGTGGGCGCTCATGCTGAAGGTAAAGTTATCGACGTTAATAACGGATTGCATGGAGATGGTCCATTTAGTCCTGAAAGAGCTGGAACTGTGCCTGCTGGCGATCTTGTCGATTTATGTTTCTCAGGAAATTATTTCCGGAATGAAGTTATGAAATCGCTCGTCGGTGAAGGTGGCTTGGTCGGATATCTCGGAACGAACGATGCCGTTCTGGTTGAAAAAAGAATTGCAGCTGGTGATGAAAAAGCGAAGCTGATTTATGAAGCAATGGCTTATCAAATCGCCAAAGAAATTGGTGGTGCAGCTGCAGTATTGGAAGGTCGCATCGATGCAATTATTTTGACCGGTGGACTTGCATATGGAAATGAATTTATTGAGTTAATTTCATCTAAAGTCGACTGGATTTCTGATGTAGTCGTATATCCAGGTGAAGATGAATTACAAGCACTCGCTGAAGGCGCTATTCGAGTACTTTCAGGCGAGGAGAAAGCAAAGAACTATCCATCTTAACGGATAGTTTCAGGGAGGTAAATGATTTGGGACGAGAGTATGATGTAGTCATTTTAGGCGGTGGTACGGGCGGTTATGTAGCTGCAATACGGGCTGCACAACTAGGACTGAAAACAGCACTTGTAGAAAAAGAAATGCTCGGCGGAACATGCTTGCACAAAGGGTGTATTCCGAGTAAAGCTTTATTAAAAAGTGCTGAAGTCTATGACCTAGCTAAAAATCAAGCTGCAGAATTTGGTGTGGATACAACTGATGTTTCGCTCGATTTCAGCCGTGTTCAAGAACGTAAAAATAAAATTGTTAGTCAATTGCACCAAGGTGTTACTGGGTTAATGAAAAAAGGGAAGATAGATGTTTTTGAGGGATTAGGCAGAATGCTTGGACCTTCTATATTCTCACCGATGCCAGGAACAATTTCAGTTGAAATGAAAAATGGCGAAGAGAACGAAATGCTTATTCTCAAACATTTAATAATTGCGACAGGTTCAAGACCAAAGTCATTACCAGGATTGGAAATCGATGAGGTTGACGTTTTATCTTCTGATGGGGCTCTTTCGATGGAAACGCTTCCAAAGTCAATCGTTATTGTCGGCGGCGGTGTCATTGGAATTGAATGGGCATCAATGTTGCATGACTTTGGTGTTGAAGTAACTGTGCTTGAATATGCAGATCGAATCATTCCTACAGAAGATGAAGATATATCTAAAGAAATGAAAAAGCTTCTATCGAAAAAAGGAATTACTTTCGTAACAAGTGCGAAAGTATTGCCGGAAACGCTTGTAAAAGAGTCGGGTTCAGTTACAATTTCTGCAGAAGTTTCAGGTGAGACGAAAGAATATTCCGCTGAAAAAATGCTCGTATCGGTTGGACGCCAAGCAAATGTTGAAGGTATCGGAGTAGAAAACACTGAAATTGAAATAGTCAATGGTTTTATACAAACAAGACCTACGTTTCAAACGAAAGAACATCATATCTACGCGATTGGTGATGTGATTGGCGGTCTTCAACTTGCACATGTCGCTTCTCACGAAGGTATTGCCGCAGTTGAACATATTGCAGGCTTAAAAAATGAGCCAATTGATTATAAAATGATTTCACGCTGTATTTATTCGAGCCCAGAAGTTTCAAGTGTAGGGATTACGGAACAACAAGCTAAAGAGCAAGGTTTTAATGTTAGCGTAGGGAAATTTCCGTTCATGGCAATCGGAAAATCGCTCGTTAACGGAAATTCTGATGGCTTCGTGAAAATTATTGCGGACAAAGAAACAGACGATATACTCGGTGTTCATATGATTGGTTCTCATGTAACGGAACTTATCTCGGAAGCAGGATTGGCAATGGTTCTTGACGCAACACCATGGGAAGTAGCAAGTACGATTCATCCACACCCATCACTATCAGAAGTAATGGGCGAAGCAGCATTAGCTGTGGATGGAAAAGCGATACACATGTAAAAGGGGGATTTGTAAAATGGCAAAAAATCGTCATGAAGAACTTGGTTTAACCGATCAGGACGTCTTAAACATTTTTGAAACAATGGTACGAGCGCGTCGAGTCGATGAGCGTATGTGGTTATTAAATCGTGCAGGAAAAATTCCTTTCGTTATTTCATGTCAAGGACAAGAAGCGGCACAAGCTGGCGCGGCATATGCACTTGATAAAGATAAAGATTGGATTGCACCATATTATCGTGATATGGCAGTTGTTTTACATTTTGGTATGACAACTAAAGAGCTAATGTTATCCGCATTCGCAAAAGCTGAAGATCCAAATTCAGGCGGCCGTCAAATGCCAGGTCACTTCGGACAAAGAAAGAACCGAATTTTGACAGGTTCTTCTCCAGTTACGACACAGTTACCACATGCGGTCGGCGTTGCATTAGCCGCGAAAATGAAGCAGGAAGACTTTATCACATTTGTCACATTGGGAGAAGGTTCATCCAACCAAGGTGATTTCCACGAAGGGATGAACTTCGCAGGTGTTCATAAATTACCGACTGTTATTATGGTCGAAAACAATAAATATGCAATTTCTGTTCCGATTGAAAAACAAATTGCTGCTGAAAACGTATCAGACCGGGCAATTGGATATGGCATGCCAGGTTTTACAGTAGATGGGACAGATCCACTTGAAGTTTACCGTGTTGTTAAAGAAGCTGCGGATCGTGCGCGTCGCGGAGATGGGCCTAGCCTAGTTGAAACGGTTTGTTACCGATTAACTTCTCACTCATCTGATGATGACCACCGTCAATATCGTTCAGCCGAAGAACTTGAGATTGAGAAATCGAAAGATCCAAATATTTCGTTTGCGGCTTATTTGAAAGAAGTAGGCGTTTTAACGGATGAAATAGAAAAAGATATGGAAGAGCGTATTATGAAAGAAGTAAACGAAGCGACTGATTATGCAGAGAATGCACCTTATGCAGATCCTGAAACAGCGCTCCTTCATGTGTATGCCGAAGAAGGGGGGAACAAATAATGACGGTTATGTCTTTTATTGATGCAATTACTTTAGCTATGAAAGAAGAAATGGAACGAGATGATCGCGTTTTCGTTGTTGGTGAAGACGTTGGTCTAAAAGGTGGTGTGTTTAAGGCGACGCAAGGCTTATACGATCAGTTTGGTGAAGCGCGTGTGATTGATGCGCCTTTAGCTGAATCTGCAATCGCTGGTGTGGGTATCGGCGCTGCGATGTACGGTTTACGTCCAATAGCGGAAATGCAATTTGCCGATTTTATCATGCCGGCAGTTAACCAAATCGTTTCAGAAGCTGCAAAAATTCGTTACCGTTCCAATAATGATTGGTCATGCCCGATTGTTATCCGTGCACCATTTGGCGGCGGCGTCCACGGGGCGCTTTATCATTCGCAATCTGTTGAAGCAATGTTTGCGAGCACACCGGGTTTGAAAATTGTTATTCCGTCGACGCCTTATGATGCAAAAGGTCTTTTAAAAGCAGCGATTCGCGATGAAGATCCTGTATTGTTTTTCGAACATAAGCGTGCTTATCGTTTAATAAAAGGGCAAGTTCCGGATGATGATTATGTGCTTCCAATTGGGAAAGCGGATGTTAAACGTGAAGGTGATGACATTACGATTATCACCTATGGTCTTTGCGTGCACTTTGCTCTACAAGCTGCAGAACGTTTAGCTGAGGATGGTATCTCAGCACATATTCTTGATTTACGGACGGTCTATCCACTTGATAAAGAAGCGATTATTGAAGCCGCTTCGAAAACTGGAAAAGTCCTTCTCGTAACTGAAGATAATATGGAAGGTAGCATAATGGGGGAAGTCGCAGCGATTATTTCTGAAAACTGTCTATTCGACTTAGATGCTCCTATAAAACGTATCGCGGGTCCAGATGTACCAGCGATGCCATATGCACCTACAATGGAAAGATTCTTTATGATGAATCCAGACAAAGTCGAAAAAGCAGCACGTGATCTTGCTGAGTTTTAAAAGAGATGGAGGTAAATGGATTGGCTATTGAAAATATCTTAATGCCACAACTTGGTGAAAGCGTAACTGAAGGTACCATCGAGAAATGGCTTGTAAAACCTGGCGACACAGTTAATAAATATGATCCGCTTGCTGAAGTGAATACGGACAAAGTAAATGCGGAAGTTCCTTCTTCTTTTAGTGGAACGATTACAGAATTAATCGCCGGGGAAGGTGAAACCCTGGAAGTAGGCGCAATTATTTGTGTGATGGAAACTGAAGAAGCTGGGAATGATAATGCAGAACCACAAGTAGCGGCTTCACCGGCGAAGGATGAGCCAGCAAATGAGATGCCGGCAGAAGGTTCACTTCAACCAACTTCGCCGACTAAGCGAGATAAAAGTGAAAGTGGACGATATTCACCTGCTGTCTTGCGTTTATCACAAGAAAATAATATTGACTTATCTCTAGTTGAAGGCTCAGGACGCGGCGGAAGAATTACGCGTAAAGACTTATTAGCTATTATCGAGAGTGGCGAAATGCCGAAAGCTGCACCAGCTAAAGAAACTGCTGCACCAACGCAAGAACCAACAAAATCCTCACCTGCAGGGCAGCCAAAAACTGAAGTGCCGGTCATGGCTGGCGATATAGAAATCCCAGTGACGGGCGTTCGTCGTGCAATTGCCAATAATATGCTTAAATCTAAGCATGAAGCACCTCATGCATGGATGACTGTAGAAGTAGATGTCACAAATTTAGTTGCCTACCGTGATTCATTGAAAAATGAATTCAAGCAAAAGGAAGGCTTTAACTTAACATACTTTGCATTTTTCGTAAAAGCAGTTTCACAAGCATTGAAGGAGTTCCCGATGATGAACTCGATGTGGGCTGGAGACAAGATTATTCAGAAAAAAGATATCAACATTTCGATTGCAGTCGCAACGGAGGATTCGTTGTTTGTTCCGGTTATTAATCATGCCGATGAAAAAACAATCAAAGGAATCGGGCGCGATATTCAGGAATTGGCTACGAAAGTGCGTACTGGAAAATTGAAATCAGCTGAAATGCAAGGCGGAACTTTTACCGTGAACAATACAGGATCATTTGGTTCTGTACAATCAATGGGAATTATTAATCACCCGCAGGCTGCAATTCTTCAAGTCGAGTCGATTGTCAAGCGCCCAGTCATCATGAACGGCGGTATGATTGCCGCCCGCGATATGGTTAACCTGTGTTTGTCACTCGATCACCGAGTACTTGACGGACTCGTATGCGGACGTTTCCTTGCACGAGTGAAAGAAATTCTTGAGAACGTTTCGGCAGAAAACACATCGATTTACTAATAAATTTAACACCCGGAACCTGAATTATCGGTTCCGGGCTTTTTCAACTTACAATATCCGGTATGCTCATGTAAAATAGAGATAAGTTTAGTAGATTGGGGAGGGAATTGAAAATTTGACTATACATAAAATGAAATCAACGAGTTTTGAAGACGTAGATTACTTAGAATGGAAAGAAGTTGCTGTTAAATCATTAAGGGGAAAGCCTTTTGAAGAACTGATTACGAAAACACCAGAAGGAATCGATTTACAGCCGATATACGTTGAGGAACAATTCCATAATACGAACACGATTGCTACAATTAGAGAAGCAAAACACCAACCGGGTTGGATTGTTGCGCAGCAACCATATGCTACTGATGGGCAATCGTTTATCACGGAGCTTACGCGTTCAATTGAACGCGGCAATGAAGCGATTGTCTATGACGGGGCTCATCAACTTGAATGGGATGAAAAGTCTTTGGAGAATTTGGCCAAACTTATTACTTCCTATCCGATATTCATTACAAATACGAATCAGAATGATCAACTACTTAAAGTCTTCGATCTTGTAGCGATGGAAGACCGAAGCAAGGCTCGGGGAGCAGTTGAAATTAGCGGTGGGATTTTACCAGAAGGTTATTCAAACGTTAGGACAATTTCAGCTGATATACGCATTGCGCATTTAAACGGGGCGGACGCTGTCACGGAGTTGGCGCTTGCAATTGCCGAGGGTGCTGAGAAGGCGGTTCATTATCAAACATTTCGTGAATTTAACGACCAATTCTTTGTTCGTTTTGCGGTTGATACGCACTTCTTTATGGAAATTGCTAAAATCCGTGCTTTTCGAGTTTTATGGAATGCGCTTGGAAAATCTTTTGGAGAGACGAAGGTCGCTCATATTCCAATCTTGACCGAAACATCGCTTCGAACGTATTCGAAATTAGACCCTTACGTCAATTTATTGCGTGCAGGGAATGAGGCATTTTCAGCTGTTCTCGGCGGGGCCGATGTGATTACTGTTCATCCACATGACGTGTTGACAGGCGTAACGCCGGCCTCGGTTCGTTACGCACGCAATGTCCAACTTGTGATTAAAAATGAAACACTTGTAGATAAAGTGCTAGATCCTTCAGGCGGTTCCTATTTTATCGACACTTTGACGGACGAACTTGTAGAAAAAGCATGGGATCTGTTTGTTGAAATTGATGCAACTGGAGGTTACCAAGCGTACGTAAATAGCGGGGAACTTGACCAACGTTTGAAAGCAGGCAGAATAGCCAGGGCAGAAGAAGTCGCAAATGGGGAAAAGTCATTAATCGGCACAAATATTTATGCGGATTTAGCTACTTCCAACTTGAATGTAGACGATGGAATAGAGGCAGAAGGACGGCTGGCAGAACCTTTTGAATTGATACGATCCTATTTTCAAGAAGAACAACCGAAAACAGTGATAGTACCATTTGGAGAATTAAAAGACATTAAACCGAGAGCGGATTTTGTGAGTGGATTTTTAGCCACTGGCGGCATTCATTCAGCGTGGAGTCCGCGATTTAAAAATGCGCAGGAAGCAATTGAATGGATTAAGAATGAAAAACTCGATTATATAGTCGTCTGTGCAAAACCAGAGCTAACTAAAGAAGTCATGACAGATTTACTACAAGGGCTCCCTGATGGAATTTTAATCGATGTTGCCGGAAAATATGAAGCAGAAGTCAGTGGGAAATGGCTTGTGAACGGGCTTACTGGATTTATTTTCAGCGGGCAAGATAAAATCGCGAAACTGACAGAGATTAAAAATAGTTGGAAAGGAGACCCGAACGATGAAAAAGCCTAATTTTAGCGAAGTAAATCCATTACAGGATGCTGAAACTTTAAACGAAGCAGCTCTTTTATCAGCAAATCCATTTCTAACGAATGAAGGAATCGACATTAAAACGGTGTATTCAAAAGAAGATGTTGAAAGCGTTTCCCATTTGAATGATTACCCAGGAATTGTACCGAACACGCGTGGTCCGTATCCGACGATGTATGTATCGAGACCTTGGACTGTTCGTCAATATGCAGGCTTTTCAACAGCAGAAGAAAGTAACGCATTTTATAGACGAAACCTCGCGATGGGACAAAAAGGGTTATCCGTTGCGTTCGACTTAGCAACGCACCGCGGTTATGATTCAGACCATCCACGCGTAACAGGCGATGTTGGTAAAGCTGGTGTTGCGATTGACTCGGTAGAAGACATGAAAATCTTATTCGATGGTATTCCGCTTGATGAAATGTCCGTTTCAATGACGATGAACGGCGCAGTTTTGCCAGTGATGGCGTTTTATATCGTAGCGGCAGAAGAACAAGGTGTTACACCAGATAAACTTGCTGGAACTATCCAAAATGATATTTTAAAAGAATATATGGTTCGAAATACATATATTTTCCCGCCGGAAATGTCGATGAAAATCATCGCGGATATTTTTGAATTCACGTCCAAGAAGATGCCGAAATTCAACTCGATTTCAATTTCGGGCTATCATATGCAAGAAGCGGGGGCCACTGCAGATATTGAATTGGCTTATACGCTTGCTGACGGACTTGAATACGTTCGTACAGGGTTAAAAGCTGGCATCGATATCGATTCATTCGCACCGAGGTTATCGTTCTTCTGGGCAATTGGTAAAAACTACTTCATGGAAATCGCGAAAATGCGCGCTGCGCGGAAAATGTGGGCACAGATGATTCAATCATTTGAACCAGGAAATCCGAAATCGTTGGCACTGCGTACACACTCGCAAACATCTGGTTGGAGTTTAACTGAGCAAGATCCGTTTAACAACGTCACGCGTACGCTTATTGAAGCGAATGCTGCAGCAATGGGGCATACTCAGTCACTTCATACAAATGCATTGGATGAGGCAATTGCGCTTCCGACTGATTTTTCAGCACGAATTGCCAGAAACACACAACTGTTTTTACAAGAAGAAACCTTGATGACAAAAATCGCCGATCCATGGGGTGGTTCATATTATGTTGAAAAATTGACGGATGAACTGATGGAGAAAGCGTGGGAACTTATTGAAGAAATCGAAGAATTAGGCGGCATGGCGAAAGCGATTGAAACAGGTCTTCCAAAAATGAAAATCGAAGAAGCCGCAGCTAAACGTCAAGCGCAAATTGATTCTAAAGCTGAGTCGATTATTGGCGTCAATAAATACCAACTTGACGTTGAAGAACCGATTGACATATTGGATATTGATAATACAGTCGTCAGGCAAAAACAAATTGATCGGATCAATCTAATGAAAGCGAACCGTGATGAAGTCGAAGTTAAACGCACACTCGAAGTGTTAGAGGAGACTGCTCGAACGGGTGAAGGAAATCTTCTTGCAAATGCTGTAGATGCGGCCCGTGCACGCGCAACGATTGGCGAAATTTCAGATGCAATTGAATCTGTATCTGGTAGACATAAGGCGGTGATTCGTTCCGTGAGTGGCGTATACAGTTCGAATTTTTCAAACCAGGATGAGATTGATGAAGTGAAACAGATGGCAGAAGATTTCATGGAAAATGAAGGACGCAGACCGAGAATTTTGATTGGGAAAATGGGCCAAGACGGTCATGACCGTGGGGCTAAAGTGATTGCTTCTTCTTTCGCGGACTTAGGTTTTGACGTAGATATCGGTCCGTTGTTCCAAACACCTGAAGAAACTGCACTGCAAGCGGCAGAAAACGATGTTCATGTTATCGGCGTTAGCTCACTTGCAGCAGGCCATAAGACGCTTGTTCCAGAATTAAGAAATGAGCTCGTGAAAATTGGACGTGAAGATATATTGATCGTTGTCGGAGGTGTCATTCCAGCACAGGACTATGAATTTCTTCGTGAGAAAGGTGCTTCTGCTATATTCGGTCCCGGAACAGTCATACCCGTCGCGGCTCAAAAAGTAATCGAGGAGATTTACCGTAGGCTTGGGTACGAGGAAGTGATGGAGTAATGAATCGTAAAGATGAAATTCGTGATGAAAGTGCGATGAACGTCATGGACGGTATTAATTCCACTCATGATGGGATGACAGCTCTACCTCGTAAACGTTTTGTTAAAAAGGAACGAGCGATTTCGATTTCAAATTTAACGACAAATATTACGAACGGGTCGCGTCTCGATCTAGCAAAAGGGATTACGCTTATAGAAAGCATTACACCGTCTGATAAAAAAGCGGGACAAGAACTTCTTCTCAATGTGCTGCCTAAAACCGGGAAAAGTATCCGTATCGGAATTACGGGGGTTCCCGGAGCAGGAAAAAGTACGTTTATCGAAAGCTTCGGGCTGATGCTGGCACAATCTGGCCATAAAGTAGCCGTCCTTGCAATCGACCCGAGTTCTTCGCTTACGGGAGGCAGTATTTTGGGGGATAAAACCCGGATGGAAGCGTTAGCGAAACACCCTAATGCTTTCATCAGGCCTTCCCCGACTGCAGGCACGCTTGGCGGCGTCCATAAAAAATCGCGTGAAACGATGTTATTATGCGAAGCGGCCGGATATGACATTATTTTAATCGAAACGGTCGGTGTCGGTCAAAGTGAAACCGTCGTTCGAGGTATGGTGGACTTCTTCATGTTGCTCGTCTTAACCGGTGCCGGGGATGAATTGCAAGGAATGAAAAAAGGCATTATGGAGCTAGCAGATATGATTGTCGTCCATAAAGCAGATGGCGATAATTTGAAACTCGCCAATAAAACAGTGAGAGAATACAAGCAACTGCTTCATTTCTTACAACCGGCTTCACTGGGCTGGACTTCCACAGCACTGCCAGTATCTTCGCTTGCTAAAACTGGTCTAGAAGATGTTTGGGAGAAAATATTATCTTTTAAAGAAAAGATGGAGGATAACCATTCTTGGAACACGCGTAGAAATTCACAGACGAAAGATTGGTTCCATTCTATGATTAATGACCGCCTTATAGATTCCTTTTTTGCCGAATCTGGGAGGAAAGATGAAGTTGCCCGATTAGAAAACGAGCTTCTTCAAGGTAATCTTACAGTAGCAAATGCGGTTGATCGATTGTTTCGAGAAGAGAGAAAGTAGACGCTGGAATTGTTGCCCAAAGGAATGATTTCACCGAATCTCCAGCCCTAATATAGGTCTTGAGATTCGGTGCCTTGCAATTAAGCCTACATTAACTTGGAAATGAACTTCGTTGCTATACCGAAGTAAATTAACAATGATAAAATATCATTTATTGTTGTAATGAGTGGACCTGAAGCGATAGCTGGATCCATCTTAAATTTATGCAAAATAAGTGGAATAATTGTACCGGCAACGGTTCCGATGATAAGTGTCGCAAGTAGTGATACACCTACTATAAGACCAAGTACGAAACTGCCTTGCCAAAAATAAGCGATAATCGCGATTACAACGGCACAGACAATGCCGATTACAACCCCGACAATTAATTCGCGAAAAATTAGTCTAAGTGTGGCTTTCATGTTAAGTTTTTCTGAAACAAGCCCACGGACAACAACAGCTAGTGACTGGGTACCTGTATTTCCAGTCATCCCTGCAATCATTGGCATGAAAAATGCGAGCGCAACGACAGCTTCAAGTGTTGCTTCAAAGCCTTCTATAATACTGCCAGATAGAAGTCCAATAAATAAAAGAATGATTAACCATGGTAATCGGCGATAAGCAGCGGTAAATGGATTTGTATGAAAATCTATTTCTTTACCAGATGCAAAAAGCTTTTCAATATCTTCATCAGCTTCTTGCCAAACAACGTCTAAAATATCTTCGACATGAATAACACCGATTAGTTGCTTAGCATTATTGACGACTGGAATCGTGACCAAGTCTTCATCCCGGAAAATTTTCGCGGCATCTTCTTGATCTAAATCCGTTGGTAGCGAAATAATGTCTTTTTTCATGATGCTAGTAATCGATTCCTCGCTAGCTGCACCAAGCAATTCTCGAATTGATAGGACACCAGTTAGCTGGTTATCCTCACTAACGATATATAAATAGTGAATATTTGTTTTACCTTGTACATTTTGTCGTAGATGCATAATTGCTTGATCTACAGTATAAGTTTCCAGAAGGGCGATATACCCTTTTTTCATTAGTGTTCCGGTCGTTTCATGTTTGAAAATATGATGATTATTGTTGCCCATTTGAGGACCTCCCCATTTTGTCCACTTGGTGTGCGGATGTGGACTTTTTTAGTAGATTACGTACGCCAATTAACCTTAACCAATCAGGGGGCTCCAGCTTTATCGATTTGCACATCCCCATCACCACCTTTTATAAAAAATTAAAAACACCCCTCTACAAAGAAGGGTGCTCAGCATAAAATATATGTCAAAATAAACCTCCTTTGTAGAGCTTTAGCACTGTATGGCATAGGATAAAAAACATCCAGCTACATTAAAAACCACCTTAAGTCGATGGTTTCTGTTGACCCATTGGAGTCTTTCGACATTTCTGGGCAGCAGCATATCTCCATATAGTAGCCTCACCTAACGAGGGTACAAACATTTAGTTTTTAACTACAATCTCATATAATACGTTTCATTTTGTCGGTTGTCAAACTTCCTTTGAAAATATGATTGCAAGTCCTTTGCATGTCCATAATGCTCCTGTTATGATTACATTGAAGAAAGAAAGGATTGATATGAATGACTATGGATTTTAATCTTTTAATGAATGAAACAGTAACTCGCGCGCGCTCTGAAATGGATGCAATCGGATATGAACAATTAACAACACCTGAACAAGTGGAAAATGCTATGAAACGTCCAGGCACGACGCTTGTCATGGTTAACTCGGTATGCGGTTGCGCAGGCGGAATTGCACGTCCTGCAGCACAACATGCAGTCCACTATGATAAGCGTCCTGATCATCTCGTAACTGTTTTTGCTGGACAAGATAAAGAAGCTACAGCACAGGCGAGAATGCATTTTGGTGAAGATCACTTGCCATCATCTCCATCGTTTGCATTATTGAAAGATGGGAAAATGGTTGCAGAGGTTGGCCGTTACGAAATTGAAGGGCATGACCCGATGTCAGTCGTCGCAAACTTGCAGAGCCAATTCGAAGCGCATTGCGAAGAAGTATAAGGTAATTTAAAAAACTGTTCGGACACATTTGATTGTGTGCGAACAGTTTTTTTGTGCATCTAGCAAATTACATCATGCTTAGACCCATTCCAAGTCCTGAAAGTAACATGGCAGCAATCATAATATAAAGAATCCATTTGCGTACGTTTTTATTGGCCATTTTTTTAATCTCCTTAAAATAGTACTGACTTCTATTTTAACAGAAATTGCGGATTTCACAACAGGTAGCGGATTGTTGTTGAAAAATGTACAATAGAAGGAGGGAGGGGTTTTGTTTGGTGAAAAATGTTGATCATATCGGAATTGCTGTAAAGAATATCGAAGATTCACTTGATTACTACATACATACACTTGGCCTAACGCTTTTAGAAATCGAAGAAGTAGAGAGTCAGAAGGTTCGCGTGGCATTCATTGATGCTGGGAACATTAAACTGGAATTGCTAGAACCAATGAACGAAGGTGGCGCAGTCGCAAAGTTTATTGAAAAAAGAGGCGAAGGTATTCATCATATCGCATTTGGAGTTACAGACATCAGGTCAAGAATGGTTGAGCTTGAAGAGAAAGGCGTCCAATTATTATCGGATAGCCCGAAACCAGGTGCAGGTGGGGCTGAGGTTGCGTTTATGCATCCGAAATCTTCTTTCGGTGTCTTATATGAACTGTGTGAAAAAAGGGATAAAGGGGAATAATTGAATGGACATATACGATAAAATCAATGAACTTTATGATAAGCGCAGAGCAATTGAACTTGGTGGCGGCGATGAACGCATTGAGAAGCAACATGAAAAAGGGAAGTTAACTGCACGTGAACGTATCGATCTTCTGCTCGATAAAGACACATTTGTTGAATTAAATCCGTTCGTCACGCACCGAACACGTGATTTTGGTATGGATATGCAAGCAGGTCCCGGAGATGGTGTCGTGACAGGATACGGAAAAATTGATGGTAGACCTATTTATTTATTCTCCCAAGATTTCACGGTTTTTGGCGGAGCACTTGGGGAAATGCACGCTATGAAAATCGCAAATGTCATGGATTTAGCTGCGAAAAATGGTGCCCCATTTATTGGTTTAAATGATTCGGGTGGCGCAAGAATTCAAGAAGGCGTTGTTTCTTTAGATGGTTACGGGGAAATCTTTTATCGAAACGCGATTTATTCTGGCTTGATTCCGCAAATTTCGGTCATTCTAGGTCCATGTGCAGGTGGCGCTGTTTATTCGCCCGCAATTACGGATTTTGTGTTTATGACAGACAAAACAAGTCAAATGTTTATCACTGGACCGAAAGTGATTGAAACAGTTACGGGTGAAACGATATCATCAGAAGCGCTCGGCGGATCCAAAGTACATAACGCAATTAGTGGGAATGCACATTTCCGCGGAAAAGATGAAAAGACTGTTTTACAAGATGTACGTAGACTTTTGTCTTATTTACCGCAAAATAATGAAGAAAAGCCTACGATTGCGGATTATGCAGACAGCGATGATTATCGTCCAGATCTTGCGGATATCGTTCCATACGAAGGCATACGCCCTTATGATATTCGACGAGTGATTGAACAAGTCGTTGATACGGATTCATTTATGGAAGTTCAACCCGAATTTGCTCGGAATATAGTTGTCGGACTTTCTCGCATTAAGGGTGAAACGGTAGGACTCGTTTGCAATCAGCCACGTGTCATGGCCGGCGGACTTGATATCGATTCATCTGACAAAGCAGCCCGTTTTATTCGCTTTTGCGATGCATTCAACATTCCAATCATTACATTTGAAGATGTAAGCGGATTTTTCCCAGGTGTTAAGCAAGAGCACGGCGGCATTATTCGTCACGGAGCCAAAATCTTGTATGCGTATTCAGAAGCTACGGTTCCAAAAATGACTGTCATATTGCGAAAAGCTTTTGGTGGGGCATACGTTGCATTGAATTCTAAATCAATCGGTGCTGACGTTGTATATGCATGGCCGAATGCAGAAATTGCTGTTATGGGACCTGAAGGCGCGGCAAATATAATTTTCTCACGTGATATTGCAAAATCGGATAACCCGGAAAAAATGCGTGCAGAAAAAATTGAAGAATATCGTGAAAAATTTGCCAATCCATATGTCGCAGCTTCTCATGGTATGGTTGACGACGTTATCGATCCCAGGGAAACGCGCATCAAGCTAATTCAAGCATTAGATATGATGCGGAATAAAAAAGAATCAAGACCTAAAAAGAAACATGGTAATATACCGCTATAAGGAGATGGAATGAATTGAATAAAGAAAGACTATTAGATGAATTTTTTGAGCTCGTGCAAATCGACTCTGAAACAAAAGATGAACGTGCAATCGCAGATGTATTAAAAGTGAAAATGGAAGAACTCGGGTTTACAGTTATTGAAGACGATTCTGCCCAAAGAAGCGGACACGGTGCGGGAAATCTAATTGCTTCGATTAAAGGTACTGTATCTAATGCAGATTCGATTTACTTTACATGTCATATGGATACTGTAGTCCCAGGTCTTGGTATCAAACCTGAACTGCGTGAAGACGGTTATGTCTATTCGGACGGCACGACAATTCTTGGTGCAGATGATAAAGCAGGCATCGCGGCGTTATTTGAAATGATGCGTACCGTAAAAGAAAATAATATTTCACATGGCGATATTCAATTTGTCATTACTGCAGGTGAAGAAAGTGGACTTGTTGGCGCGAAAGAAATGGATGCTTCACTAATCACATCGAAATACGGATATGCAGTAGATAGTGATGGAAAAGTAGGCGGCATCGTTACTTCAGCACCGTATCAGGCCAAACTATGGACGACGATTAACGGAAAAACAGCGCATGCGGGGGTCGCACCTGAAAAAGGGGTTTCGGCAATCAACATTGCAGCAAAGTCAATTTCGGCAATGACGCTTGGACGTATTGATGAAGAAACGACAGCAAATATAGGGAGTTTCCACGGAGGACGCGCGACAAATATCGTCTGCGATGAAGTGACAATCGTAGCAGAAGCACGTTCGATTAATCCGGAAAAACTAAAAAAACAAACAGATCATATGGTTTCAACGTTTGAACGAATAGCAGAACAAATGGGTGGTCAAGCTAAAACTGAAGTTCAACAGATGTATCCAGGATTCAGCTTCGATGAAAATGCTGAAGTTGTTCAAACCGCAGTTCAAGCTATTAACAATATCGGTAGAACGCCGGAACTGTTAACGAGTGGCGGCGGAAGTGACGGCAACGTCTTTAACGGCGCAGGGATTCCAACTGTGACATTATCGGTTGGTTATGAAGAAATTCATACGAAAAATGAACGGATGCCAGTTGAAGAGTTAAATAAACTGACTGAATTACTTATAGAAATTGTTAAAGTAACAGCGTCAAAATAATTTAGTAAATAACTAATAGATGGGGGGGAGTCATGTGGCGACTGTCGGTGAAACACGGGCAAGGGTCATCCTGCATCTTGATATGAATAGTTTCTTTGCTTCAGTTGAACAAGCGCATGACCCCTCTCTAAAAGGGATTCCAATGGCGGTTGCGGGAAATCCGAAACACCGCCGCGGGATTCTTGTGACTTGTTCTTATGAAGCGAGAGCGCTTGGCATTTATACAACGATGACCGTTGGGGAAGCAAGACGAATTTGTCCCGACTTGGTGATTGTCCCGCCTGATTTCGAAAAATATAGAATCGCATCGAAAGCCGTGTTCGATCTATTACGAACTTATACAGACCTTGTAGAACCGGTTTCTATTGATGAAGCTTATATTGATATTACTGATATCGGAGGACTTACCGATGCCATTTCGATTACAGAAGGGATGCAACAACGAATCCTGCAAGAACTAGATTTGCCTTGTTCTATTGGAATAGCACCGAATAAATTCCTCGCAAAAACTGCATCTGATATGAAAAAGCCCATGGGTATAACCATTTTGCGAAAACGTGAAATCGAAACGATGCTTTGGCCTCTTCCAGTCATTGAAATGCATGGAATTGGTAAAAGTACTGAAAAGAAAATGAACGAACACGGAATCTATACAATCGGAGATTTAGCAAAAGCTGATGAAAAAATGGTGAGATTATCACTTGGGAAAAATGGAGAACGACTAAGAGAACGAGCAAATGGCATTGATTACCGACCTGTAGACCCAGAGGCGGCAGAAGAACGAAAAAGTGTAGGGAGTTCAACGACATTACCGATTGATGAAACTGAACTAGATGAATGCTTAAAAACGTTCAAATGGTTAGCCAATAAAGTCGCACTTCGGTTGGATCGTGAACAGCTAGCAGGTACTGTTATTATGATTCAAATCCGCACTGCCGACTGGAAAAACCAGACAAGAAGCAGAACGGTGCTCAACCCTTTATATAAAGAAGATGAAATTTATAATGAAGCCATCGAATTATTCAAATTGTACTGGGACCGAGAACCAATACGCCTATTAGGCATAACGGTATCAAACGTTATCCCGATGAATGAAATATACGAGCAATTATCGATTTATAACTTTGAAAAACATGCGGAGGCAGAACAACTTGATAGCCTCGTGAAAAAAATAGAACAAAAATTTGGACCTGGCTCCATTAAAAAAGGGTACTCCTAACATTACGTAGAAAGGCGGTGGAATTACTATGGAATTGCAATTTTTAGGTACAGGCGCCGGGATGCCGTCGAAAATGCGTAACACGTCATCGGTAGTTCTGAATCTTTCTGCAGAAGGAGAAGGTTTATGGTTGTTTGACTGCGGAGAAGCGACACAACATCAAATTTTACATACTTCATTGAAACCGAGTAAAATAGCTAAAGTTTTTATTACCCACTTACATGGTGATCATATATTGGGGTTACCGGGATTATTAAGCTCCAGGTCATTTCTTGGCGGTGAAGACGCACTTCATATCTATGGGCCGGTCGGTTTAGAGGAATGGTTGACAACAACCTTTCAACTCACTCAAACCCATTTAACTTATCAACTTGTCTTTCATGAAGTTACCGATGGGATTGTTTTTGAAAATGAACATTTTCTAGTCACAGCTAAATCTTTACGTCATGTGATCCCGTGCTTCGGGTATCGTATTGAACAAAAACCACTTCAAGGGAAATTACTGATCGATGAAGCAATTAAAAAGGGTGTCCCTAAAGGACCTCTGTTGAAACAATTAAAGGACGGAGAAGACATCGAATTGCCAGATGGCCGAATCGTCTTAAGTAAAGATGTAACAGGGGAACCTCAAGAAGGATTTACGGTTACAATCCTTGGCGACACGCGTTATTGTGACGAAGCAATTGAGTTGGCGAATAAGGCAGATATTTTAATCCACGAAGCAACGTTCGATATGAATACTGGCGATCTTGCAAAAGACTATGGTCATTCAACAATTGGCGATGCAGCAACCACTGCGAAAAAAGCTGAAGCAAAGACGCTTATCGCCAATCATATAAGTGCACGTTTCATGCCGAAAGACATTACAGGGTTGTTGACGCAAGGGAAAACAATTTTTCCGGAGCTTTATATTGCCGAAGACTTTACGAGATTTGAATGGAAAAACCACAAGGTAATCCAGATAGAGTAAGCAATTGCGGCTAAACCCGTTTTTTCCTTTTTGAAGGGAGAAAACGGGTTTTTTATTATTTTGACTGACAAATTCTTATTGCTATATCATATAAAAACCCCCACGAATGAGAAAATCACTTCGTAGGGGTAAATTTTTCTAGTTAATAGGTCCAACCGCGTGAATATTGTTTGGGTGACTCAATTTCCACACCAAGTTCTTTTGCTGCCGTGTAAGCCCAGTAGGGATCACGCAATAGCTCTCTAGCTAACAATACCACATCGGCCCGGTTGTTTTTCAAGATTTCTTCTGCTTGAATACCGGTAGTAATCAGTCCAACGGCGCCCGTAGAGATATCAGCACCTTCTTTGATGGTTTCAGAAAACTTCACTTGATAACCCGGATAAGCATCGATTCTGGCTGGAACGACCGCGCCGGAGCTAACATCAATTAAATCAACACCTTGAGCTTTCATCCACTTAGCCATTTCAATATAAGCTTCCGGTGTCATGCCGCCTTCCGTATAATCATATGCGGAGATCCGAACGAATAAAGGTCCTTCCCAAACAGAACGTACTACGTCGATGATTTCACGTAAAATACGATATCGATTTTCACTCGTCCCGCCGTACTCATCTGTCCGTTTATTTGATAAAGGTGATAAAAACTCATTGATGAGATAACCATGTGCGCCGTGCAATTCGATAATGTCAAAGTCGGCTTTCTTCGCACGAATCGCTCCGCTTTTGAATGCTTGAATTGTTTCTTGAATATCCTCTATTGTCATTTCAACAGGTGTTTTATAAGAATCGTTGAAAGCAATTGGAGATGGAGCATAAATATCGCCGTCGACTGTCGCTTTTCGACCGGCATGAGCGAGTTGAATACCGGTCTTTGCGCCGTGTTGTTTCATCAAGCGAACCGTTTCAGAGAGACCATCGATATGATCATCACTCCATATGCCAAGATCCTGCGCGGATATACGGCCTTCTGGTTGTACAGCCGTCGCCTCCACTATTATAAGTCCGACTTGCCCAACAGCACGCGTTGCATAATGCGTTTTGTGCCAGTCTTCAATTTTACCATCGGCATTATGACTCGAATACATGCACATCGGTGCCATTACAATGCGGTTTTTAAATTCGACTTCACGTATTTTAAAGGGTTCGAATAACTTTGCCAAATGAATAACCTCCCAAATTTAATTTCTCTACTAGTATAGCAAAGTGGAAGTGTTCAAGGCTGAATAGTGCTTAAGATAGAAAGCCAGAAGCCATACATCAAAATACTTTAACTTTGCGCACCTAGTTCTCGCGACCGTGCCGTCGCACTTTCAATGCAAGCTGAAATCGTTTCTTTAAATAAACGGTCATCCAATGCCTGCAACCCTGCTGCAGTTGTTCCACCTGGACTCGTCACATTTTCTCGCAGTTCAGCTGGCTCCGTCCCAGTTTCTTTCATCATCGCCGCAGCACCTTCAAGCGTTTGAATGATAAGCGAACGTGCAACATCTTTTGTTAGACCTTTTTCTATTGCGGCTTCTTCAAGCGCCTCCGCCAAGTAATAGACATAAGCCGGACCGCTTCCGGACAGGGCAGTCACGGCATGCAAATCATCCTCCTCAACTTCTTTCACTAATCCAATCGCTTCCAACAGACCTAGTAGCTGTTTTCTCATTTTGTCATCCACTGCGGCATTCATCGCTATGCCGGTTGCTGATTTTCCGATTGTTGCGGATGTATTCGGCATCGATCTAGCAATTGGTCTATTACCAAGACCGTTTTCAATCGTGTTAATCGAAACCCCAGCGATTACAGATAAGACCGCGGCATTTTTATTCATGTATTGGCTGATGTCCGCCATTGCTTGATGAATGTCTTTCGGCTTCGTCGCTAGAACGACAAGGTCTGCATTTTCGAATGCTTTTTTCTCCTTACATACAATCGAAACACCATATTTATTTTGCAATGAAATTAGTCTTTCATCATCGGATTTATTCATAACAAACACATCTTGTGGTTGTACCGCGCCTTGCTCTACAATTCCACCGATAATTGCCTCGGCCATCGAACCCGCACCAACAAATATAATCTTTTTCAAAAAAATCGCCTCTTTCAATTTAAAATCAAAAAAAATGCGTTCTCATCCTACTGAAAGGACGAAAACGCATGTTTCCGCGGTACCACCTAGATTTGCCGAATATACGGCACAACTTGTTTCCATCTTAACGCGAAGGATACGGTCGTGTTTCCACAACGGCTCGGAAGGAGGTTCGAAATGGGAGAGGGATATGTGGCTTTCAGCCGGTGACCACACTTTCTTATCTCCATCACCATAACTACTCGTCTTCGTCAACGCTTAAATGTTCCTTAATTAGTCTGATTATTGCATGCCATCTTATGAAAGTCAACCTACAAGAAAATTAATCATTCAATTAAAAGAAATGGTGACCTCGTCTCCTAAAAGATGTACAATGAACTGAATAGCTATTCAGTTACATGAAGGAGATTTTTCATATGATACATAAAATTAGTATCCCCACACCATTTGCTGTTGGGGATGTGAATGCGTTTCTCGTAAAAGGGGATGCGTTATCACTTATAGACGCGGGACCGAAAACACCAGAAGCATATGAAGCGCTTAAGCGCGGATTGAAAGAAGCGGGATATGCATTTTCTGATATTGAGCAAGTTTTCTTAACGCATCATCACCCAGATCATGCGGGTTGGATTGATGCATTTGATAACGCAACAGTGCTCGGACATCCATACAATGATTTATGGTTGAAACGAGACGAAGCTTTTTTTAATTATCACGACAAGTTTTATCTTGACTGCCTAATCGAAGAGGGAGTACCCGATGAACATTTAGGTTGGGTGAAAAAGATGAAAAGATCCGTTGCCCTTATGGGAGATAGACCGCTGGATAAAATACTGATTGAAGGGGATGCGCTACCGGGACATCCAGGTTGGACGGCTCTTGAGACATTGGGCCATGCGCAAAGCCATCATGTATTTTGGAATGAAGACACGCGCCAGCTGATCGGCGGTGACCTTGTCCTACCTAAAGTTGCGTCAAACCCACTTATTGAACCACCATTAGATCCAAAAGATAAGCGTCCGCGTTCATTGCTGCAATACAATGAATCTCTGAAAAGAATTCTTACATTGCCCGTTGAAGTCATTTATCCGGGCCACGGGGATGAAGTAAGAAATGCGCATCCGCTTATTGAAGCCAGACTTGAAAAACAACGAGAACGTGCCATGAAAGTACTTGCCATGATGGACAATGGATCACGTACGATTTTCGAATTAAATAAAGCTCTCTTCCCGGCTGTGTATGAAAAAGAACTCGGGCTCACATTATCCGTAACAATTGGACATACTGATTACCTTGTAGACAAAGAACTTGTTCGCGAAACTCGAGATGAAAGTGGTATTTTACATTATGAAAAAGCGTAAATCCTTCCTAATTACAGGCGCAACAAGCGGAGTAGGGTATGTACTAACAAAAAGATTGGTAAAAGCAGGACACGAAGTTTGGGCAACCGGAAGAGCACCGGAAGTATTATTGGAGCTTAGAAATGAAGGCGCACATACGATTCCTGCGGATTTATCCGAAAAAGGCGGCATTGATTTTGTCATGAAGAAAATCGGCTCCCCAGACGTTGTTATTTTTTCCGCAGGCGTCGGAAAGTTTCAATATGCGCATGAAGTTTCCAACGAAACAATACGTAAAACAATGGACATCAACGTCGTAGCACCAATCGAACTGACAAAACGTCTGCTTCCAGACATGATGGCACGGAATAGCGGCCATTTGATTTATCTTGGTTCACAGGCGGGGAAGGTTGCAACCCCGAAAGCCTCTGTCTACGCTGCGTCAAAGCATGCATTAGTAGGGTATGCGAATGCACTGCGTATGGAAGTTGCACCGTTTGGCATTCACGTAACTACAATTAACCCAGGTCCAATCGATACGCCATTCCTAGATCTCGCAGATGATACCGGGAATTACCGTGCATCATTAAGTAAGCATTTACTGACCGTAGAAACAGTAGTTGATTCAGTTATGCAATCGATTGAAAAACCTGTGAGAGAAGTGAATCTGCCTTGGTATATGGGGGTCACAAGTAAGCTTCACGCGCTTGCACCCACGCTTGTCGAGCGATTGGGCCGTAACTTCTTCATGAAAAAATAACCAAGTATGACATGAAAGGTTAGACAATAAAAAAACCAGCCGATTGATTCTTCTCTGAGGAAGAATTAATCGGCTGGTTTCATAGCTATTAAGATTTCATTTCAGGAAATGTTATGGCCAATTTTTGGTTTATATTTATGACTTCAATGAGTTCATGATCAAAAAGGTAGGGCGTATCGTTTTTATCTTGGGGTGTTATTTCTTCGTATATATTTTTTACTGACAGTACAGGAAATGTAACGGGCATAAAGCGGCCTTGGTTACGAATCGTCATATTGCCCATCAAAAATAGCTCTTTGTTAGAAGCAGCAAAACTTAGATGTCCGACTTCTTTGTTCAAGCTACCCGAAACGATTTTCACGTCCTGCAATAATGAAATCATACAAATAATAAAGTCATTGATAATGTCTAAAGGTAATTTTTCAAAGCCTAGTTGTTGGATTAAAGCGTTGAACCCGTTTCTGATTTCTTTAAACGAGAAGATATTCTCAATTTTTCTACGGTTTTTTTCTTTCCCTAAATTATTTATGATATCCTTACATTCATCCAGATAATCCTTTACATAGCCCGTACTTTTTTCTCTATGTACAATAAAGTCTGCAAGTTCTTTAATCACTTTAATATCGCGCGCATGTTCTTTAATAACCATTAAAAAACTATACACATCTTTTTCATCAAAACTTCTTTCGGAAAACTTTTTGTAGTAGTACTCAACTAATTGTTTTTCTTTTCTGTCCATCATATTCTCTCCTAATCTTGCATGCAAAATAGTTATGCTTCCTCTCAACTATAACATTTTCTATGGTAATTACCCGCACAAACAAAATGGTCAAGAGGGCAACCTCCTGACCGTTTTTAACTACTTAAATTATTGACCAGCAAAGAAAATAATAAAAATAGCAATAATCACGATAGCAACCAACGAGATAATGGTTACTTTCAAAGCGCTAATCGGCGCGTTTCCACTTACTTTTCCAGTCTGTCCATTCACTAAAAATCGGTAAACCTTATGATTGAAATGAAACGATGAAATCCAGATTGGCAATAAAATATGTTTATACGTAATGTCTTTGTAATTGGTAGAGACGCTTGTAACTTGCACAACATCACCATGAACTTGTCGTTCAATCCCATTGACAATCCGCGTATCAATCATCGCTTTGGCCCCATTCCAACCATCTTTTAATGGAATTGAATATCTTTCCGCCAGGAACCCTGATAGAAACTGAGATTTATAGTCAACAAGAGCGTTCAATTGGAAAGGTTCAATTTTATGAATAAGATCGCTAGCTACATTTCGGGAAGCTTTTACGAGAACATCATCAAAAAACTCACTGTAATTTCCGCGCTCTGTCCGCCATCTAATTTTTCGAACTTGTTCTGTTACTCGTCTAGTTTTCCCATCTTCAACGACTGTTCGCGTGACGGTGACATAATAATAGGTACCGATTCGAACGACGAAATTTGAATGCGTCTTCGAGTCGAATGTCCAATAGGGAAGATATGCCCCGGTAATTTTACTTAATTGATACGTTTTTTTAAGTGAAGAAGGCGCGAAATAACGCTTATTGATCCAAACTTTAAATTTCTCAATCGCTTCCTCTTTCGATACTTGAAAGGGAAGAACTAAGGCGGGCTTAATCCCCGCGTGATTTTCGCTGGAAGAAATATGAGATGAGCCACAAAATGTGCAAAAGTCCGCCACTTTGTCTTTATCTAAAACCGTTTCAGCACCGCAGTTCTTACATGAAAAAACACGCTTTTCATCATCCCAACTGTGGTCGTCTTTTTCTAATGCTTGTAAAAAGCTAAGTTCAATTGCATTTTCTTGCGTTTTTTCAATTTCTTTTTCACTTCCGCAAAAAGGACATTTAAGAGCTCCACTGGAAGGGTCAAAAACTGTATTCCCACCACAAGAAGAACATTGATTTACTTCTGTTTCTTCAATACTTACTGCTTCTGTTTGTTCGTTGTTTTCCAAGTTTGTCACGAGCTCACCTCATTTTCCTTCACTTTATAGCGTTTCTCCGCAGTCCCCACAAAACTTCGCATTCGGATTATTTTCATTCCCGCATTTTTCACAAGTTTTTTTGGCAAGCTGATTTGCACCGCATTCACCGCAGAACTTCGCCTCTTCATTTATCTCGGTTTTACAATTAACGCATGGCACTTTTTTCTTTTGCACGGATTTTCCGCATTCACCGCAGAATTTCGCGTTTTTATTAACAAGTGCGTCGCAATGCGGACAATTTACCTTTTCTGACCCAGGAGCCGGGGTCGCTGCATTTTGTTGTTGATTGCCCGAAAATGCATTCGCCATAACGCCGCCAAGTGCTGCACCCGCGCCTAGTCCAGCGCCTGCACCTGCGAGTCCGCCGCCTTCATTTTTTGCAGCATCCCGAAGTGCTTCGGCCGCTTGATATTGTTGATATTGTCCCAGGTTCCCGAGAACGCCCATCGACGTTCGTTTGTCCATCGCTTCTTCGACTTCTTTCGGCAACGACAAGTTTTCGATGTACAAAGAGGTGATTTCAAATCCAAACGCACTAAAACGCTCTTGCATTTTTTCTTTACCTTGTGTACTTAATTCGTCATAGAACATGGCCAAATCTAGCGCTGCAATTTTCGATTCTGCAAATAAATCCGTTAGACCGGAAATAATCATCTTTTTCAACTGGTTTTCAATGCTACTCGTATCATATGAAGCATTCGTTCCGAATAATTCTTTTAAAAAGACAGTCGGTTCAGAAACGCGGTAAGAATAAATACCATATCCGCGCAAACGAATCATTCCGAATTCTGGATCTCTCATCATAATTGGATTCGATGTACCCCATTTTTGGTTTACGAATTGTTTCGTATTGACAAAGTATACCTCTGCTTTAAAAGGTGAGTTAAAACCGGTTTTCCAAGACTTCAACTTTGTCAAAACCGGCATGTTTTGCGTCCATAATTGATGCCTACCTGGACCAAAAACATCTGCAATTTCACCTTCGTTGACAAAAATGGCCACTTGCGATTCCCTAACAGTTAACTCCGCACCCATTTTAATTTCATTATTTTGAACGGGAAATCTGTAAACCATTGTGTTTGTATGACTGTCCGTCCATTCGATTACTTCAATAAATTGACTTTTAAAGAACCCGAAAAGTCCCATATATTTTCGCCCTCCTAGTAGTTTCCATTCATATTTAAACTAATGTCATTATATCATAATACGTTTGAATCTATTTTTAGTTTCAAGTTGTAACTATTTCAAAAATTTACCGTCTACTCCATTAACGAGACAAGGAGGGAAATCGATGAAGAAAAAATTAGTATGGACGTGGTTAATTGTAATTATTTTTGTCTTTATGACAGCTTGTAGCTCAAATGATTTTATGAAAGAAGATAAGGGAAAATATGAAGTTACGGCTGAATCATCTCTTTCAAATGATATGGAGAGCGCCCAAGATAGTTCAGGGGCGGAGAGCGATGAGTCCGGTGCAGATGCTGGGGAAGAATCAGAAATAGAAGCCGGTAAACAAGTAAGCAAAGTTTCAACAAATCGAATGATCATCCACCAAGCGGGATTGCAACTGAATGTAAAAGACTTTGAAAAAGCTGAAAAAAATATAGAAAAAAGAGTACATGAGTACGGTGGATATATCGTGGAATCTAACGTATATCGGGAAGATGATGAATCAGTCAGCGGCCATATGACAGTTCGGATTCCAGAAAAACATTTTCAAAAGTTCTTGACGGCTACTGAAGGAGAAGCGGCCGATATTCTAGAGCGCACGGTAACTGGTCAGGATGTAACTGAACAATACGTGGATTTGGCGTCAAGAGTTAAGTCTAAACGCGCTGTTGAGACGAGGTTGCTTGATTTTATGAGCGATGCAGAAAAGACGGAGGATTTATTGAAAATTTCGTCTGACCTTGCGAGTATCCAAGAGGAAATTGAAGTCATTGTCGGGAAAATGAATTACTTAGAAAACCAAACCTCTTATTCGACAATTGATATTTCAATGTTTGAAAATCGCGTTATTGTACCCGGAATAGATAATAAAGACTTGGATACATGGGATAAAACGAAGAAACAGCTTGCGACAAGTACGAACTTTTTACTTGCTGCCGGTTCAGGTTTAATCGTATTTATCATTGGAAATTTACCGGTATTTGTTCTTTTGCTCCTGGTTGGGTTTGGTGTATATTTAGCTTTTGTCCGAAAACGGGTTAAGTAAATTTGAATTTCTGATATTTTAACGGACACCTGCGAATAGAATGGTTAGGTATAACGATTTTTCTAATAAAGGGGAAAACAAAATGAGTTTGAACCAAATCATCCGCATTGCAGTCATCCTTATTGGAATTATTATTGCGATCAAATTCTTGCTGTTCTTATTCGGAGGATCCAAAGATGAGTTGAGCAAATCCATTGCTGCCGATCATATTGTAAATGTGGATGTGTCCACGGATATCGGAGACATTCAAATTGCACCGCATGACGGGCATGACATACGGGTGCAACTAGAAGGAAAAGCGACGAAAAAACCGTCAAAAAAGTTTAAGTTGACTTTAAAAGAAAAAAACGGCGAAGTAGTCATTAAAGCGAAAACAAAATCCGGATTTTTCTCTTTCCGAAAATTATCTGATGGTTATACCATTTTGGTAGAGCTGCCGACTAAACAATACGATCGTCTTCTGGTCCACGCCGATGTTGCGAATATCTACGTCGATTCAATCTACGCAAATGAATCGCAAACAACCACAAACGTCGGGAATATCAATTTAATCGGAATAGGCGGGGTAGTCGATGCCGAGGCGAAAGTCGGGGATATTACAATCAGCTTGCAAAGTATAGCGAATAATATTCAAGCGAAAACGGAAGTTGGCAATATCGCCGTGAAAACAAAAGAAGCACCGCTCGCCCTTCAAACAGACCTAAATAACAGTGTCGGGAATAAAACGATAAACTTACCGAACGAAGTAGGCGGCTCAATTGGAATCGGTGGACCGAACGTTAAGTTGACAGTAGCTGTAGGGAATATTTCTTTGTCGCTAAGCGATTAATGTAATGAAAAAGCCAACTTTGATGTTGGCTTTTTCTAATTACTTTAGATCACTGTAAAAAATTCTCATTGATTAATGATAGAAAAGTGGGCTATACTAAGGTGTAGAACGTGTGTTCCGGGAGGTGTTAATATGTATAAGGATTTGCCGGATCGAAAAATTATCTGTCTTGATATGCGAAGTTTTTATGCGAGTTGTGCCGCGGTAATAGAAGGACTTGATGTCATGGAGACGCCAATCGCAATTGTCGGAAATAAGGACCGAAAAGGCGGAGTTGTCCTTGCTGCATCGCCGCCATTAAAAGAAGAATACGGGATAAAGACTGGCAATCGATTGTATGAAATACCAGATGACCCATCGATTCATCTTATCGAACCGAAGATGGGTTTTTTTCTCGATGTATCGATGGAGATTACCCGATTGCTGAACCGATACGTCCCAAAAGAGGCGATTCACACCTATAGTGTCGACGAAAGTTTTATTGACTTAAGTGGAACAGAGCGTTTGTGGGGACCTTCAGATACAATTGTCCGCCGTATACGTGAAGATCTGATGAGTCAATTTGATCTGCGGTCTGCAATTGGTATAGGTCCAAACATGCTACTCTCCAAACTTGCGCTTGATCTTGAAGCGAAAAAAACTGGAATTGCTGAATGGACGTATGATGATGTACCTGAAAAATTATGGCCTGTCGCGCCACTAAGTCGAATGTGGGGGATTGGTAGCCGCCTAGAAAAAAATCTTAATGGCATGGGGATTTTCTCCGTAGGCGACCTTGCGAATGCCCCGCTTGAAAGACTTGAAAAGAAATTCGGCGTAATGGGCAATCAGCTGTATTACCATGCGCACGGCATTGACTTATCGGACATGGGTGCACCGCTTGTCGAAGGGCAAATAAGCTACGGAAAAGGGCAAGTGCTATTCCGCGACTATGTCGAACGAGAAGATATTCTTACAGTCATTCTAGAAATGTGTGAAGATATTGGGATGCGGGCGAGGGAAGCGAAGCGGGCCGGTCGTACTGTTCATTTGGCTGCCAGTTATTCAAAGCATGCATTTGGTGGAGGTTTTAATCGATCGCGTTCGATGGCTGAAGCGACGAACGACACATTGAAAATTTACCAACTTTGTACGGCGCTACTAGATGAATTCCATGATGGACGTCCCATACGTCGGCTATCCATCAGCCTGACAAACTTGGAAGAAGAGCATTCTATGCAACTAAGTTTATTTGATGAACGGAAATGGCGAAACCGGCAACTTGGGGAGACAATCGATTCACTTAGAAATAAATACGGTTCGAATGCAGTACTACGCGCAGTATCCTATACAAAAGCAGGAACCGCTGTGGAAAGAGCAAAACTTATTGGTGGACATTTCAAGTAGGAAGATTTCGAGGGTATAATCGTCGTATTTAGAAAATAAATTTCTTTCCTATGGTATGATGGAAGAGGAATAGAATAGTGTGTGTTCATAGGTGGTTGGCACATCTGAAATCCCTATTATTTCATGCGACTTTGCATGAAAGGGAAGGAGGTGTTGCCGATGACAACATTTGAAGCATTGAGCGTAATGATTGGCTTTTCAACGCTAATCGTGACTATCGTTGCGTTGTCATATACTTTTTCAAGAAAAAAGTAAACCGCCTCTGAACCTCTAAGTGAGAGAGCGGTTTACTGCCTCGTGCTGATCGCCTTTGAAGCGATACTATTCTGTGACAGACCGTTTGATGGTGGTACATCAAACGGTCTTTTTTAATGTATGTTAATTCACTTATATTATACGTGTTAGTTATTTTTATTGCAATCACTAGCCATGTAACTATAACTAGTTTTTAAGCGGAGTATCGACCATTATACTGTGGAGAGGTTAGAAGAAAAGGTTAAGAAGGAATCGACTATTTAAAGATAAAATGAAGATAATTTGTTGTTAAGGCGCAGGAACGTGTACTTATTTATTCTGTTATTTACAAATAAAAAAAGAACATATGTGTGGTATAATGAAAGAGGAATAGAATAGTGTGTGTTCATAGGCGGTTGGCACATCTGAAATCCCTATTATTTCATGCGATTTTGCATGAATGGGAAGGAGGTGTTGCTGATGACGACATTTGAAGCGTTGAGTGTATCAATTGGATTTTCAACTCTGATTGTAACGGTCATTGCGTTGTCATATACTTTTTCAAGAAAAAAGTAAACCGCCTTTGAGCCCCAAAGCCTAGAGCGGTTTACTCCGTTGCGCTGATCGCCTTTGAAGCGATACTATTTTATTTCCAGGCCGTTTGATGGTGGTACATCAAGCGGTCTTTTTTAATGTATGTTATTTCACTTATATTATACGTGTTAGTTATTTGTATTGCAATTACTGTAGTTTGTTAGCTATATAAGCAACTCAAATAATGTACTGTCATTGTTAACTTCTTTGTAGGAAAACCCACATTGATTCATCCGCTCGATAAGGCCTTTATAATCTTCACTGTGTTTCAATTCAATGCCGACGAGTCCCGGACCGCTTTCTTTGTTGTTTTTCTTCGTGTACTCAAATGTTGTAATATCATCATCTGGTCCAAGTACTTCGTCCAAAAATTGACGAAGAGCGCCCGCGCGTTGAGGGAAATTGACAATGAAATAATAAAGTAGTCCTTCATAAATCAATGATTTTTCTTTGATTTCTTGCATTCTGCCGATATCGTTATTCCCACCACTAATGACGCACACAATCGATTTCCCTTTAATCTCTTCTTTGTAAAAATCGAGTGCAGCAATTGGTAAAGCTCCAGCCGGCTCGGCAATAATCGCATGCAAGTTATACAGTTCTAAAATCGTTGAACAGACTTTACCTTCAGGAACAGGTACGATGTCCGACACATATTTTCGGCAAATTTCATACGTGTGTTGGCCAACACATTGTACGGCGGCTCCGTCAACAAATTTGTCAATTGGGTCTACTATTGTCGCGCCTTTATTGTCGAATGCTGCTTGCATGCTTGCGGCGCCCGCTGGCTCTACGCCAATCATGCGGGTAGTAGGCGAAACATTTTTAATGTAGGTGCTTAGCCCGGATAGGAGACCCCCTCCGCCAATACTGGAAAAGACATAATCAATGGGTTCTTCGATGTCATTCATGATTTCGACAGCTACAGTCCCTTGCCCCGCGATAATATCGAGGTCATCAAATGGATGGATGAAAATCCTATCATTGTCAGTGGCATATTTCGTTGCACGGGCAGAAGAGTCGTCAAAAGTATCGCCTGTCAAAATAATTTCGACATGATCACGTCCAAACATTTTTACTTGGTTTACTTTTTGTTTTGGTGTTGTTTGGGGCATGAAAATCTTCCCGTTAATTCCTAATTGGGCACAGGCATAGGCGACGCCTTGGGCATGGTTGCCTGCACTCGCGCAAACAATTCCTTTTTCTCGAGCCATTTTTTCGACTTTCATGATTTTATAATAAGCACCGCGTAATTTGAATGAGCGAACATATTGCAAATCTTCTCTTTTTATATACACATGGCAACCATATTTTTCGGATAGCTGTTCATTTTTTTTGTAAAGGTGTGTGTGAAACCACATCTTTTAGTTGTTGATATGCTTTTAGAATGTCTTCTACATGCAATTTTTTTGTTTCTTTTTGTGTTACTGTCATTTGTATTCCCTCCGCTATCATTTACAGATTTCTCAATTATATCATGAAATTTCATTGAGTGTGTAAATATTCACAAATATTAATTCGTGAACAAAGGAAATTGCACAATGAAACAGAAAGCAATTCTTAAGAAAGTATTTCAGTATCCGAATAATTTGGAACTCGGACCTTTTATATTGTTCGCAATTTTGCTAAACTAGTAAAAGGTTTGATTTTAAAGAGAAGTAGGGGGAGTCATGTGAAAGTTTTATTACAACTGAGTTGGTTTTTTAAACAACGAAAAAAGCAATACGCTTTGGGAATTGCAGCACTTGTTCTGGTTTCCATTTTGCAGTTATTGCCGCCGAAAATCATCGGGTATATCGTAGATGCGATTACGTTAAACGAGTTGACAGCACCGAGTTTAACTAAATGGCTTATTATCCTCGGAATTGCCGGAATTCTTATGTATTTCGCTCGTTTTTATTGGCGTGTCATGATTTTCGGATCAGCAGTCCTCTTATCGCGGACGATGCGAGAAAAGTTATTCAATCATTTTACAAGAATGTCTCCTTCTTTCTATCAAAAAAGGCGCGTAGGCGATTTAATGGCCCATGCGACGAATGACATTAATGCTTTACAACAAACTGCCGGAATGGGAATTTTGACATTAGTCGATTCAATCTCAACAGGTGGATTTGTTATTTTAACGATGGCTATTACGATTAACTGGAAATTGACGTTAATCGCGCTTATTCCACTGCCATTCATGATTTTCCTGACGAGTTATTACGGAAGATTACTTCGTAAACGATTCCGGTTTGCCCAAGAAGCATTTTCCAATTTGAATGACAAGACACAGGAAAGCATTACGGGTATTAAAGTAATTAAAACGTTTGGTCAACAGAAGGAAGATATTGAGGATTTCACTGATTTATCAACCGATGTAGTCGGTAAAAATATGCGTGTGGCTAGAATAGACGCGTTATTCGATCCTACGATTACGGGAATATTTGCGGTATCTTATATTTTATCCTTTTACTTCGGAACGAAATACATCATCGCTGGGGACATGTCCATCGGTGACATGGTTGCTTTTAGTACATATCTAGGACTTCTTGTCTGGCCGATGCTCGCATTTGGATTTCTATTCAATATCGTTGAGCGCGGAAATGCTTCATATAGCCGGATTACAGAACTTTTATCCATTGCACCAGAAATTACTGATTTACCTGGAGCTATTGATAAAAGACCAGAAGGTGATTTGGCGTTCAACATTGAAGAGTTTAAATTTCCAGAAGACGAAGCGCTCGCGTTGCACAATGTCCATTTTTCGCTGAAACAAGGGGAAACAATGGGAATTGTCGGTAGAACTGGTTCTGGGAAAACAGCTATTCTTAAGCTGTTGCTACGGGAATTTGAAGGTTATAAAGGCAGCATTGTTTATGGAGGGAATCCAATCAATCAGTACAAACAGCAACGTTTACGCGAATCTATCGGATATGTTCCGCAAGATCACTTCTTATTTTCAACGACAATTGCTGAAAACATCGCATTTACAAATCCAAAAATCGCAAAAGAAAAAATCTATGAAGCTTCCCGTTTGGCGCAGATACATGATGACATTCTTGGGTTTTCGGAAGGGTATGAAACGATTGTCGGGGAACGCGGTGTGTCTTTGTCGGGTGGTCAGCAACAACGGGTATCGATTGCTCGTGCACTAATCATGGAGCCGGAACTACTCATTTTGGATGATTCATTATCCGCGGTAGATGCGAAAACGGAAGAAGCAATATTAGAAGCGCTAAAACAGACTAGAACAGGTGAAACGACTATTATTACTTCACACCGCTTAAGTGCAATACAACATGCGCATAAAATTATCGTTATGCATGAAGGAACGATTGCGGAAGCGGGCACACATGAAGAGTTATTGGCGATGGACGGTAAATATAAAGAGATGTACGAGCTGCAGCAATTAGAAGTCATGGTCGAACAAGGGGGCGAGGTATAATGTCCGTAGAAAAACAACCCAAACTAACAGGGAAAGATCAGTGGAAGGTCCTGAAAAGGCTGTTAAGTTACACCATCCCACATAAAGTAAGTATTACAATCGCACTTGTTTTACTCATAATGACAATAACGGGTAGTATCGTTAGTCCATTGATTATTCAACGTTTCATAGACAACTATTTGACGCCGTTGAATTTTCCAGAACGTGAAGTTACGGGAATTATACTACTGTATATCGGGATTCAAGTATTTATGGTCGTCGTATCTTACTTCCAATTAATGCGTTTCCAAGATATTGCGCTAAAAATAATTCAACAAATGCGAATCGATGTATTTTCAAAAGTACATGGACTGGGAATGCGCTACTTTGATAAAACACCTGCGGGAAGTATCGTTTCCCGTGTGACAAATGATACGGAATCCATCAAAGATATGTTCGTGAGCGTTATTGTTACATTTTTACAAGCAGTATTTATGCTTATCGGTGTTTATATCGCGCTCTTTTCACTTGATGTGAAGTTAGCATTTATATCTTTGTTATTAATGCCGCTATTCTTGGCGATTGTCATTATCTATAGACACTATAGTACTGACTTTTATCAGGATTTGCGTGAGCGTTTAAGCCAACTCAACGCTAAAATCGCAGAATCATTGTCAGGTATGGGAATGATCCAAGCATTTAGACAGGAAAACCGTCTTGAAGAAGAATTTGATGAGATTAACGAGAAACATTACCGCGCAGGGATGCGGAATATCAAATTCGATGGCATTCTACTCAGCCCTGCAATTGACTTGGTGTATGCCGCAGCAATTGTATTCGTACTCGGATACTTCGGTTTTATCTCACTTGAAAGTCCGATTGAGGTGGGTATTTTATATGCGTTCACGACATTAATCGGACGTCTATTCCAACCGGTTCAACAAGTGATGCAGCGACTTTCGATATTCCAACAGGCGATTGTTTCGGCATCCCGTGTATTTAAATTAATGGATGATATTGATATGGAACCTGAACAACAAATTGTGGAAAATGCTGAAATTGGTAACGGCAAAATCGAATTTCGCAATGTCTCTTTTTCCTACGATGGAAAAGCAGATGTCTTAAAAAACATCTCCTTTACAGCGAATGCCGGCGAAACGGTTGCACTCGTCGGGCATACGGGTAGCGGGAAAAGTTCCATTATTAATTTATTAATGCGCTTTTATGAATATGAGCGTGGAGATATTCTTATCGATGGTGTTTCATTGAAAGAATATCCGAAGGAAGAATTGCGTCAGAAAACGGGACTCGTCTTACAGGATCCTTTTATGTTTTATGGAGATATCGAAAGCAATATTCGTTTGCATAATAAAACGATGACGCCTGAAGAGGTTAGGGGAGCTGCGGAATTCGTACGCGCAAATGATTTTATTGAAAAACTACCAGGCAAGTATGCGCATAGAGTGACAGAACGAGGTTCTACTTTTTCAAGTGGCCAACGTCAACTCGTTGCATTTGCGCGTACGATTGCTACGAATCCAAAAATACTAGTTCTCGACGAGGCAACCGCAAACATTGACACGGAAACTGAAGTGGCGATACAAGCGAGTCTTGAGAAAATGAGAAAAGGCAGAACGACAATTGCAATTGCACATAGATTAAGTACGATTCAAGATGCGGAACTTATTCTGGTTCTTCATAAAGGCGAAATCGTCGAAAGGGGGACCCATCAAGAATTACTCACACAAAAAGGTCTCTATCATATGATGTACGAATTACAAAACAGTACAATTGAAGACGCTATTTGAGATTAATCGACTTACAGGGAATCTACTAAAATTCCTGTAAGTCGTTTTTTAATCTATAAGTCACAAAGCTTTCACAGTCATAATAAGCGAAATTATGCGCCACTTTTGTTACGATTGATGTAGTAAATTTAAGGAGGGAAATAATTGGGGACTGATTTAAATCTGTTTTTCGCCTTTGGAGCAGGCTTTCTAAGCTTCATATCGCCATGTACCTTACCTTTATATCCCGCATTTCTTTCATATATCACAGGAATGTCACTTGATGATTTACAATCGAACTCTAAACGAATGAATAAAACGGGAATGCTTCATACACTATTCTTTCTAATAGGATTTTCGCTTATCTTTGTCGCTTTGGGATTCGGCTCATCATATTTAGGTGTGTTTTTCAAACAAAATATGGAACTCTTAAGACAAGTCGGTGCGATATTTATCGTTCTATTCGGTCTTGTAATTACTGGGATATTTACACCAACGTTTTTAATGAAAGAGCGAAAGGTTCAATTTAAAAATAGACCTGCAGGTTATTTGGGAACCATGTTAATCGGACTAGGTTTTTCAGCAGGATGGACACCATGCATGGGGCCAATCATTGGTGCAATTATAGCGCTCGCTAGTACCAATCCAGGGTCAAGTATGGTTTATATGATGGCGTATGTCTTAGGATTCGCAATTCCATTTTTCGTTCTATCATTCTTTGTCACGAAAATTGGGGTCATTCGAAAGTATAGCGGTCCGATTATGAAGGGCGGCGGATACGTGATGATTGCTGTTGGAATTTTATTGTTTTTCGATGGCATGACATACATCATTACATTACTGCAGCCGATCTTCGGAGATTTTACAGGATTTTGATTTGACTATTGGAGTGAGATAAGTGGAACAGATACAATCATATGAAGAGTGGATAGAAATCGCACAAAGCCTAGATTCATTACTTCTTTTCGTGAAAACAGATAATTGTTCTGTTTGTGACGGATTGCTACCGCAAGTGGCGGCACTTCAATCGGATTATTCACTTCCTTTTTACATGGTAAATATAGCGGACGCACCTGAGATTGCAGGACAACTATCGTTATTTACTGCTCCAGTTGTACTGCTATATAAAGAAGGAAATGAATATGCTCGCTTTGCCCGTTTTGTACAGATGAATGAATTGAATAAACGTTTAGGCGAACTTGAAGAATGGGGGAAACATGTTGATTGAAGCCATTTTCACTAAAGTTCCCCCCGTTTATTTAATAATAGGGTCAACTCTCTTAGCACTTTTCATGGGGACAATGGCGGCTATTGTTCGTTCGAAAGCAGCGAAACGGCCTGTATCTGTCAAGACAATTATTTTGCCACCGATTTTTATGTCGACTGGCGCATTAATGTTCATTTTTGAAGAGTTTCGAGTTGCACCGCTACAAATATTGGAAGCGGTTGGCGTAGGGATGGTATTTTCACTTATTTTAATCAAAACAACGAATTTTGAAATTCGTGATAAAGAAATTTATATCAAACGATCTAAAGCTTTTGTCTTCATTTTATTCGGCCTTTTAATTATTCGACTTGTCGGGAAGTTAGCATTAAGCAATACGATTGATGTCGGAGAACTCGGAGGCATGTTCTGGATTCTTGCATTCGGGATGATTGTACCGTGGCGAGTCGCGATGTTTGTTAAATATAAGAAATTGCAAAATACAAAAGGTGTCGGCATTTAAACATGCTGACACCTTTTTTTAACTTGTAGTTTTACCTTTGTCTTTTTGGAATAAGTGTTCATATGGGGTTACATCGAAATTTATTTCGGCAAGTTTTTTGCGTAAGAATTTATAATCGCGTGGAGGCGTGGCAATAATATACCCTCGAATAATAAGATCCATATTTATTTTTTTCGCTTTTTCTTTAAGCGCTATTTCACCGATTTTAGCGCCGATTTTTTGCTTGGCAACAGGACGAAATAATTCGGGAACCGGTTTTGTTAGTTCCTCCAGCATCTCTTTCGCCTCGTCATTCCAAAGATGAATCGACTTATCCACATAATATTCTTCCCAGTCCAAATCGGATTTCCCATCTGCTTTTGGGAATACTTTCAAGAATTTACGGAACATAAAAAATCCGCCTATTGCAAATAACCCAACAAGGACAATCACCCAAAATACGATAAACCAAAGAAACCAACCTTCTAGCATTTCTTTCACCTCTTCCATACTAGATTACATTATAAGAGAAATTATGAAAAAAAACACGGACAACGTATCCCTTTCCATTTATTCCATCTATATAGGTGATGAAAGGGGGTGGGAAATATGGCGACAATCGAATTCAAACATGCAGTTGGCCGTGTGTTTTTTGACGGTGGTATGACGGATGATGGAAAACTCATTCGGAGATCGAAAAATTACCAAAACATTGCAGCAGGTGTCGATGCAAATAGCTTGTATAACGGGCTTGAAAAACTAGCCAGCCTATCATCACTACCGTTTATCGGTGCAGAAAAAGTTGAAACATCAACAGTGAACAACTAATTAAAAATAAGGAGGAGAGAGTAAATGGCAAAAACATTACAACTGAATTTCGCTACAGCGAGCGGCAAAAAATTGATGTTAACTGTCGATGAGCCACGTGAGGATCTTACTTCTGTGGAAGTCGAATCTGCGATGCAAGGCGTAATTAATGCAGGCGTGTTTGGGGTCGATGAATCGCTAATTGCATCAGCAACTAGCGCACGGATTGTCGAACGTACAGTTACCGAATTAATAGAAGGATAAAACGCGGCCGACCTCTTAACGCGAGGTCGGTCTTTTCGGACATTTTTTAAAAAAGGAGGTATAAGTATGGATCAATGGATTAGTCTCGTTCAAGAAATCGGCTTTCCGATAATTGTGTCCTTTTATCTACTGCACCGAATTGAAACGAAACTCATTGCGATCCATGATGCAATTGTCACGGATATTAAGAAGTAAACTTCACAGAAACGTCAGTGTTTCGCCATACTACACGTAGCCCTTTGCTTGTTCAGGAAGGGCTTTTACGTTATGATTAATGCATCATTTAATAGTGAGGGAGAAACGAATGCATAAATTTTTCAGAACATCTTTCATCGTACTTATCGTACTAATTTTGGGTGCTTGTTCCGGGAATGAGTTTAAACCGGATCATAAACTTAAAATCGAACCATTTGCATTTACAAATCAGCATAATGAAGAAGTATCGCTTGATGATTTGAAAGGTCAAGTATGGCTTGCTCAATTCGTATTTTCGAATTGTACAACCGTTTGCGGGCCAATGATGGTCAATATGGCGAACTTACAAGATGAACTTATTAAAGAAAAAGTTGAAGACTATAAAATTGTTTCCTTTACAGTTGATCCTGCTTTTGATACACCTGAAGTATTACAAGGGTACTTGGATGTATTTGCACCGTCGGATGAGTCTAAATGGGAAATGTTGACGGGCTACAAACAAGATGTAATTAGTGAAATCGCCAAAAAGTCATTTGCACAAATCGTTGTTGATGATCCTAATTCAGATCAGGTAACTCACGGCACACGCTTTGCACTTGTTAACCAAGAAGGATTAGTTGTTAAATTATATAACGGAAATGATGATGTCCCTTTTGAAGATATTGTTAAAGATATGAAGGCACTTATTAAACAAGGCGCGTAATAGAGGAGATTTAGGATAATGAAGCACAAAAAAAGTGGAATGTCTCTTAAGACAAAAGCATTGCTCATTGTCCTTTTCATACCAGTAGCGATTACGGTATTTACATTAACGGCAATTATTTGGGCAAGTGTTAACAATACGGATTTACTAAAGAAATCTGCCTATGCACTATTTGATAATCAAAATGAAATTCCACCAGAATATATCCCCGTCTATATGGAAGCTGCTGACGCTTATGATATTCCTTGGACATTACTAGCTGCACATCATCGTATTGAAACAAGGTTCTCTACGATGGACCCGCTTCTTTCACCAGTCGGTGCGGAAGGACATATGCAGTTTATGCCTTGCACATTTGTCGGTTGGACATACCCTGGATGTACAGGACTTGGAAAAGGGGATATTCCGGAGACCGATAAAACCGACCCCGCAGTTATCGAAAAATACGGCGGATACGGCGTCGATGCCAATGGGGATGGAATTGCAGATCCATACGATATCGAAGATGCAATGTTCAGTGCTGCCAAATACCTTGCGAATAGCGGCGCTGCAAAAGGCGAGTATGAAAAAGCAATTTTCAATTATAATCGGAGCGAAAAATATGTTGAAGACGTTCTTTCGTTCTTTACTAAATTTGAAGAATCGCGAAAGGAAATAGAAGCTTCACATGAAAAAAGATGAACCGCTTTAAAGCGGTTCATCTTTTTTTTATGATTTGCGCATCGCTCTTAAAATTAAGCTAACGATAAACACCAGGATTACTGCTCCGATTAAAGCTGGAAAAACGTAAAAGTCCGAAACCTTCCAACCCCATTGTCCTAAAAGCTTGCCGCCTATCCAGGCACCTATTATCCCAGCAATAATGTTACCAATTATGCCGCCTGGTATATCTTTACCTAAAATTACTCCAGCTAACCAACCAATAATACCACCAATGATTAAAAACCAAATGAAACTCATCGGGCATGTCATCTCCTTTATAACAAGTTTTGTAAGTATAACTATGGTTGGTATAACCTTATTCAGTAATTTTAAACATAAAAAACAAAAAATTATTTGATTACCTTAGCGCCCAATGTGTTTTCAAAATGACGAAGTGCCCATTCATGTCCGGCTGCATCGAAACTTGCAACTCCTGGTTCATGTATCACAATTTCAAAACCTCGATTGTATGCATCGACTGAGGTATGTAAAATACAAATATCCGTACATACGCCGACCAGATGCAGTTCAATAATACCACGAGCGCGTAATTGCAGTTCCAAGTCAGTACCTGCAAATGCGCTGAATCTTGTTTTATCTATCCAAAGAATTTCATCTTTACGCTCTTCATAAAGCTCTTGTAATGTTCCGTATAAATGACGGCCTGTAGTTCCACGAATATTATGAGGTGGGAATTGCTTTGTTTCCGGGTGATAAGGATCATCAACATCATGTACATCCACAGGCATTACGACAAAATGTTCTTCATCTAAAAACTTTTTAGTTAGTGCAGTAATATACGCTTCAAGTTCAATACCAGGCTCACCGCAAGAAAGCGCGCCGTCTAATGCTACAAAATCTACCGAGTAATCAATGACGAGTAAAGCTTTTTTCAATTAACCCAACTCCTTACTAGTAATAATTTTATGATGCCATAACAAGTTGAATCTTTCATTACATATGTTCATTTCAATAGTAATGGGGTATAGATAACTAGTCTAAAGAAATGGTTGGAAAAGGGGCTGATATCTTAATTCATTGTCGCCTATGCAACAAGGTCATTACATTTACTTATGATAAACAATAAAGTTATTGTATTTTACTTATGTATGAATCTATCGTATGATTAGGTAGAGAAAAGATGCGCTTAAATCGCCTTTTCATGTAGATACAAGGAGGAAACAAAATGGCTAAAAGCAATTTACACAACAGCCGTACTTCATTTGAGCTAGATGGTAAAACGTATAATTATTACCGTCTAAAAGCAATTGAAGAAGCCGGTGTTGCAAACATTTCCAAACTACCGTATTCAATTAAAGTATTACTTGAGTCCGTATTAAGACAACATGATGGTTATGTCATTAAAGACGAACACGTAGCAAATCTTGCAAAATGGGGGAATGAAGCTGATCCTAACGGTGAAGTACCATTCAAACCATCACGCGTTATTCTTCAAGACTTCACAGGCGTTCCTGTTGTTGTTGACCTGGCATCCCTTCGTTCAGCGATGGCTGAAATGGGTGGAGATCCAGATAAGATCAACCCTGAAATCCCGGTCGACCTTGTTATTGACCACTCCGTACAAGTAGACAGCTACGGAACTGAAGCTGCACTTCAACTAAACATGGATCTTGAATTTAAACGTAACGCAGAACGTTACCAGTTCTTAAGCTGGGCACAAAAAGCATACGACAATTACCGTGCAGTTCCACCGGCAACAGGAATCGTTCACCAAGTTAACCTTGAGTATTTGGCAAACGTCGTTCATGCGGTTGAAAACGAAGACGGCACATTCGAAGCCTATCCTGATACACTCGTTGGTACTGACTCACATACGACGATGATCAACGGTATGGGGATTCTTGGATGGGGCGTTGGTGGTATCGAAGCTGAGGCAGGAATGCTTGGCCAACCATCATACTTCCCATTACCTGAAGTTGTTGGTGTTAAATTGGTAGGAGACCTACCAAACGGCACGACTGCAACTGACCTTGCATTGAAAGTAACACAAACGCTACGTGCACATGGCGTTGTTGGTAAATTCGTTGAGTTCTTCGGACCAGGCGTTGCTGTACTTCCACTTGCGGACCGTGCAACAATTGCCAACATGGCACCTGAATACGGCGCTACATGTGGATTCTTCCCAGTTGATGAAGAAACACTTGACTACATGCGTCTAACAGGTCGTGAAGAAGAACAAATTCAAGTTGTAAAACAATATCTTGTTGAAAACGATATGTTCTTTACAGTCGACAACGAAGAGCCTGTTTACACAGAAGTTGTTGAAATCGACCTTTCTGAAATCGAACCGAACCTTGCTGGACCGAAACGTCCTCAAGACTTGATCCCACTATCAGACATGCAGCGCGAGTTTAATGATGCAGTTGTTGCGCCAGAAGGAAACCAAGGTTTTGGTTTATCTCCGAAAAAACTTTCTGAAAAAGCGACAATCGAATTCGAAGACGGCCGTTCTGTCGAGATTAAAACAGGTGACCTTGCAATCGCTGCAATCACATCATGTACAAATACATCTAACCCATACGTTATGTTAGGTGCTGGACTTGTTGCGAAAAAAGCAGTTGAAAAAGGACTTACACCTCCAGCTTACGTAAAAACATCACTTGCACCAGGTTCTAAAGTAGTTACTGGGTATCTTCAAGATTCAGGTCTTCTTCCTTACATGGAGAAAATCGGATTCAACTTAGTTGGATACGGATGTACGACATGTATCGGAAACTCAGGACCATTACTACCTGAAATTGAGAAAGTTGTTATTGAAAATGATATGCTACTTTCATCAGTTCTTTCCGGCAACCGTAACTTCGAAGGACGTATTCACCCGCTAGTAAAAGCGAACTACTTGGCTTCACCGCCACTAGTTGTTGCATATGCACTTGCTGGAACAGTTGATATCGATCTTCAAAACGACCCAATCGGTCAGGATAAAGATGGATTTGACGTCTTCTTTAAAGACATTTGGCCAACAACAGAAGAAGTTGCAGAAGCTGTTAAATCAACAGTAACACCTGAACTCTTCCGTAAAGAATATGCACGTGTATTCACAGAAAACGAAGCGTGGAACGCAATCGAAACGACAGATGATTCATTGTATGATTTCGATGAAAATTCAACTTATATTCAAAATCCACCATTCTTCGAAGGTCTTGCAAAAGAACCAGAAGATATTAAAGAACTATCAGGACTTCGCGTCATCGGTAAATTCGGTGACTCAATCACAACGGACCATATTTCACCTGCAGGCGCAATCGGAAAAGATACGCCAGCTGGTAAATACTTGACTGAGAACGGCGTAAATCCACGCTACTTCAACTCATACGGTTCCCGTCGTGGTAACCATGAGGTTATGATGCGCGGTACGTTCGCAAATATCCGTATTCGTAACCAGATTGCAAAAGGAACTGAAGGCGGCTATACAACTTACTGGCCAACAAAAGAAATCATGCCGATCTATGATGCTGCGATGAAGTATCAAGAAGATGGCACGGGTCTTGCAATCATTACAGGTCAAGACTACGGAATGGGTTCTTCACGTGACTGGGCTGCGAAAGGTACATCACTTCTTGGCATTAAAACAGTTATCGCTGAAAGCTATGAGCGTATACACCGTTCAAACCTTGTCATGATGGGTGTACTTCCACTTCAATTCATGAAAGGCGAAAGTGCTGAAACACTTGGCCTAACAGGTGAAGAGGCAATTAGCGTAAACATCGCAGAAGGTGTAAAACCACGCGATATTCTAAAAGTCACTGCAACAGCGAAAGACGGTTCAGTGAAAGAATTCGACGTTCTTGCACGTTTCGACTCCGATGTTGAAGTAGATTACTATCGTCATGGTGGAATTCTACAAATGGTTCTTCGCGACAAAATGAAAACTAACTAAGAGGTAATGTAGAAGGTGTCCGAGCAATCGGGCACCTTTTTCAACGTTCCTTTTGTATAATGGATATAGAGGTGAGTGCTTTGTTTATTAGCGAAAAGGAAATTGAAATCAGATACGCAGAGACAGATCAGATGGGTGTTGTCTATCATGCGAATTACTTAGTGTGGATGGAGATTGGGCGAACGAAGATAATTGAGGATTTGGGTTTTACATATGCTGGACTTGAAACAGAAGGCTATTTATCGCCTGTCATTGACCTATCCATCCAATATAAAGCGTCGATGAAATATGGCCAAAAGGCAACGGTTCGAACGTGGATTGAGTCGCACGGTAGATTAAGAACCATATACGGGTACGAGATTGTCCATGAAGACGGCACAGTTGCGGCAACCGCTACATCGGAACACGTCCTGGTGAAAAAGGAATCATTCCGGCCGGTATCTCTTGCAAAAGTAGCGCCAGATTGGGACTCGAAATATAATGAAATTAAACAGAACAAAGATTAATGGCTTTCGGTATTAAGAGAGATGAATTGATAGCTTGGAAAGAAGCCGTTGGTAACGGAGAAATTGCCTTTCTGACTCATTATTGGATCGATGAGCGATTTCCAGGGTGTAAAACAGTAACAAAAGCTGGGTGTTCCGACATTGAAAAACTAAGCCGGTGGGGCGAACGTTACGGATTGAAGCGTGAGTGGATTGATATGCGCGATGATTACCCGCATTTCGATTTATTCGGTGAACATGAGAGAGAAATATTACTAAATGAGGGGTTGTCCGAACAATTAATAAGGTTTGGACTGCTATGAATTCAAAAACGGCTACGATAGCTTCGACAGACTGAATTCAAATGAAAAAAGCGTGAATCGATTGACGATCACGCTTTTTCATATGAGTATGTGAGTTCTTTTAATTTGGGATCGACATTCACATGTAAGTCATGCTCTAGGAAATACCATTTGTCATGACTGTCTATGTAATAAATAGCGCCAGCATGTTCAACTTGAGCGGCAATTTCATCAGGTTGATCCTTTGTCACTCCAAGTGAGAAACCTTCGTGGAGCGGACTTGCACCGCCATATCTTGCGAAAAATCGAATTGCATCTCCTGGGACTACTTCCATTTCATCTTTAAACCAATTGAGTGCTTCGTTTGATACGACAATTTTCAATTGAGACACCTACTTTCTATGGGCTACCTCCATTGTATTATATCCACTTAACTTTTGGCTCGGTTCCTGCTTTGATTCTAGAAATATTTGCACGGTGTCGGTAAAAAATAAAGATCCCGAAGAAGAAAATCAAAATCATTAAATACAAATCACCGGTCCAAAAATAGTAAATCACCGTATAGATTAATGCAATCACAACTACGATCATTGAAGTTAAGGACACCATTTTTGTTAGTTTCAAGACGATAAAGAAGGCGGCTAGTACAATAATAAAGAATGGCCAGTTATATGCCAGTATTACGCCGCCTGAAGTAGCTACAGCCTTCCCACCTTTGAAACTAGCGAAAAGTGGATACATATGCCCGATAACAGCTAAGACCCCAAGAATGAGTGGGTGGACAGTTGTTTCATTGAAAAATGGAAGTAAGGGAAGAAGTGTGGCAGCTGTTCCTTTTAAAATGTCAAGAATCGTAACAGCAAGACCTGCTTTTTTTCCCAACACGCGGAATGTGTTCGTTCCACCAAGGTTTCCACTTCCATGTTCACGAATGTCGATTTTGTAAAATAATTTCCCTACCCACAAAGCGGAAGGGATTGAGCCGATAATATAGGCGAACAATAAAATTAAAATAAGTTCCATGATATACCCCTCTACCATTTTGTGTCGTTCATATGGTCTAAGTTTACCAGAACTACCCGCATGCTACAACGGTCTAATAATCTAAGATTTAGGTAAATATTTTTTCACTTCGTTGCATTTGAAAGCTTTTTTCTATACAATTAATTGAGCGAGCTTCAAGAAACGTTGGTTTGACAACCTTTTTAGGAAGCGGTACGATTATATATATAAGAACAGTCGTTTGATGGAGGCGGGAATTTGACGAAACAACAAGATACTTACAAATATGATGATGATTCAATACATGTACTTGAAGGGTTAGACGCTGTACGGAAACGCCCGGGTATGTATATAGGTTCGACAGATTCACGGGGGCTACATCACCTTGTCTACGAAATTGTAGATAATGCAGTGGACGAAGCACTCGGCGGGTTTGGATCCGAAATCGATGTAACGATTCATAACGATGGTAGCATCAGTGTTCGCGACTATGGACGCGGTATGCCAACGGGAATACACCAAACAGGAAAGCCGACAACCGAAGTTATCTTAACGATTTTACATTCGGGCGGTAAATTTGGACAAGGCGGATACAAAACGAGCGGTGGGCTACATGGAGTTGGTGCTGCAGTTGTAAACGCACTTTCAGAGTGGCTAGAAGTAACAATTTTTCGAGAAGGCCACAAATTTCGTCAACGATTTGAAAATGGTGGAAAACCCGCGACGACTCTAGAAAAGCTAGGGACAACGCGTGAAAGAGGAACGCTCATCCATTTTAAGCCCGATCCAAGCATTTTTTCTACTTTAAAATATCATTATGAAACAATAAGTGAACGACTTAGAGAATCTGCGTTTTTGTTAAAAGGATTAAAAATCGATTTGAAAGATGAAAATACGGACAAACATGAAGTATTTCATTATGAATCAGGTATCGAGGCTTTTGTTGAATATTTAAACGAAGAAAAAGATGTCCTCCATGAAGTAGCCTATTTAGAAGGTGCTTCAGAAGGCATCGAAGTAGAGTTTGCTTTCCAATTTAGCGATGGTTACTCTGAGACAATGCTATCATTTGTCAATAATGTTCGAACCAAAGATGGCGGTACGCATGAAACAGGTGCCAGAACTGCATTGACACGTGTTTTTAATGATTATGCAAGACGGACTGGGTTATTAAAAGAGAAAGATAAGAACTTAGAGGGCGCAGATGTACGTGAAGGAATCTCTGCAATTATTTCGGTCCGTATTCCAGAAGAAATCCTTCAGTTTGAAGGACAAACAAAAGGAAAGCTTGGGACGAGCGAAGCAAGATCTGTCACTGAATCAGTTGTTGCACAAAAGCTGCTCTATTTTTTAGAGGAAAATGCCGATTTAAGTGCATCGCTTATTCGGAAAGCAATTCGTTCTCAACAGGCACGCGACGCAGCAAGAAAAGCGCGTGAAGATGCACGTTCAGGTAAAAAACGAAGAAGATCCGATACGCTGCTTTCTGGTAAATTAACGCCTGCACAGTCAAGAAACGCTGCTAGAAACGAATTATATCTTGTCGAAGGTGATTCAGCTGGAGGTTCCGCAAAGCAAGGGCGCGATCGTGTATTCCAGGCTATTTTGCCACTTAGAGGTAAAGTTATTAATACTGAAAAAGCAAAATTAGAAGATATTATGAAAAATGAAGAGATCAACATGATCATTCATGCGATAGGCGGCGGAGTAGGCGCTGACTTCCAAATTGAGGATGCCGCTTACGATAAAATCGTCATTATGACGGATGCTGATACAGATGGTGCTCATATTCAAGTTCTACTTCTCACATTTTTCTATCGATATATGAAACCGCTAATTGAGGCGGGAAAAGTATTTATAGCACTGCCACCTTTATTTAAAGTTTATAAAGGTGTAGGCAAAAAAGAAGTAGTAGAATATGCTTGGACTGAAGCTGATCTAGATGAGGCCATTGGAAAAATTGGGAAAAATTATTTACTACAACGCTATAAGGGTCTAGGAGAGATGAATGCGGACCAACTATGGGACACAACGATGAACCCGGAAACCCGGACACTTATCCGTGTTACAATTGAGGATGGCGCTAAAGTTGAACGTCGTATAACGACATTAATGGGCGATAAAGTTGAACCTAGACGACTTTGGATTGAAGAAAATGTCGATTTCGGCCAACTTGAAGACCATAATATATTAGATAATGAATTTATTCATGTTGAGGAGGACTATGAATGACAAATATAGAACGATTTCAAGACCTTCCACTTGAAGAGGTTGTTGGTGATCGGTTCGGTAGATACAGTAAGTACATCATCCAGGACCGAGCACTTCCAGATGCACGTGACGGCTTAAAACCAGTACAACGTCGAATTTTATATGCAATGTTTCATGAAGGAAATACACATGAAAAAGCATTTCGTAAATCTGCGAAAACTGTTGGTAACGTAATTGGTAATTATCATCCACATGGTGACTCGTCTGTTTATGAGGCAATGGTTCGTATGAGTCAAGACTGGAAATTACGTCATATGATGATTGAAATGCACGGTAATAACGGTTCAATCGATGGTGACTCTGCAGCAGCGATGCGTTATACAGAAGCGCGTCTTTCAGGTATTGCGGGTGAAATGCTGCGCGATATTGGTAAGAATACGGTAGACTTCATCCCGAACTTTGATGATACTGAACCGGAACCAACAGTTCTTCCAGCAAGATTCCCGAATTTATTGGTGAATGGATCTACGGGTATTTCCGCTGGATATGCGACAGATATTCCACCGCATGCGCTTCATGAAGTGCTGGATGCGGTTCTTTTACGACTAGAGAACCCTGAGGTAACCGTAGAAGAATTAATGACGGTTATTAAAGGGCCGGATTTTCCGACAGGTGGAATCATTCAAGGGACGGATGGCATTAAAACTGCCTATAAAACCGGAAAAGGACGGTTTATCATCCGTGCTAAAACTTCGATTGAACAGTTAAGAGGCGGGAAATCACAAATCGTTGTCACGGAAATTCCATATGATGTTAATAAAGCAAATATGGTAAAACGTATGGATGAGCTTCGAATCGACCGTAAACTCGATGGAATTGCAGATGTACGTGATGAATCAGACCGTTCTGGGCTTCGTATTGTAATCGAGTTGAAAAAAGATACAGATAGTAATGGGATTTTACAATACATGCTGAAAAACACTGATTTACAAGTCACTTATAACTTTAACATGATTGCAATTTCGGGACGCAGACCAACATTGATGTCTCTTCCGATGCTTCTTGACGCATATATTGACCACCAGAAAGAAGTTGTGACGCGTAGATCACAATTCGATATCCAAAAAGCAAAGGATCGACTCCATATTGTTGAAGGATTAATGAAAGCATTATCGGTCCTCGACGAAGTCATCAAAACAATCCGTGGATCTAAAGATAAACGTGACGCTAAAAATAATATTATTGCGAAATTCGATTTTTCAGAAGTACAAGCGGAAGCAATTGTTTCGTTACAACTTTACCGATTAACGAATACAGATATTACCGAGTTGCAAAGAGAAGACGCGGAACTTCGAAAACTAATTGACAAATTGGATGCAATCTTAAAAAGTGATAAAAAACTCTCAAGTGTGATTAAAAAAGAACTAACAGCAATTCGAAAACAATATTCTGAGCCTAGAAGGTCCACTATTGAAGAGAAAATTGAAGAAATCAAAGTCGATATCGATATTCTGATTCCTAGTGAGGAAGTACATGTTTCGGTGACAAAAGATGGCTATATCAAGCGGACTAGCGTTCGTTCCTATAGCGCGTCGAATGGAACAGGTCATGATATGAAGGATTCGGATTATATGTTATTTGAAGCGCCAATGAATACACAGCATCATTTGTTGCTGTTTACATCATTCGGAAACTATCTATATCAACCGGTACATGAACTACCTGATATCAGATGGAGAGATTTGGGACAACATATTTCAAGCATCATTCCACTTGAACAAAATGAAATGATAATCGCTGCGATTGGATTAGAGAACTTTGAGGAAGAAGCTAATATCATTACGGTATCTAAAAATGGAATGATCAAACAATCTAGCGTCGGTGTCTTTGAAGTAAGAAGGTATAATCGCTCATATCGAGCAATGGGAATACGTAAAGGCGATGAAATGGTTGATGCTCAGCTTGTAAAAGGTGATGAAGATGTTATTTTATTCACTAAACAAGCTTTTGCACTGCGTTTCCCGCTTGCTGAGTTATCCGTCACTGGCGTAAGAACTGCTGGGGTCAGAGGTATCAATTTAAAAGATGAGGATCAATTAGTTTCACTGGTAGCCGTTCGTGAAGAGGCAAACGCCTCTCTGGTTCTTGCAACTCAACGTGGTGCTGCAAAACGGATGAATTTAAGAGAATTTGAAACCGCTAAAAGAGCACAACGTGGTGTAGTGGTATTAAGAGAGTTACAATCAAATCCGCATGAAGTCATTGGTGTTGAAAAGGCTACAAATGATGAAATCATCGTATTAGCAACTGAAAAAAATCATAAAATACCAATTCTAGCTGGATCATTAAGGCTAGTAGATCGGTATTCAAATGGAAGTTTCATTGCAGATGAGAAAAAAGATGGTCGAGTGACACATATTTATAAAGATCCAAAAGCCGAATTAGAGTAAAAATTAAGGTCACGGGATAAAATTCCCGTGACTATTTATTTTTTCTATCGTATAATAATTCGGAAGACGAAATATAATGTTATGCGACCATACAAAGAACGGGGATAGGGGCATGTGGAAAAATCGAAATGTTTGGATAATATTGAGTGGGGAAATGATAGCTGGTTTGGGGTTGTGGACCGGAATTATTGGGAATCTAGAGTTTATGCAAGAAAAAGTTCCATCTGATTTCTTGAAAGCATTAATCATGTCTGTCGGCCTTCTAGCCGGCCTGGTTGCAGGACCAATTGCTGGGAAAGTTATTGACCAATCCAGGAAGAAAACGGTGCTTCTAATATCGGGACTAGGACGAATGTTAAGCGTAATATTCATGCTCGTCGCGATTAGTACTGGATCGATTTGGTGGATGGTTGCGTTTATGATTAGTATACAACTGTCGGCCACGTTTTATTTTCCGGCATTACAGGCGACAATTCCGCTTGTTGTAAAAGATGATAATTTATTAACAATGAATGGTTTGCATATGAATGTTGCAACAATTTCACGCGTGATTGGGACTGCACTTGCGGGTATTATGCTTGTCTATTGGACGCTCATTTCATTGTACTGGATTTCGATGATTGCATACGGAGCACTTCTATTATTTACGATGATGCTGCGTATCGATGAGGAAGAGGGAAGGGAAGCGAAGGTAAAAACCGCAGGCAATTCAGGTGGTTTCATGGAAGTTTTTCCTGTGTTAAAAGCTTATCCAGCGGTAGGTATGACTTTAGTTATGACGTTGATCCCATTACTTTTCATTGGATCTTTTAATCTGCTGGTCATTAATATCAGTGAAATTCAAGATTCAGTCTCCATTAAAGGTCTGGTTTATACCGTTGAAGGAATCGCATTTATGGCCGGAGCATTCGCCGTAAAATATATTTCGAAGAAATGGCGAACGACCATGATTTTGTTTTTCTTTGCAACAATGGTCGCCGTGGCTGAATTTATGCTGTTTTTTGTTGAAAGTACTTTTATTACGTTAGCAGCCTTTGCTGTATTAGGGTTCGCTTTAGGTTGTTTTTTTCCGACAGCAATGGTTATTTTTCAAAAACAAATGCCAAAAGAGTATCATGGTCGTTTTTTCTCGTTCAGAAATATGTTAGAACGCGTTATGTTCCAGGTGGTATTGTTAACAGCTGGTGCATTTCTGGATATTATTGGGTTACAATTGATGGTTGTCGTTTTTGGTGTGATTAGCCTAAGTTTGACAGCATTATTTTTTATACAAATGAGAAGAAGAAATATCGTATTGGAAGAACCACTGCAAACTACCGCAGAAAGTATCTAACTTTTTGCGGTTTTTTCATTGGTAAAGTAATAAAGAACAATTCGTTGAGGAAAGAATGATTTTAATACAAATAGGAATTAATAGAGCAGATATAATTAGTGACCACGATGGAAATACATTTGTTATAAACGGTGGCAATCGAACAGATCAAGAAGATCCGCACAAGTTTTATTTAGACAAAGGAATCTTGGAAATGTACAGGTTTTGGATTGAGATCAACTAATTTTTAGTGATTAACAGAAAATAATTAAAAGGTGTGTTTTAAACAAAACTACAAAATAAGTACTTTTTTCGGTTTTATCTCAATATCATGAGTATACTTATTCAATGAAACGTAACTACCGATAATTTATATTATGTAAACCTAAATCTAAAAAACGAAAAGGGGCTGCATCATGTTCAATCCCTTCTAACCTTTATCACTTATTCAACATCATCAATAAACCGTATGCCATATTCAATCACATCATTGATATATATATATTTTTTCTTTGCGAACTCTTTAACTTCCGTTAATAACTTATCATCATACGTTGTTTTAAATTGAATTCGATCCTTCGGTCTCTCGAATTTATTACATGGAATAAATTGTCTCATCAAAACATTTTTCAATCCATTCTCCAGCAAATAATTAATTCGTGTATTCTTTTCAGCGGCAATTTCTCTCAAAGATTCTAGTAGTGATTTACTGATATTTGTTCTAAATGATTTTCTGGACGTCGTTGTCCGATGAATTAATTTACCATTTTTAAGGCTCCACATCGGTACATCAATTAGATCTTCCACGTAAAAAGGTTTACTGGAATGCTGCGACATATACACTCTCTTATATATATGATAATCATCATCTTTTACATTAGTGTAAATTATATCGGCGAGTTTCGAAAGTTCAGATTTTCCACTAACCCATACTCGATAAATAAAAGTACCGGATTTACTTGTAAAGGAAGTAATTTTTGCTGTTAAGCTCCACGAAAGCAGAACGGATAGAAGTCCCTCAGCAAACTCCAAGCTTGCAGAAGTTACATTCATTTCATAGCCTTCTCTTCCCACCCAACCATCTCCATCAATAACGCCTCTAATAAATGACGATAAAAATGCTGTAGGAACGTTTGGAAATGGCATAGATAACGATTTATTAGCTACGATCCCTAACGCTGCAAGATCTTCTTTAATAACTTTTGAATTGATAAGTAATGTAGCGGTAGTCCTGGTCGGTCCTGTGGCAGCTAAAACATAGTCTGCGTCCATATAGGTTGCAATTAATCGTAGAATTCGTTCATCTTTTTGAGAAAAAGAAATGCTGTGATATTTTTTATTAACACAACCGTCCGTAACAAATAAGCCTAATACCCAAGCCATTTCATGCGACCATACTTTAAAAAAATCCTCGTTAACTTTATTTTTTCGAGGTTGTCCTGCATATTGCTCCCTATTCATTTGAATGCCATGTTTATACATCACATTCCGTATCGCACGATCAGAAATTCCAATAATCGGAGCCATTTTTTTAAACGACATCCCGTTTTTGTACATTTGAATAATTATTTCGTCTGTCATACCTGGATTTCTCGCCAGAAATTCCACCTCCTTAATTCATCATCTTATACTTATTATACGAACAAACGTTTTTAATTGCAAGAAAATTGCAATAGAAAAAGAACCCGAAGAGTATGCTATAAAGCTTCTCTTCGGGTTCTTTCTTCAACTTATTTAGTCTCTTGGCACAAACGTCTTACAATCCGTTTCTTCACTGCTTTTTGCTTGTTTTCCTTTTTGGCTAACTACGTAAATAGATTTCGCACTACATTTGTTCCCGTTGCTCCAATATTTACAGTTATTCACTTCGCATAAAATTTCTTGTGCCATGTGCTCCACCTCCTTGCTGTTAGAATGAGCCAGAGGTGCGGATTGATACATGTTATCTGGTACTTTGTTTCCCCGGAAAAATCGTAAACGACCAAGAATATATGAAGTCAATAACAAAAACTAACGTCCATATCATTCCAATTGAATATGCCGCTTCATTTGCATACGGCGATTGTTCAGCTGTTCCTGATTCAACCCATGACATATCTGTTAAGAAATTTAACATCTCATTGAAACTTCCTGTTCCGTAAAACCATAAAATTGATTGTCCAATTAAAAATACAAACAAGTGAATCGACGATGTTAAACGATACTTTGTCGCAACATATTTCGGATCTTTTTGACGCTTTAAAATGGCGTAGTCTCTCTCTGTTAGAAGTTCAATATGCCGCCACTTCCCTACTGTTTTACGCATCCAACGATCCAATTTCAAAAAATCGAAAATCCCAAATGTGCATGCATAAACGACAAAAAGGACGATAATCATTTGGAATGTAGAAATCTCTTTTGTTTCTTGATAAATCAGTATGCCCAGCAATGCTTCGAATAGAAGCAACAAAAGAAACGTAAATATCGCTAATACACTTAACCTTTGTTTATTTAATACATAGCGTAAAAACCCGAAAGTTAGAAGTGAAATGACCGATAATATTTCAATCGTTATAAAAATTTCCCATTGATATGTCACAATAAATTGCAAAACTTCTATCTCCTCCCATATACATACTATCTCTGATACGTTGGAATGAAAGAAAAGTTTCATTCGAAATTATATTAAAATCGGATTCCTAAAGTGAAACCTTTCGTTACAAGAAACGTATAATTGCTAGTCAGAACGATTGGAGGCGCTGCAAATGTACTTTGAACCTGATCCTATTGGAAATGCGATGTTTACGATTGTTCCTATTTTCATAATTGGCATTTTTATTGTTTTTATTTTTATTGTCGTTAAAGGAGTAAAAGAATGGAATTCAAACAATAATTCCCCGAAATTGACTGTTCCTGCTCAAGTTGTTGCGAAAAGAACGAATACTTCTGGAAGTAGCCATCACGCGACGGATCATATGCATTCGTCGACGACAACGTCCTATTATGTAACGTTTCAATTTGAAAGTGGAGATCGAACAGAGTTTTCGTTAAACGGTTCACAATATGGAATGTTAGCGGAAACAGATATTGGAAAACTTTCTTTCCAAGGCACTCGTTATCTTGGGTTTGCACGTAATATTGACACATAGTACGCTCAAACGTTTATCAGTTTAAGAGGTCTAACATTTTTTGAGTTCGACTATCTAATCAAACTAATGGTATATTCAATTAGATAGTCGAACTTTTTATCGTCATTTAAATGAAATAATCTATGGATAAATTAATTCTTTGATGCAATCATTTTAGTATGATTTCTGTCTGCAATTCTTGCACACTTTAACCGTTTCATTGGTTTCCATTTCATACTCATACAATAGTTTTATTCTTTTTCGGAAACAAATCGGACACTCGCCTCTACCTTTTGAAGGTATTCGTTTCAACGCTTTACCTCTGTTACTTTTCCCCATGTCTATCCCCCCGTATACGGATTTCTCTTCTCTTTAGTAAATGATGAACATGGAAAAAGATTGATGATAATTTACATTATATTTTTTCCCCTTTAGTTCGAATAAGATTATATGGAAAATAAAAAAGGTCGTCCGATGTTTGTGCATCGAACGACCAATTGTAATAGCGACTACCTTGGAATAGACTCACCATATCGAGTAGACTTACTAAATAATATCCGATTCTTTTCCAAGATTACCTTCCATATTAAAACCTATAAACACCGCAAATACTACCAATAGAGCACTAATCGGTAGCACGAGTAATGTTCTAAATAATACATCCGCCGCCATCTCTACGCCGTAATATACAAAAGCCCAATGGACCGTCGTAAAAAGTACCGCAAATAATAATCCGGAGACAATAATAAAAGTTAAGCGGTTTTTCGGTGTGATATTCAGTTTTAACAAACTTCCTAGCACAAACGGAACCGCACATAGCAACGATAAATAAGTATAGTTAACGTCCAACAGTCCCCCGTTCAAATAATACTCGCCTATCAGCATCCAATTCATAATTGCAGTCCCATAAACTAATAGAAATGCGGCAATTAGACTTCCAAACACCAAAGATAGTTTTGAGTGCACCTAATGAACATCCCTTCTACTCTTTTTTGGGAAAACTGAACCCAGTTAATTAGTTTATGCCTGTCCAGCGCTTCATTATGACGATTCCGTATTAATTCGAAAAAATAAAAAGCCTAAATGTAGGCTCAATGGATAGTGCTCGTATCATGTTTTTTATTATATACATATGCAATTCCAGACAAGGCAATCACCAATCCAATTGAAGTCAGCCCCATAGCCATCCCCTCTATTGTTAGATTACGAGTAACAGTTGCAGCTAGGATTCCAAATCCTACGCCAGCGGTTATCGCTGCCAGAATGATTCGTACCATTTCTCCATTCCCTTCCAGGATATTATGCGGGATAAATGACCCTATCCGCATATTATTCAAAGTTGAAATAAATGGTTCCGCTTATAAATGACAAAACAAAAAGTAGTACAAACTATATCTTTAGTCTGTACTACTTTTTTTATCTTGACTCTACTCTTAAACGATCTGTTTCTTGTAGTTCTTTAAGGTTCGAAGCCCCAATACCGAACATCGCTAGGCGAAGTTCTAATTCTCTCGTCTCCATGACTTCCATCACATCTTCTAGAGATTGAGTGGCTTCTTTCAATATAGAACGTCCAACACCGACCAGGTCACTGCCTAAGGCAATCGCCTTGGCTGCATCAACACCCGTCTTCACGCCGCCGCTTGCAATCACAGGTTGGCTTTCGATGTGATCTCTAACGGATGTAATGCAATCTACGGTCGGGATGCCCCATTCGCTGAAAGCGTCTGCCGCGTTTCTTTTTACTGGAATTGAAGAACGGAATTTCTCAACTTGACTCCATGAAGTACCACCAGCACCTGCAACATCGATAAAGGAAATACCCACATCACATAATTTTTTAGCTGTCGCACCGTCAATTCCCCATCCGACTTCTTTGACGCCGACCGGAACGCCAACTTCAGCACAAAGTTGTTCGATTTTTAGTAATAAATTCTTGAAATTTGTATTCCCCTCAGGCTGAATGACTTCTTGAATACTATTCAAATGCAGAACAAGTGCATCCGACTCCGTCATTTCGATAATCCGTCTACATTCATCCGTTCCAAAACCATAGTTGAATTGGACTGCGCCTAGATTTGCGATAATCGGGATACTTGGTGCATATTTTCTCACTTGGAAGGAAGAACGAAACTTTTCGCTTTCAATTAATGCACGTGTAGATCCTAATGCTAAGACCCAACCCCTCTCTTCGGCCGCTTCGGCTAAATTTCGATTAATCGTTTCTGCAAATTCAGCGCCGCCAGTCATTGAACTGATTAAAAATGGTGTTTTACATTCATGTTCCAAAAACTTTGTATGAATGGATATTTCGTCAAAGTCTATTTCGGGTAAAGCATTATGAAGAAAATTGACGCGTTCGAATCCGGTTGATATTGAATGCCCCGTTACTTTTTCTTCCAATGCAATTTGAATATGTTCTGATTTCCTTTTATCAATAGGACCAGTCATTTAATCGCGCCCCCTAATTCTTTATGTAGAAAGTGAATCATAATGCACCAAATTTAGAAACGTGCAGGTGTAAAGGTAATATATCTGCTGAATTCCATTCATGATACAAATGCTGTGCATCCAAGTTATTCTGAACAAAAGCAATTCCACAATCGCCGCCGCCAGCGCCTGATGTTTTGCCACTCCCATACTTATCAGCCAACTGAATTAACGCTTTAAGTTTGGGTGTCTCTATATTAACCGCTGCAGAGTCACTTAATAATTGAATCGCTTCACGATTTTCTTTGAGACTTATTATCGCCGTATGGACATCATTTTCCGCGAAACTCTCAATAAGTTTACTGACTGCTTTTTCGCTTCTCTCAATAAAGTTTACGTACTCTGTTGGTCGGCTAACACGCAATTGGTTGATTTTGGTAACCATTGGTGCTGTGGCAGCTACGTTACCTGTCCATCCGACGCAAAGGATCAGATCGTTTGGCGAGGTAATGTTTTCAATTAAAAGACTTGGCCACCTCTGCTCGACGATTTTTCGGATTGGCGTTTCTTTTCGGAGTTCCTCTAATAGCCATGTGGATGTAAAAGCGGCGTATTGAATCCATCCGCCGTAAGTAGAAGCGGCAATATCCGCACAGGATCCATTACCTTGTGTTTTGAAATGTGCGATTGCAGAAAGTTTATAGATCAATTCAGCAGTCGGTTTTAATCCGTAAAACTTAAACAATGATGTAATGGTCGTAACAACTACTGCAGCACTCGAGCCTAAGCCGTATTTTTTACCGGACGAATCATCCAACTCGCTGGTGATCAACAAAGAAAATGTGTGAGGTTGAATCGATTTTTCAGCTATAAATGCATTGAATGTACTGATTGCATTTCGAATAAAGGTCAACTTCGAATCAGAACTACTAAAATTCACTTCCACACCATCGGAATCCCATGTAATATCATTTAACCCCAATTGCGGTAGTGAGAGAAGATTTCGTTCATTTTTCTTTATTTCTGCATTCATATATCGGTTAACAGCAACGACAATTGCTCGCCTGTCGGGTTCCAACACGGAATATTCACCGGCAATCATCAGTTTTCCTGGTACTTTGATATGATGTGTGGTGGTTTTCATAATTAGCAACACGTCTTTCTTTTAGTCTGAGGCAAGTAAGAAATCCCCGGACCTGGGTGACAAGTAAACACATCTTGTACAGAAGACACGGTCATTAACGCTTCTCTGACGTATGCCTCGTCTTTTGGCTGACAAAGAACTTTAACATTCGGACCGGCGTCAATTGTGAAATACGCATGAATCCCCGACTCCCTTAATTCTTGAACTTTCTCCATAACATCGATAGTCGCGCTTTGCCAATACATGAATGGCGGATTGGCTCCTAATGTTGTGGCGTGCATCTTCATGGCATTTCTTTCAAGGACATCCCCTAGCATCTCGAAGTTGCGCTCGGAGATGGCTTCTTTAGCGACAGCCAAATCTTCATCAACAGTATCTAACCAACCTTGATAAAATGGTGATGTGTCAACAGAGCGTTTCATCCCCTCACGACTTAAGATCTTTTTCTCTTTAGGTTCTAAAAGGACGGATAAAATGCTTAGATCCCATTCTTCTTCCGGTAGAATTTGTTCAGCATAGGAGTCTGTCCCGTCAGGTCGCTCACCTTTTTTCCATTCTACATAACCGCCGTATATTGACCGACAGGCAGAACCTGATCCCTGGCGTGCTATTGTGGATAAAGTTTGTTTATCGATATCCATGCCCAATGCTTTTGTTGCCGCGGCGGCTAACGCTGCGAAACCTGATGCCGAAGAAGCGAAACCTGCGGCAGTTGGCACTTTGTTTATGGAATCTACTATTGCATACAATTTCGAGCCTGACATATTTCGTATGATGTCTAATAATCGACTAACCTTTTTTGTTTCATCTTCAGTGGCTAATGTATCATTTAAAAATAATTTGTCCGAAGTCAAGCATTCGCAAAACTGGACAGAAGTTATTGTATAAAACTGGTCCAACGTAATGGACAGATTATTATTCATCGGTAAAAACAAATCTTCATCTCGTTTTCCCCAATATTTAATTAAAGCAATATTCGTATGAGCCTTAGCTGTTGCCTCCAAATTTACATTCCTTTCATAAATGAATTCAAAATCCTATCAATTTTTTCCTGCTTTGAAACTCCAGGTTTGAAAAGCGCCTGCCGCAAGTAATGACGCTTCAAGTTCTTTTGCATGTTGTGGGTCTCTTGCAAGTGCGAGTATGCATCCACCTCGGCCGCCACCTGTTAACTTAGCCCCAAGCGCACCTTTATCTTTTGCTGCTGAAACCAATCGATTGATACCTGAATCACTCACACCTAACAGCGTAAGCTCATGTTGCGCGACGTCGAGGGTTTCTCCTAGAACTTCAATCTCGCCACGAATGAGCGCGACTTTCGCCCTAAATGTATTTTCTTCTATTGCATGAAGAGATTCTTCGGTTTTGGCTTTATTAAGATTATATTTTTCTTTAATACTTTCAACAGCACCGCGTGTATTGCCAATTCGACCTGTATCCGCAACAACTAAATAAAACGAATAGCCTATTTCCAAAGAAGTGATCGGATTTCCCCGTTCAAACCAAATTGGATGGTCATTTGACGACGCCGCCGCATCGATTCCGCTAGGATTTCCATGCGCATAGGTTTCGGCTAGGTGGACAAGTTCTGTCAGCTTTTCATCATGAAGTGCTTGTCTATAATAATTAAACAAGCCCCTTACAATCGAAATTGCAATTGCTGCACTTGAACCTAGTCCACGTCCCAGAGGTATTGTAGATTCTAATGAAATTCTAAGTCCTTCCGGTTTTTGTTTTAGGTATTTAAGGGTTTCAGTGATACAAACCGAAATGCCTTCCATTCTGTCAGGTATTTCATCATAATGACCACTATAATACGGCGATTCAAATAAAATTGTTTTATAATTGTTTAGTTCTTCGATTGTAGCGCGTGCTTCAATCGCTGGAAATGGGAGTGCAATCGCCGGCTTGCCGTAGACAACCGCATGCTCTCCTATCAATATTAACTTACTATGTGCAGTGCCAACTGCAGTTTTACGAGGTATGGCAACCATACAGTGACCTCACTTTCTAAATTAGGTACATGCTCATTGCACCGCATGAAAAATACTTTCCCTTTGATTTTACCATTATTCATGGATTCTTCCAATCATCCTTCTTCGGCTAATCATAACTTCTTCCGGCTCCAATACATAGGATAGGGTATTCGTTAAGTAGAAAGGAGGACTATTTTTTGCACTATGTCTATTATTCATCCTTGAACCCCCATACACAAATTGCCGTGGATCCAAATCCGTTCCCACCTGTTGATCCCCAGCTTCTAAATGTTTCTGCGATAAGGTTTCAGGAACTTATGAAGGAAGCTAATAAATTAGTAGAAAAAATTAGCACGTCTAAAGAATTTGCCTACGAACTAATGAACGAGGCCCAGTTGTCAAATGCTGACAAAGTAGAAGAATTAATAAAATCAACTGGAATTACATTGAAAGTTGAAACATCATTTACCCCAACAGGAATTCGTATTAAACTCGATAACGCTGAAATTCCAGGAAGATGTTGTCAGTTGGCTATGTTACTCCATTGGTGAGTGAATGGGTAATGCATGTAAATGATTAATAAGAGGTGGTAGAATGCAGATCCATGTTGTGAAAAAAGGAGAATCATTATGGGATATATCCCGCCGATTCGGTATGCCGATGGATCAAATCATTAACGTAAATGAATTGGAATCACCTGAAAAACTCTTAGTTGGTCAGGCCATTATCATACCAACAGCAGCGCCTTCAACAGCCAAGCCTGTTATCGATGTCAATGCCTATACAATCAATACAGGAGAAACAGGAGCCTCAGAGATACACGAGGTTGGTAAAGATTTAACGTATTGGATGCCATTCGCCTATCGGATGACAGATGCTGGCGGCCTAGAAGCAATTGATGATTCTGCTATGATTCAAGCATCCATTGAAGAAAAAGTCGTCCCAGTCTTGTGCATCACCAATTTTAGCGCTACAGAAGCTGGTTCAACTTTAGCACATACCATTCTATCAAATACGAACATTCAAGAACGTTTATTAACGAATATAATAACGTTAATGAAAGATAAAGGATACCGCGGAATAAATATAGACTTTGAAAACGTATTACCGGCTGATCGCGTTCTTTACAACCAGTTTTTACAACTAACAGTAGACCGCTTGCACCCTGAAGGTTTTTTTGTATCCACCGCGCTGGCACCAAAAGTTAGCGCCGAACAAAAAGGATTATTATATGAAGCCCATGATTATGAAGCACATGGAAGAATCGTTGATTTTGTCGTGATAATGACGTATGAGTGGGGGTATCGGCTAGGTCCGCCTCAAGCCATTTCACCACTCAATCAAATAAAACGCGTACTTGATTATGCGGTTACTGTAATTCCTAGGGACAAGATTTTTTTCGGCTTTCAAATCTATGCGCGCGACTGGGTGCTCCCGCATGTAGCTGGGACAGAGGCGGAGACATTCAGTCAGCAAGAAGCGGTTCGGCGTGCCGTTCAACATGATGTAGCCATCCAATACGATAAGACAGCCCAGTCCCCTTTCTTTCGATACGCAGATGATCAAGGTCAAACACATGAAGTGTGGTTTGAAGATGCCCGCAGTGCACAAGCAAAGTTTGATGCGGTAAAACAATATAAATTGCGCGGCATCAGTTACTGGGTCCTCGGCTATTCATATCCGCAAAACTGGGCATTACTTGAAGACAACTTTACGATTCGAAAGAGAATGTAATTGACCGACAATAAAATAAAACCGCCCTTAGCTTTTTAGCCAGAGGACGGTTTTATTATTGTGTGCAAGTAAAGATTACTTTTTGTCAACATTGATCCGGCCGTTATCAGACCTTAACTTCATCAAGTTTTCTCCTTTGCCAAACACGGTTAACTCATTATTTTTTCCAAAAACATCGATTTTCCCATTATCTGTTTTCACGTCGATTTTCAAATTAGTCGGTTCGGTTTCGGTGACAATTTCAATTCGACCATTATCCGTAATTAGATCGATGTGGCGATCCAAATTCTCGGTTATCAGCATAATCCGTCCGTTGTCAGTTTTTCCAATAATTTTACCATTCACTTGTTCTATATAAATTTTTCCGTTATCTGATTGAACAGAGGTAGCAACTGCGTCGACGTGCTTCAATTCGATATTTCCGTTATCAGTTTCAAATGAAACTTCTTTTACTACCAAGTTTTCTGCCGAAATTTCACCATTATTATTTTTCACTTGAATGGATTCATATTGTTTTTCAGGAACTTTAACTAATAACTCCATTTTGGAAAATGATAAATCAAAACGCAAGAAATTCCATCTCTTTTCCTTAAAATTTATGACCAAAGTTTCGTTTGTTACATTTGCATCGAAATCAAATTTCGCGTTTTTTCTTTTCTTTCCGGTGTATTCGATGGTCGTGGTTTTACTCGTGGTCGGCATAATTTTAACTTTCGCATTGTCGGATAAAACGTTGATCGTTGTAAATGATTCATCTTCAATCTTGATGTTGTTCGAATCCTCTACGAATTTATTCCAGGCCTGCCAAAAGAAAGAACCTCCCAACACAACGAAAAGTATAATCGACAATACAATAAGTAATCCCCTATTTTGTTTCATCGTCCCAACCTCCATATAAATGATTTCTTGTAATTCTTATTATATTGGTGATGCGGTTCCATTTGAATAGACTTGGGAGGTGGTTTCATCTCAGCCATTGGTCGTAGTTTTCCACTTTCTGAAAGCCAACCATAATAAGACGAAAATTATGAACGCTACTGCTTCAAGAGATAAAATATACCAGGGGTAGGGACCTAAAACATCTAGTAAACTCTCATTTTCCGGTTTCATGCGTAAAAACATATAATTCGCATCGAAGACTTGATTCACGAAAAATATAAATGGAAGTAATATATTCAATACGATTATCGTACTTACTACCCCTCTAAAAGTTGGTTTGTAGCCTTTAATCCATGTAAAATAGAGCGCTGTTAAGATAATTCCGATATGTGTATAGAAAAAGTGGAAGTATCTAAAATGCGGAAATCCCACGTCCAGAACGGGTGTTCCGACCGCTTGAATGGCACCCCCAATGCCGGCAAAGAACACGAACGTGTAAAGACGCTTATTACCCGTCCATAGAGTAGCAATCGCCACCAGTAAGCTTATGCTGCATAATTCAAGCGGTAACGAACTCGTTAAATGCCAACGTTCGGTCGTAATCATCCAAATATGATAAAGGATTTCCATTGCCAATAGAGACAAAGCGAAAAGTCGTTCAATTACTCGTAAGGTTTCTGGCCTATTCAATAAACGCTTTTTCGTTAGAAACAATAGAAGAATAGTGAAGAATAACATGACTATCGCCATGACATGTTCATTTGAAAAAATTGTGAACGAAGGCTCAATCCTATGTGCCACCAAATCATCCCATTTCAATTAAGATACTTGTGGATATTATAAACTAGTCTACGTTAAAAATGTGATGAAATATTCAAATTATATCGATCTAAAAAAACACTTGTATAATACAAGTAAGTGCAATGATAATAATTTGCATTATGCAACTATTGGGCATGCGGCTAGATTACGTCTACGTCTGCTATAACTTTTCACAAAATAGATGCAAGGATCTGATGACTGTCTCTCTTTCAAATTCGTTCATTGAGGAGAGTGAATCCCCCATTATTTCGGCGATACGGTTATTAATTGTTTCGATTAAGTGATGACCCGATTGAGTGAGAGATAATAATAGAATCCTTCGGTCATTGCTATCTGGTGTTCGAATGATTAACTGTTTTTTTGCTAACGTTCCAATCTGCCTAGAGAATGTTGTTATGTCCATTCCGATTGCCTCAGCAACTGTGTGCATTGATGGATTGTTATGCAATGTAACTTCATGCAGTATCGAGCTTTGAATAGCTGTAATCTCCTCACAACTACTTTTATGAATCTTATTCAAGTTTTTTGTTAATGCGTGAAATATCGAAATGTTTTTTTCCAATGTAAGATCCCCCAATACATGGATATTATGAAAAAACGCGCTCAAAGTAACGAAGCGCGTTTTTTTCATTCTGGTAGTTCATATTGATATTTTTTTTCTGGAATATGCTTATTATACCGTACTTTGTATAATTTAAATAAATGAGTGATGGCTACCTTTAGTAGTGCGTAGCCTGGAATTCCTAGAATAACTCCTGCCACACCGAATAACGAGCCCGCGGTTAGTAATACGAATATAATGGTAATTGGATGAATGCTTAATGATTTTCCCATAATCTGAGGAGATATAAACTTGCCATCTATCAATTGTACGATTGTCCAAACAATAGCAAGTTTAACCAACATAAATGGTGATGTGACAATCGCAATAATCACGGCCGGCGTAATAGCGATTAAAGGACCTAAATAAGGTACAACACTTGTAAACATGGCTAGTACACCAAGAAGTAATGCGTACTCCATTCCTATAATATAAAACCCAATCGTCACCATTATTCCGATGCAGATTGCGACGAGGATTTGCCCCTGAATATACGAACTAATTTGATGGTCAGCGTCTTTGACGATTTCTTCTGCATCATCCCGCATACTTGGCGGCAACATGTTGATAAAAACCTTCGGTAGTTTTTCGCCATCTTTCAATAAATAGAATAGGATGAATGGAACCGTGACAATCGCTAATACGAAACCCGTTAGCGCACTGACAAATGATGTTAAACCGACGGCAATCCCGCCCACAGTTTCAGTGAGAAATTTACCAACATTGTCCGGTGCTGATTCAACGATTGACATCACGTTAATATCGAGCTTTTCATAAAATGATGAAAATATGGAAGTACTTAAAAAGGTATCAATGTCTAATGTTAATTTTTTAAAATATGTTGGGAATTCATCTACGAGATTATTAACTTGTGATTTTAAAAAAGGTAGAACGAGAAATACTAGTAATGTAATAAGTCCGGCTGCACCTAGAAATATAATAAGTATTCCCCATGGACGAGGAATACGAATTCTTTCCAATAAGCGAAGAATCGGGCGGAGTAAATAATAGCCGATTGATGCTAATATAATTGGCAAGACGACAGTCGAACTAAATACTTTAATCGGGTAAAATATAAACGAAACTTCTTTGTATACGACAATGATTAACCCTATGAGTAAAATTGAAACTAAAACAAATAATGTGCTTTTTCCGCCGAGAAAGTGAATGATATTAACTTTCGAATGATCTTCATTTATTTGCTCGGCTTCTTGGTTAGAAAATGATTTTCGCTTCAAATTAATCCCTCATTTCAAATCCTTTGGTTTAATCGAGTTTCATATTCAAAAACTTTGAAATCGCTTCTTTATTTTTTTCAAGATTTATTTCTATAACCGACCCTGCATGACTATAGGAATTAAAGCCATAAGATCCTTCAATCGGGACGGTCATCGTTTCGATGTCAGCGCCGCCCTTTAACGCGAATGAAAGTGCTCGTGAGATTTCATCTTTAGTCGTTAAATCGGAATGGATATAACCTGATAATGCGCCAATCGTTTTTGGTATGTTCGCAATTACATTAGGCGAAAAAGCCTCGTTCTTTATGGAAGATATTACTTCCTGCTGTCTAGCAACCCGTCCGAAGTCCCCTTCGGAATCAGCACGGAATCGGGCATATCCCAATAGTTCTTTACCATTTAAATGCTTTTTCCCTTTTTTTAATGTTACGCCGATTTCTTTTGACATCTCTTTTTTTACATCAATTTCAACGCCATTGGGAAACGCAATATCAACAATAGACTCAAAATTATCAAAGTCTATTATCGCATAATGATGAATCGGAATTCCAAACATTCCGGTGATTGTGTCTTTCGTTAGTTGCACGCCGTCCAAATAATAAGCGGTGTTTAGCTTGTACGACTGATAACCTGGTATTTCCGCGTAGATGTCTCGCATCAATGAAACAATGCGCATTGTCTTTTCGCTTTTATTCCACGATAATACCATCATCGTATCGGACCTCGATTTGCCACTACTATCGTCATCAATACCCAATAGTAAATAGTTTTCAATAGATGAATAATTTGGGTGGATGCTATCGCCTTTAAACGGACCGGGATTAATACCATTTCCTTCTGCTAAAGATTTACCGGATTTATATTGAATGATTGAATACAGACCAATGAGTATAAATAGTAATGCCAGAATTGTAAATATCACTCTGCCAATACGAAGTTTTCTTTTTCTAGTTCTTCTTGAGATGTTGATATCATCATGATTTCCCACTAATATTCCTCCATAAATTATTCTTTTTAAAAGGACGTCTAATAATCTTTATGGTTGCATTTTTCTCCATTATCATATCATGATAAACCATTTCTCTCTCGTTTATTGTATTAAAACACTGTTAATATTTCGAAAGTTATTTTCTTACCACGGCATTCCCCCACTTCTAATAAAAGTGATAGTCATATACTACAAATAGACTTATATAGAAGGGCGGTGTTTTTTATGGGGTATGAACAAGGTAGAGGAGCAGGTTCTTCTTTTGCTTTAATAGTCGTACTTTTCATCCTGTTGATTATTATTGGTGCCAGCTACATTTATTAATCAGTTGAAAAAATACGAATGAATTCGCTCAGTGGCACCCAATGTAGATTAGAGCGCTTAATACGCGCTCTTTTATTATTCCTTTGTTATACTAGCTTCATATAGAATTGAAAGGAGTCGAGGGTGAATGATAGAAAACAAGTTAGAAAGAGCAGCATTTGCTGGCGGCTGTTTTTGGTGTATGGTCAAGCCATTTAAAGAGTGGGACGGTATACAGGATGTGGTCTCAGGATATATGGGCGGACATATCGACAATCCTACATATGAAGATGTGAAAAAAGGCGATTCCGGGCATCTGGAAGTCGTAGAAATTACATATGATCCCGCTCTATTCCCTTACGAAAAATTAGTAGAAGTTTTCTGGCAACAAATTGACCCAACTGATGCGGATGGTCAATTCCAGGATCGTGGCCATTCCTACTCAACGGCGATATTTTATTATACGGAAGAGCAGCGGCAAATTGCCGAACAATCAAAGAGTAAATTAGATGCAAGCGGCTTATTCGCCAAACCAATCGTCACCCCTATTCGTCCTGCCGAAACATTTTACCGTGCGGAGGAATATCACCAAGATTATCATGTAAAAGAAAAAGCGCATTATGAGGAAGACCGGGCACGTTCCGGTCGTGATAAGTTTATTTCTGAGCATTGGTCCTAAATGAGAAAATGGATAGGTAAATCGAATTTATATCTTCGATTTTCCTATCCATTCTTTTATTAGAAGCTTCCTTTTTTATCGCTTATCTTAACCGTTAATGCGAACATAACGAGATACATCGTTATCAATATAATAAAGGTGTATGTATGATTGCTTGTCCGATCGAAGATAAACGCAATCAGAAGCGGCAAAATTCCCGCCATTATAAAACCACCCGTTTGCATCATCGCCGTCCATGAATTCGTTTCGTCTGCGTTATCTGTTTCATCTAACGGCAACAGTAACGCCACAGGAAATAACCCACCAAGTGGAATCCCCATGATAACAGCACCTACCCACATGAGGGGATGAAATCCGGTCCAAAATAAAATGGTGGCTAATAAGCCCGAAGCTAACATAAGATTAATCCAAAATTTTCGAGCCGGATATTTTTCCATCATAAGCGGAAGAAGAATATTTAAAAATATTTGCACGGTTGTCATGACACTCAGCAGCGTCCCTGCTTGCAGTAATGTCATACCGGCGGAAGAAGCAATCGGTGCAAGCCACGTAATTATCGAAAAGAATAAAGATGACTGCAATCCGAAAAACAAAAGAAATAACCACGCTTTTCGTGTTTTCCAAGGTGACTTCCCTCTTGCTTTCGCTTGCACGACTTTGGGAGCCGTTTGACGTACCTCAATATTATCTCTCATCATAAAGAACCAAGAAACTAGCCCAATAATTACTAAAACTGACCAAATGCTTAGTGCAAAAAAATAAGACCCAGTCGTTTCATAAAAGAGACCTGTCAGGCCTGCACTTGCAGCGGAGCCGACGCCCATACCAAAAGAGTAGACGCCGATGACGGAGGCGGCCCGGTCTGGAAAGTGTTGTTTAATCATCGCGGATAGTAGAGGACCAATCACGGCGATAGAAATGCCGATAATAAATGCAGTTCCAATCAAAATTGGAAATCCTGAAACAACCCCTCTTAATGCTGTCATTACTCCTATAAGGATAAGCATGATATACATGGTGCGCTTTAGCCCAAGCTGACGATTAAAAATTGGGGCTAATGATGCAAAAACACCCATACAGAAAACGGGGATTGCTGTTAGCAAACTTACATGAACATTTGTTAAAGATAATTGTTCACGTATTGTCTCGAGCATCGGGCCAATTGACGTAATCGCGGGTCTAAGATTTATCGAAAGTGCGAATATTGTAAATAAAATAAGTATAGAACCTTGTTTCTTAAATTGTGTAGACAAGAGACATTTTCCTTTCCTGGCGTATATATATAAATGGAAATCATTGCTTTGACATTCCAATCTTAACCCATTTCGTGTTATACTAATAGCATTGAGAATTTTAGGAGGATATCTATGATAGCAGTAAATAATGTGAGTCTTCAATTCGGAGATCGCAAACTCTTTGAAGACGTTAATATACAGTTTAACCCTGGCCATTGCTACGGGCTAATTGGTGCAAATGGTGCAGGAAAGTCAACTTTTATCAAAATCTTATCTGGTGAACTTGATCCACAATCAGGAAACGTAATTATGAATCCGAATGAGCGCCTCGCTATCCTTAAACAGAACCATTTTGAATATGAGGAAAATGAAGTGTTGGAAACAGTCATTATGGGACACACACAACTATATGACATTATGAATCAAAAGAACGCAATTTACATGAAAGAAGACTTCTCGGATGAAGACGGAATGCGCGCAGCTGAGCTCGAAGGCGAGTTCGCAGATTTAAATGGATGGGAAGCTGAATCAGAAGCAGCAATCCTCTTGCAAGGTCTTGGTATCGGAGAAGAATTACATCATGCGAAAATGGCCGAGCTAAAAGGGGCCGATAAAGTAAAGGTTCTTCTTGCCCAAGCTTTATTTGGCAAACCAGACGTTTTACTTCTTGATGAGCCTACGAACCATTTAGATATTCAAGCAATTCATTGGCTAGAAGAGTTCTTGATCAACTTTGATAATACAGTCATCGTGGTTTCCCATGACCGTCACTTCTTGAATAACGTTTGTACGCAAATTGCAGATTTGGATTTTGGTAAAATACAAATTTATCCTGGTAACTATGAGTTTTGGTACGAGTCAAGCCAACTTGCATTAAGAATGGCTCAAGACCAAAACAAGAAAAAAGAAGAGAAAATTAAAGAACTTGAAGCCTTTATTGCACGTTTTAGCGCAAATGCTTCCAAATCGCGACAAGCGACATCACGTAAGAAAACGTTAGATAAGATTGAACTGGATGATATTCGTCCTTCATCAAGACGTTATCCTTATGTAAATTTCCAAATCGGGCGCGAAATTGGAAATGATGTTCTAACGACTAGAGATCTATCTATAACGGTTGACGGTAATAAAATGGTTGATAATGTTTCATTTAATATAGGTAGAGAAGATAAAGTAATCCTTCTTGGAAATCCACTTGCAAAATCAGCTCTTTTGGATGTTTTAGCGGAAGAAACTGAACCAGATGCAGGGTATATCAAATGGGGTGTGACAACAACACGTGCCTACTTCCCTATTGATAATAACAAGTTCTTCCAGGGCTCTGAAAATTCTTTAGTTGAGTGGTTACGTCAATATTCACCTGAAGATCAAACAGAAACATTTTTACGCGGTTTCCTTGGCCGTATGCTCTTCTCTGGTGAAGAAGTTAACAAAAAGCCAGCAGTTCTTTCCGGTGGCGAAAAAGTTCGCTGTATGTTATCAAAAATGATGCTTACAAGTGCGAACGTACTTCTTCTAGATGAACCAACAAACCATTTAGATTTAGAGTCTATTCAAGCATTGAATGATGGTTTAATTGCATTTAAAGGGTCAATGATCTTTACATCACATGACCACCAGTTCATTGAAACAATTGCAAACCGAATCATTGAGATTAATGACGACGGAACAATTACTGATAAGCTTATGACTTACAACGAATACTTGGAATGGAAAAACAAAAAATAAATAAGATGAAAAACGTCCTTTTACGTAAAAGGACGTTTTTTCATGATTTAAAAACTAGCATCGGTGGTATACTACCTGTACAAAAGGAGTGATCGTCATGAAGAAAAATAAGCTATTGATAATGCTTTTTTCTGCCCTGTTCCTAGTTGTTGGCTGCACACAAAAAAACACCATTGATCCTCCAGTTGACAAAAAAACCAATCAAGATTCTGAAAAAGAAGAGAAAGTAGACGATCAAACTACGGACGCTGATGATAAAAAAACTTTAGAAGTTGCGATGATTAATTTCTTTTTGCCTGACGGGTCTAGCGCACACTACGAAGGCGATGGAAATGAATTTGCCGAACTAAACATTGAGGTCACCCATATTGACAGCAAATATGTAGTGATAGATGAAAACAACGGCGGGACTTTAATACGAAAAATATTCCAAGTCGAAAATGATAAAATCGAAACACTGGCCGAGGATGCCATCGACAATGATGAGCCATTCCCCTCAAAAGAAGCAATTAGTAAATTAACTGCAAAAGAAATTTATTTACAAAAACCTTTAGAAGTAGGCGCTACATTTAATCAATGGACAATTGTGGAAACTGACGCAACAGTTGAAACACCCTATCAGTCCTTTGAACATGTATTAGTTATTGAAATGAAAGAAAATGATTTTACAAATCGAAAATACTTTGCAGAAAACTTTGGAGAAATCAAAAGAGAAGCAGTTATGGTAACTGAAGATGAAGAAGACTTTATTGTTACTTCGACTTTAGAATCGGTGCGTAAGTAAAAAGTCGAAGCTGATATTTCTTGATGATGTGGGTTATGGAAGAATTTTCAAAGGAGCTTTGAAAATTCTTTAATGAAAAAGAGGCATCCTCTTGTGGGAGGATGCCTCTTCTAATACTTAGATTAGACTAATTTAACAACGTTCGCAGCTTGTGGGCCGCGGTCACCTTCAACAACTTCAAATTCAACTTGTTGACCTTCGTCAAGTGATTTGAACCCTTCTCCTTCAATTGCTGAGAAGTGTACAAATACGTCGTCTTCGTTTTCAACTTCAATGAAGCCGAAACCTTTCTCTGCGTTAAACCATTTTACTGTACCTTGTTTCATGTTAATACCCTCCAAATAATAAATACTTATAATATGGAACTTTCCTGAATAGAAAAATTCACATATTACAAAAAGTACCGTAAACGCCGATCACTTTTTGTAATATGTGAATACGTTAGTCGGGTGTTCCCTGCTTTTATTGTTGTATCTATTATAACATTATAAATAAATTTGTCAATTAGAAAAAACAAATTATTCTAATTTCTATTCCTTCACCTACTATATGGTTTACCCTTAAACAATAAAATAATTCCATGATAAATTTGTAAATCATCGCTACATGCTTCACAACTTAGTTTTTCGTTTTCTGACCAAAAAGCAAAAAAACAATTCTTTTTTACAGATTCATTTTTATATTTTACCCGAAGAGTAGATAGTGTTTCTTCTAGAAAATTAATCGCGTGATACTCATCAGAAAATGTTTGTCTTGAAAGAACCTCTTCTTCCCAACCTTCAAACATCCACCATGGTTCAAAATCTGCTTTCATATAGATTACTTCATACATAGTCTGTCCCCTCCAATTTAGGAGATAATCTCTCAATTTAATAGTTCCATTCAAGAACGTCTTTAATTTTAGCAAATTGGGTAACAAAGTCCATTTAATTGCTTATGATCAATCAAAAGGAATGTGACCAAGAGGAATATAAGGTATAATTAACATCAAGAATGAAACTTTATCTGTTTGAATTCGTATTAAAGTATATGAGTAAAGGGGGCCTGAAAGTGAAAGAAATAAAAAACTTCTTCATACGACAAACTATATCAACACCAATAAGTATTGCTACATGGTTATATTTAATACTAGGTACCGGTTTAAACATCTTTGCAGCAACAGGCCTTGGAATTGCGCTATATCTGGGTAGTACATTTACAATAAAACAAATCCAAATAACATCAACGATTAAAAAAGTAGGATTGAATCGGTCCGAGTACAATTATATTAATGGCCAAATGAATGATGCAAAACAAAAGTTAAAACGGCTAAATAGCTATTATGGTAAGGTACGATCCGTACAAGCATTTAAACAGCTTCATGAAATAAATACGATTTCCAGAAGGATACTTGGCATCATTCGAACAAATCCCGAAAAGTTTTATCATGCCGAGAACTTTTTCTATGCGCATCTAGATTCGGCGGTTGAATTAACATCCAAATATTCAATCCTTGTTAACCAACCATTAAAAGATAAAGAACTCCAGATAGCACTTCAGAATACTAGAAACACATTAGCTGATGTGAATCAACAACTTGAGCAAGATTTGCGCAATCTACTTGCATCAGATATGGAAAGACTACAAATGGAACTCGACTTCGTCGATGTGACGATGAATAAGAATAAGCCGCTTTTAGAAATGGAAGGAGACGACACAACAAATGACAGAAAATAATAGCATGACAAATAATGTTAAATCAATGGATGATCTACTGGATAACCCATTTGACATGAATGAACCCCTACTACCGAAGGAAATGCAAACAGATAATCAACAGGCCGGCACCGCAGTAAAATTATTGGATCGTTTAACACCCGCGGAGCGGGAAAAGGCAGTTCAATTAGCTGAACAGATCCCTGTTGGAAATTATGAGGCGATAATTACTTACGGTGCAAATGCACAAAGCGAACTTTCCCACTTCTCCCATCAGATGCTCGATCATGTTCAGAGCCAAGACATTGGACCTGTTGGAGATGTGCTTAAAGAGTTAATGGATAGATTGGGAGAAATAGATCCTGATGACTTAAGTGAAAAGAAACAATCTGCAATCAGTAGATTATTCGGAAGGGTTTCCAAGTCAATTCAAGAAATGATGACTAAATATCAAAAGTTGAGCACACAAATTGACCGTATCGGTGTCCAACTTGAACACTCTAAGCGTGGTTTAATCGAAGATGTAAAAATGCTTGATAATTTATATGAACAGAATAAAACATATTTCCAAGCACTTAATGTGTATATAGCTGCAGCGGAGATTAAGCGTGACGAGTTAACGTACGAAATCATACCGAATATGCGACGTGAAGCCGAGTTATCAAATGATCAAATGGCCTTTCAAGAAGTAAATGACATGGTGCAATTTTTAGATAGACTTGAAAAACGCTTATATGATTTACAGTTATCCCGCCAAATCACTATTCAAAGTGCACCACAAATACGTATGATTCAACAAACAAATCAAACGCTTGCGGAAAAGATTCAATCATCAATCATGACTTCGATTCCACTTTGGAAAAACCAAATTGCAATCGCGCTCACATTAAATCGTCAAAGAAAAGCAGTTGAATCGCAAAAATTAGTTACGAAAACGACGAATGATTTATTACTCAAAAACTCGGAAATGCTTAAAATGAATTCAATTGAAACTGCAAAAGAAAATGAGCGCGGCATAATTGAAATCGATACTTTGAAGAAAACACAAGAGAATTTAATTCAAACAATCGAAGAAACTTTACTTATCCAAGCGGATGGACGTGCTAAACGCAAAGCTGCAGAAATTGAAATTGGTCGCATGGAAGAAGAATTGAAACAGCGACTCATCGCAGTTCACGAAAAAACAGAAAACCGCTCACAATAACTTACGGTTGTTTTGTGAAGATAAAAACATGTGAAAAGGGACGAAAAACCACAATGGTTTTTCGTCCCTTCTTTTGCTCAGTTATCTATCACGTATTTCGGATTACAATTGTAAAAAGTTTTCTTAATATCCGCAGCGTCTGATCTGTAAAGTCTTCAACATTACTTGACGATGCGGTTTTATTGCCAAAAATCATTGAAAATAACTCTCTTTGTTCTTCTAAGGGTTCTTCAGAAGATAAAAATAAATGGATTACGGAAATCCCTCTTTTTTCAACTTCCATTACCGCTTCTGCAGTATCAAGAATACCATTTCTATCATAACCATAGGCGGATGGTTCTCCATCGGAAAAAACTAATAAAAATTTATGCTTCTCCTGTCGGGCTGAAAGTCTTTCGCCCATCCACCTGATTGCAAATCCATCACGATTATCCTCATTCGCATCAAAAGATAAGATAGACATTCCATTATCCCGATTTCGATCCATAAATGTATGCATGAGACCAAATACATTCGGTTGAATTTCAGCTGATGCTTTTTCTGCTTCCTCATAATACAAGGATATTTCATGAATCACTTTTAACTCATTGAGCACATCGTGGAATAATAAAACTGCCTGTTTTGTTTCATCTAGTTTATCAATCATCGATGCTGAACCATCTACCAACAAGCCAAAAACAGCATCTAAATTAACGGAAGGTGCATTTTTACGATAAAAGGGCTTAGGACGTTCATCAACAACAAGCGTCGTTAACTTCGATGATAATCTCCCTTTCATTAATCGTTCTCGCTTTGAGTCCTCTTTTAAATCGATTCTCTTTTTCATTTCTTCGATAAAAGAGCGGACAAACGGTCTTTGAAGTTCACGCCAACTCATTAACTTTTGACGGTTTTCCATTTCATTGATTGGTTCAATACGTTGTTCTTCATAAACCACATGCAAATGCTCTTTTCCAAATAACTTTCCTGCTTTTTTTTTGGAGTCCCTTACTTCAATTTCCTCGTGCTCTTCCCCGTCTGAACTTTTACTTACGTCCCCTTCAGATTGTCCAAATCCTATTTCTTCAACTTGAGCATCTTCATTTCCAGGTGTTTCACCACTACCATCTGATTTACCTGAACGTCCATGCTCCAGTTCGTATTCAAGATGCACTCCTGCCTCACGTTCATTTTCTTCGTGCCAAGATCTAAATACTTCTTCAATGGTCTCCTTCTTGCCTTCTTCACCTTCATCAGTCTCCCCTAACCCTTTATGGTAATGGAATTCAGCAAGCTGTTCGGTAATCGAATCTCCGATTGAATAGTATTGATGGAATAAGTCTTGGTGGAGTGATTGCGCAACAATACCAGTAATTCTTTCGACAATAAATACATTGTCTTGTGTATTTCTGGTGTCGTATGCATTTTCAAGGACCGATTTAATTAAATCTATCGGGATAGGACCCCAGTCCACTTCGGAGCCCGCAAACATGCCTTCGTGTAGCAATATAAATAATTCGTTAAGCAATGCATCAGCTAACAGGCCTTTTTGCATATTGGGATGCACACTATTTCTATGAAAATTGACGTAAGCATGGCGTCTAGTATTAAAAGCTGTCGTTGTTCCAGGTCGATTCTGCATAACTTTGTCCATTAGTCGAAATTCCTCTAATAAAAGAAGAAGTTCTTTCGAAAACTTCTGGAAAGGATCTAATTCAATCTTGCGTGTAAATCGACTCCAAGCTGGTACATTAAAATGCTTCCAAAAACCAGCAGTTAATAAATAAACATCAGACAGGCGGCCTAAATGCATGACTTCTTCAGATCTATGACGCCAGAAAACACTCATCGATATGATGCTTTCCTTTGGACGAAATTCCAGTAACTTTCTTTCCGTTAATTCAAGAAATTGTGCATCCGCAAGTGCCCGACCGAGTCTTTCATAAAGTAAAAGCGTTTGGGTATCGACCGTTTCATCATTAAATTGAATAAATCGATTCATTTTCACCATTAGTATCGCCTCATTCTACCCAAGTGTCTACGAGTTCCATGACTAATTTCCGCTCAACTTGATCATCTAACTTCTCCGCGATTGCATAACGAATAGCTCTTTTAACTGGGATATGTTCTGATAAACTAATCGCATCCAATAAGCTTCGGATTGATGCGGCTTCATCGGATAATAAACCATTCATGACCTGTTTCCTTAAATCATTACCAATATTTAATATCGTATCAACTAAACCTTGTGGTGCATTAGGATGTTCAGCTGCAATCAAAGTCTTCAACGCCTCACCTGATAAATACGGAATTGTAAATGAAACAAATCTATTTTTTAGCGCCTCATTCATAGGCGATGTTCCTACATATCCTTCGTTTATAGCAGAAATAATAGTGAAATCCTCATGAGCGTAGATGACCTCCCCTGTAAAAGGGTTTGTAAGCATGCGACGATGGTCTAAGACGCTATGTAAAATAGGCAATGTTTCGGGTCTAGCCATATTAATCTCATCGATATATAAAATATGTCCTTTTTTCATTGCTTGTACAACTGGACCTTCTACGAAATCAATCACTGTTTGGCCTTCTTTTTGAATGATCGTTTTAAAGCCAAGAAGTGATTCAGAATCAAGATCTACAGAACAATTTATACTATGCATGGGTTGTCCGAAATAGCTAGATATTGACTGAGCCAACCTAGTTTTTCCAGATCCGGATGGACCCTTGAGCAATACAGGTTTTTTTAAGACCACACTGACGAGAATATCTTCCCATAAGTGATTATCAGGAGAAATATACCCACCTTCCTGTATTAACAATTCTGCTTCGGTTGTGTAATGGTTTTGTAATCGCTTTGTTTGTTCGTTTTCAACTAGTTGATGCATTCGTTACCCTCCTAATAAAAAAACCGATTCACCAAGAAGGGAATCGGAAAATACTTATTACTCAAAATAAGTTTTATAATAGCCTCCAACTTTCCCTGTATTATCCACTACGAAAATGAATTCATCTGTTTCATTTTTCACTTCATACTCTTTACCAGGTGTTAGAACTTTATTCACTACATATTTTTCAGCATCGGCATGCTTGCATACGACAGTGCGAGTTGCAGGTGCCGTTTTCCAAGTTTTGAAATTCACATTACACACTTCCTTTTTGTATAATGAAAAACCGACCCGCCCATAAGGCAGGCCGATTCACTTATTATGAACCTAGCAGTAAATCTTCTGGATTTTCAATAAGTTCTTTAACCATTTTCAAAAATCCAACAGAATCTTTACCATCAATTACGCGATGGTCATAAGAAAGTGCAATGTACATCATTGGACGAATTTCGATATTATCGCCGATAGCTACAGGGCGTCGAACGATTGAGTGCATACCGAGTATTCCTACTTGCGTACCATTTAAAATTGGCGTTGACATTAATGAACCAAATACGCCGCCATTTGTAATTGTAAAGGATCCGCCTGTCATATCAGCAATTGTAAGTTTGTTATCACGTGCTTTTAATGCAAGTTCACGGATTGCCCCTTCGATTTCAGCAAAGTTTTTACGATCTGCATCAACTACGTTTGGTACTACGAGACCGCCTTCAGTGGAAACAGCAATACCGATATCATAGAAGTTTTTCAGTAGAATCTCGTCGCCGTCGATTTCTGAGTTTACGTAAGGATATTTTTTAAGTGCTGCTACTACCGCTTTCGTGAAGAATGACATGAAACCAAGACGCTGGTCATATTGATCGAAAAACTCGTCTTTTTTACGTGAACGTAGTTCCATAACTTTAGTCATGTCAATTTCATTGAAAGTTGTCAGCATTGCAGTTGATTGTCTAACTTCTAACAGACGTTTTGCAATCGTTTGACGACGACGCGTCATTTTCTCGCGTGTAATCCGGCCATCATCCGCCGCTTCTACTTTCGATGCAGGTGCTGTAGCTGGTTGTGCTTTTGGCGCAGAACCGTGTGCTTCAACATCTTGTACTTTTATGCGTCCCATTGGATCTACTGGATTTATCGCAGCAAGGTCAATTCCTTTTTCTCTTGCTAGTTTGCGTGCCGCTGGGCTTGCAAGTGTGCGGTCTTCTGCTCCTGATGATTCATCAACGGCAGGTGTTTCTTCTACTTTTTCTGCTGGTGTTGCATCTGCTTTTGGAGCTGATGCAGCAGGAGCTCCGGAACCTTCCCCTACGATTGCAATGACTTGACCTACTTCTACTGTGTCACCTTCAGCTGCAAGATGTTCTTGGATAATACCTGCTTCTTCTGAAATGATTTCAACGTTTACCTTATCAGTCTCTAACTCAACGATAAATTCCCCACGCTCTACATTTTCACCAGGCTGTTTAATCCATCGTGATATTGTTCCCTCTGTAATCGATTCTGCTAGTTCTGGTACAATAATTTCTGCCACTTTAATTTCCTCCTTAAGTCATTCCGCTTTAAGCTTTTAATGCTTCTGCAATAATACGTTTTTGTTCAATAGAATGAGACGCTCCGTCACCTTCAGATGGACTTGAACGGTGAATTCGACCAACATATGAAACTTTCTTATTGCCTGCGATTTCTTGAACATATGGATATGCATAGGACCACGACCCCATGTTTTTCGGTTCTTCTTGCACCCAGACAAGTTCTTTAACTTTTGGATAACGAGCAACGATATCACTGATTTTCTCCGATGGGAATGGATATAATTGTTCAACGCGAACAATATGCAAATGATCGAAACCTTTCCCGTCTTTTACTTGTTCAGCCAAATCGATTGCCATTTTACCGCTTGCGAACAAAATACGTTCCACTTTTGTTTTCTTAGTCCCAGTTCCAGGTTGTTCAAGAACAGTTTGGAAACTTCCTTCAGTTAAATCATTTACATCCGCACCGACTAATGGATGGCGAAGTAATGATTTCGGTGAAACAATAACTAGTGGACGCATGGATGGTTCTCCGAGCATTTTTGCTTGCCTGCGTAAAATATGGAAGTAGTTTGCAGAACTTGATAAGTTTGCAACCGTCCAGTTATTTTCGGCAGATAATTGTAAGAATCTTTCAAGTCGCGCACTCGTATGTTCGGGTCCTTGGCCTTCATGGGCATGTGGTAGTAATAACACCAGACCAGACTTCTGACCCCATTTAGATCTGCTTGCTGAAACGAATTGGTCAAACATGACTTGGGCCATATTTGCAAAGTCGCCATATTGCGCTTCCCAAATTGCAAGCGCCTTCTGGTTTTCTAAGTTATAACCAAATTCATATCCGACAATTGCAGCTTCTGTCAGCGGACTATTATTAACGGTGAACGATGCCTTAGCGCCTGAAATATGATGTAAAGGAACTAATTCTTCCCCAGTTTTTTCATCGTGTATCACTAAGTGGCGTTGCGCGAATGTACCGCGTTGAACGTCTTGACCGGAAAGTCTGATCGGGTTCCCATCTTGTAATATTGAACCAAAAGCAAGTGTTTCGGCATGTGCCCAATCAATTTTGTTTTTCCCTTTGAATGGTTCTTCACGTCTTTTTAAAATACGGACGAGTCTGCCAAAAACATCAAAATCTTCCGGAAATGCTAGAAGGTCTTCGTTTAAAGTTCTAAGCCTACTCTCTTCAATACCAGTTTCCAAATCTCTAGGATACCCGGCAAGTACTTCTTCTGGAATTTCCAGTGGACCTTGTTTTTTATCTTTTGAAGCTGGATGGTCTCTGACAACATCGTGCGCTTTTTGCATAATTTTAAATACATCGGCGTCAAGTTGATCAACTTCTTTTTTGGTAACGACGTTTTCAGAAACGAGTGTATTCCCATATATTTCTCGAACAGTTGGATGTTTATGAACAGAATGATACATAACCGGGTTTGTTACTAGCGGTTCATCCATCTCGTTATGTCCATAGCGACGATATCCAAGTAAATCAATCACGATATCTTTCCCGAACTTTTGTCGATATTCGAATGCAAACGACGCGACAGCGATGACAGATTCAGGGCTATCGGCATTTACATGTATAATCGGAACTTCAAATCCTTTTGCTGGATCAGAAGAATAATGTGTAGATCTGGAATCGTAATGTTCAGTCGTAAAACCAATCATGTTATTGGCAATAACATGTACTGAACCGCCTGTTCGGAATCCACGAACTCGGCTGTAGTTAAATGTCTCAGGAACGATGCCTTGACCTGGGAATGCTGCATCTCCGTGTACAAGTACTGCATATGCAGAATCAGTGTCTTGTTCCGGTAAACCAACATTATTTTGTTGTTCTTGAGCAGCTCTTGTTTGCCCTGTGACAACTGAGTTGACGACTTCCAAATGTGACGGGTTGTATGCCAAGAAGCGCTTCATTCCAGATTTCCCTGTATATGTTGCACCTAAGTGATAGACGACATCTCCGTACCAGCCGCGAGACGTTTCTAATGTACCGTCTTTTGGTATGAACGGTTCATCTGAAACGCCAGCAAATAATGCGAAAAACATTTCGTACGGATTATTCAAGACATGCGTAAGCACGTTTAAACGTCCGCGGTGTGCCATGCCTATAAGCATTTTATCAGTTTTGTTTTCTTCTGAACGACGAACAAGTTCATCGAAAAGAACGACGAGTGTATCCAGACCTTCTATAGAAAAGCGTTTGGCGCCTACAAATGTACGGTGAATATACTTTTCGAATCCTTCGATCTTAGTAAGTCTCTCGAGCAACTCTTTTTTACCATCTTTTGATAGATTCGCGGCTACGTTACCGCTTTCAATATTTGATTGGATCCATTCGCGTTCTTGTTCATCGATTACATGATCAAATTCAAAAGCTATTTTTCCTGTGTATAAAGATTTCAAGTAGTTAATTGCATCAAGTCCATTTTCAACAGTGCTTGGCACATTCTTTAAAAATAGGGATGCAGGCATTTCTTCTAAGTCGCTTTCAACTAAATTATAATATGACAGCTCAATTCGAGTTGAATCAGTTGGACGATCGTTTAGCGGATAGATATCGGCTGCAAGATGTCCGTATGTACGGATTGCGTCTTGCAATTTAAATGCTGCAATGACTTTTCCAATATTACTTGCCGGTAGCGCTTCTGCTACTGTATCGTGTGCCCCATCCTGTTGGACTGGCGACCCGAAACGGCTAAACATTTCTGCAAGTTCAGGTTCGACCAATTCCGGGGACGACTTGAACAAATCATACATTTCCATTACATACCCAAGGTTAGGTCCCGTAAAAGCATCGTAAGGGGATCGATGGGCATCTGAATTTTTTGACATGAACAATGACCTCCACATTTGCCAATGGCATATTGTGTTTTTGTTATTTTTTTATCCTTGTTAATTTTACCATGCAAAGACTAGAACTTAAAGGGTTTCGCACGAACAACTAGACTTTTCTTTCCAAATATTGATTTTATAGTCGAAATGTGAATAGATATTGGAGTTTAGTGGTAGTGAATATCAATTTCTATTAATTCCTCTGTGCCATTATCAAGGCGACCATTTCTTCAGGTGTTTTCGGCATTTCGGTTTTCAACATATTTCCAATCAAATAATCTTTCTCTTGATTAAATTCTACTAGTTCTTCTGAAAATGGCCGTAGTGAGATTTCTTCTTCCTTCAAGACACGTGCAGTGCCAATTGATTTAAAGAATGCAGCATTTAATAACTGGTCCCCCCTGCTTTGGGCAGCGGAAAGCGGAATTAGTAGCATTGGAATTCGTAGTGCAAGTAACTCAAATATAGCATTCGACCCTGCACGCGATACAGCAAAATCTGACGCTGCCAATAAATGCGGTAAACTATCCGTTACATATTCAAATTGTTTATATCCCGGGAAGTTCTCGCTAGCGTTATCAAGATTTCCTTTACCGCATAAATGGATAACATCAAAAGTATTCGTAATCGATTGAAGGTCCTTTCGAATTGCTTCGTTTAATATCGCCGAACCTTGACTACCGCCCATAACAATGATGATAGGTTTATCTCCGTTAAATCCCGTTATTCGCAGACCTTCCTCTTTTGCCCCCTGGAATAATTCAGGACGAATGATTGCACCAGTACAAGTTGCTTTTCCTGATGGAACATATTCCAATGTTTGTTCAAATACCGTGAAAATATGATTTGAAAATGGCAATGACATTTTATTGGCAAGCCCTGGCGTGACATCAGATTCATGTATAACGACAGGAATTTTAGCAACTCTTGCCGCTAAAACGACGGGAACGGAAACAAATCCCCCCTTGGAAAAGATAATCTCAGGTCTTAGCCTGCGAATAATCGATAGTGCTTGTATGAATCCAGTCCCGACTCGAAAAGGATCCGTGAAGTTTTTCATTGAAAAATAACGTCTTAATTTTCCGCTTTGAATTGCATGGTACGTAACGTCGGGCTGATTATCTCCAATGAGTTCTTTTTCAATTCCGTCGTGAGACCCGATATAATGGATTTCGTACCCGCGCTCATGAAATACGGGGATCAGCGCTTCATTCACAGAAACATGACCAGCAGTGCCGCCGCCCGTTAGTAAAATAATCGGCCGTTTCATAAGGCCTTCACCTCTTCTATTCTAAATATGTATTCTATACGATTGAACACCCCTTATTATAGCAAAGAATTCATGGTACACTACTATCTAATCGTCAAGTAAAGGGTGGAGATATATGAACAATGCGTTAACTTTAAGAAATAAGCCATGGAATATGGCGAAAATTATCATGCCGATTCTAATTACGCAGGTCGCCATGTATATGATTACGTTCTTCGATATACTTATGACAGGACGATATGATACATACCATCTAGCAGGCGTAACAATCGGTTCTTCCTTTTGGGTACCAGTTTATACGGGGTTAGCCGGAATATTGATGGCGCTAACACCGATTATTGCCCAGCTAGTTGGAGCCCGTCAAAAGGAAGACGTGCGACCAACAGTACAACAAGGACTATACGTGTCGGTAGCGCTTTCTGCAATTGTTTTTTTAGTTATACTATTCGCAGTTGCTCCAATTTTAGAGGCTATGCCGCTTGAAGAACAAGTCCGTACAGTTGCTTCTGATTACTTAAAAGGCATGAGTTTTGGCCTTCTTCCTTTATTCGCTTACACAGTGTTACGTTCTTTCTTTGATGCACTGGGAGCAACGCGTGTTTCAATGTCAGTTATTCTGTTAGCTGCCCCGATAAATATTTTATTAAATTATCTTCTGATTTACGGACAATGGGGTTTTCCTGAACTCGGCGGCGCTGGAGCTGGTTATGCTTCTGCCATTACTTATTGGCTTGTGTTCTTTATAGCCTGTGCGATTGCTTGGGGATGGGGTCCGTTCGTTGACTATAAGCTATTCGCACAATGGGGAAAAATCTCTTTTGCCAAGTGGAGGGAAATTCTATTCATCGGTGTGCCAATCGGGATTTCGATTTTCGTTGAAATTAGTATTTTCTCCGCAGTTACATTATTAATGGCGAACTATTCTACAGCCGTCATATCAGCACATCAAATTGCGCTTAATTTCACTTCGCTTTTGTATATGATTCCGCTGAGCATTTCAATCGGAACGACTATTCTAGTCGGGCAAGAAGTTGGCGCCGGACGAATGCGAGACGCGAAACATTACAGTTATCTAAGCGTCGGGTTTGCTATTTTATTTAGTTTACTATCAATTTCAATTTTGTTGTTATTCAGAGAGCAGATTGCGTCAATTTACACAAGCGATTTGAACATCGTGAAATTGTCAGTGCATTTCTTTATTTATGCTGCGATTTTTCAACTTTCCGATGCAATCCAAGCGCCGGTTCAAGGCGCGCTTAGGGGATACAAAGATGTGAATATCACATTTATCATGGCAATTGTTTCGTACTGGGTTATAGGATTGCCTATTGGATACCTAATGGCCACGTATACAAATCTTGGTCCGTATGGTTATTGGGTTGGCCTAATTGCCGGGTTAACGGTGGGCGCGATCACACTTACAGTACGTCTACGCCATATTCAAAAAAAGAAATTTAGTTAAAAATGAAACCCGCGATGCCACACATAGGTCTCGCGGGTTTTATAGTATTCAATTCAGTATGCCGGTCCGCGTAATTTCCGCCTCTACTTTTACATTTATGTCGAGCCCCGAAAACGTGTCACTCCATTTCCCTTGGTTCCATAGTTTTGGATGGAATGCACGAACTGTTCTACCGAAACCAACGGCGTCACTCTTGGCATCTTGCAATTTCTTGATCACCTCGTTGAAATCCTTCGTCAGTTCTTTCGAAAGGAATTCCTCTAACTCTTTCCTTATTTCATCTACATCCAGGTGATCGTATGCAAATTCTTCAACCCCGAATTTCATTTTATAAGTTGCATTGATTTTGCTGTCCCGAATGTCCCAATTCCTTTTGTAGGTGGCGAGTTGAACTGAAAGTGGATACGATTTACCTTCTTTTTCCCACATATAGGTGAACAACGTAAACTTTCCAGGCTTCTTCTTAAGAATCTGAACGATTTTGGATGCCTTCTTGTCCAATGTGTGCCCCGTGAAAACTTTATCACTGAACAAGGCCACCCCCATAACTTCGGGTGTACCGGTCGTTTCGGATATTTTAAGGAAAGGCAATGAAAGTTCAATTGCATCGTCATTTTGTAATTCAGCAGTTTGCTGAATGTCGGTGTCCGGAATAATAGAGAACGATATGGCAGATTCCAACAAGTCAATATAGTACTGGGGTAGCTCAACGGCCACCTCTTCGTTCTTCTTCATATATGAAGCCATTTCACCTTCTACAACCGCAAATCTACTACTCAACGGGTTAGTTGGCGCCCTTAAGTAGACATCGAAAGTATTTATGACATCCGATTTCACAGTATCCTCTGAAAGAAGTATAACTTGCAATTGTGTAACACTGAGCGTTTCATTCGTTTTCCGATTTGCATCAAGCCGTGTCTCCCTTGGGGATACACCACTTCCTTCAACAGTCGAATAACTGGCGGTGCCGTCAGTTACTTCAAGCTTCGTGAAGTATCCCTTCATTTCCCCGGGTTCCCCCTCAAAACCAACAAGCGGAACGATGGTAAGTTCTTTGTATAATTGTTCATCCCAACATCCTGCCAATAGGATAGAACATGCGATGAAAATAAGAGCGGTTTTTTTCATTTTCCTTTCCTCCTGTTCTTAATGATGACGATGGCCGGAATGAGGATGGTAAACAGGAGGTGGACATAAATGATAAGATCAGCCATTTTTACTACATCCTTTTTTGACACAAAGAATAAAGGCAACAAAACGAGCAGTACATGCCAAATAATGGTATCCCTTTTGTGATGCTCTTTTGCATGAAGACGGTGGACATACAAAGCGGAAAAGGAAACAATTGCCACAGTAATGATGCTCCAAATCATCCAAATATATAGGAAAAACAAGTCGAGCCGCTCGACAAAAGTAACTTCCTGGGATTTCAAAATCAAAAGAATTGGTTCCGGAATCTCTTGCAACCCGGTGAGCGTGAAATATAAAGTTGTTAGAAGTACGGAGAAAAAGAAGAACGAAAACCACGCCATTTGGTAGACGAATAATGGAAGTCCTTTTATTTTCATCTTTACATCGACATGTCTTCTGTAAAACAAGTATAATTCAACGCCTATGAAAGCAATCTGCGCCTTTAAAAGACCGTTAAACCATTCCGTTCCAGTCGATTCTCCTATTGGGAAAATGTTCGTCCATACTAGATCGCCCCAAGCAAACTGTATAATTATAAGAAAAATGAAAATGAGTGGGATTAAAATAACAGATAAATTGATGACTGTTTCAGCCCTACTCAAGTTCGCATAGAGCGAGACACTAACTAGCGCAGCAATCACGATAATTTGAGGTGTTTCCGGGAACCCCCACACCGCTAATGTATAGTCGATGTATGAAAGAAATGTCACTGCAACAAAAAGCCAGTACCCTTTATACAACCACCCGACAAAAGGACCAAAAGTAAACCGCATATAATACCGTTCATAAAAGAGTAGTAACATGTAGTGAAGAATACCAGCAACAAGAAAAACCAGCCATGCATCCCTGCCGATAACATTTATGAACTCCGATGGAAAGGCAAAGAACGACGACCCTGTCTGTACAATGAAGAGAAGTAAGAAAAACTGGATTCTTGATAAATTGAAATTCAGGTTTCTTCACCATCCTTCTTATTGTCCCCACCGTGTGTAAATGTTTGTTGTTGCTTATGATTTTTATAATAAGGGACCCTGAAGATTATATTTTTAAAACGGGAAGGATCGAATGGCACGACCGGTGACAAATAGGGTTGATTCAGTGAAGACTGATTCAACAAATGGATAAATAGAATAAGTGTCGCGATAGCGATGCCGAAAAATCCAAAAAGGGACGCTGCAAGCATGAAGGGAAATCGAATCATTCGTATTGTCATGTTCATCTCGAAAGATGGCACGACAAAACTTGCAATTGCGGTCATCGCTACGACGATAACCATTAAATTCGACACCAGTCCTGCATTGACAATCGCATCGCCGATAACAAGACCGCCAACAATCCCGATTGTCGGACCAATTGGTGTCGGTAACCGTATTGCAGCTTCCCGGATAATTTCAATGAAAACTTCCACAATAAGCGCTTCAATAAGCGGACGGTAAGGGATATCTTGCACTGCAACTTTCACTTTTTGACTAATTTCAAACGGCAAAATTTCCGAATGGAAACCGACCACCGCAATATAAAATGCAGGCAGGAAAATGGCAATCATGAAACTAAGAACCCTGAGAATACGATAGAATGTTCCGACCAAGACTCGTCCATTAAAATCGTCCGGAGACTCGTAAAATGACAAAAATGATACAGGTGCAATGAGCGCAGTAGAAGATTGGTCGGTAAAAATAACGATTTTCCCTTCCAATAAATTCGCGACGACGCGGTCAGATCTTTCCGTGTTAAGGAACTGCGGGAAAGGGGACCAAACCGAATCTTCCAAGTAATCTTCGATTTGTCCAATGCTGTATATTTTAGGTGCATTGATATTTTCCAGACGATATTTAACTTCCTGAACAACTTCTTTATCAGCGATTGACTCAATATAGATATAAGTGACTTTCGTATTCGTTACATTCCCAAGCTGTAGATTCTTTACGACTATATCCGGGATTGCAAGATGCTTTCGAATTAGAGATATATTTTTATCATTGCTTTCAACGAAACCTTCATGGGCACCGCGAATGACAGTTTCATTGGCCGGCTCATCTGGGGAGCGCACAGTAATGTTCGGTATCGTAATCTTTAGTAGTTGGTTCGTTTTCGGAAAAATTACCGCGACTGAACCAACACATACTGCATCAACCATTGTCGACATCGAAAAAGGAAGAACTTTTGACGCTCCTGTCTCACCCCAGTCTGGAAGTCCGTCTTCAGCTCTTTTCCTTAGGATTTCAATCTGTTCATTCAACGTCGAACCTTCAGTTAAAACTGAAAAATAACAAATAATCGCAGATTCGCCTTTCCATTCCATTTCCTCAACAAAAAGATCTGCAGTATTATGAAATCGTTCTTTTATGTATAAAATTAAACTACTTGTCGAAAGCTTCTCTGTCATACCTTCACCCCATGCTTAAAGTATGCACACGGCGGTAACCATCTAAACGTAAAAATAAATAGGTTAACATAACAATATTATGTATAGCGTGTTAATATAGTTTCCTATATTAGCTATCGAAAATTTAAAAAGCGATTCTCCCAAGCCATTTAAGATTGGCTTGGAGAATCGCTTTTTCAAAGTTTATATTTTATTTAGTAATAAATTGTTGTGTCCAGTAGTTACCGTTTGAATCATAACCGATTCCGATATGAGTAAAGCCGGGTTTTAAAATGTTTTCTCTATGTCCTGGAGAATCCATCCAAGCTTTAACAACTTCTGCAGGAGTACGTTGACCCATTGCAATGTTTTCGCCTGCTGCGCTATATGAAACGCCAAATTGTTTCATTTGATCAAATGGGCTGCCATATGTAGGGCTCGTATGTGAGAAATACCCTTTTGATGACATGTCTTTAGATTTTGCACGGGCTGAATCCATTAATTTACTATCTGATTGTAATGGTTTTAGACCTGCTTTTTGTCTTTCGGCATTTGTTAAATCAATAACTTGTTTCTCAATTGCTGAAACCGAAGCGTTTGGTGCAGCCTCAACTGGTTTAGCTGGTTTTTCCGGTGTTGGTGCAGGTGTAGTTGGTGCCGGTGCTGGCTTAGCTTCTGGAGCTGGCTTAGCCTCCGGTGTTGGCTTAGCTTCTGGAGCTGGCTTAGCTTCTGGAGCTGGCTTAGCTTCTGGAACTGGCTTAGCCTCCGGTGTTGGCTTAGCTTCTGGAACTGGCTTAGCTTCTGGAGCTGGCTTAGCTTCCGGTGCTGGTTTAGCTTCTGGAGCTGGTTTAGCTTCTGGAGCCGGTTTAGCGTCAGTAGGCTTTGTTACCTCCAAATATTTTGCGAAACTTTTCATCAAATTTTCTTGAAGAGCTTTATAATCGTTTTCTTTCAGTTTCATATTACTGAAATCAAACGTTTTGCCCTCCCAGTCTATACAATTAACAAACTGTACTTTTTGCACCTGTATATTGTTATTTGAATATGAAGCTTCTACACTATTGTTGTTCGGCAGTAAGAGTGCCGAACCGAGTAAGATGACCGCAATCGATTTTTTCATCTCTTAACTCCTCCCTTCGCAATCTATCATAACGTCTATGAGACTCCGAATTTCGGAATTTCCTACCAGTAAAGCCAAACAAAGTATAAATACGATTGCTATGGGAAAATTTTCAGCAGGAATTGGATACTTTTGGAGAACTATGATTTTATTACAACTAATTACGGGTTGACTGCATCAGTATTTTGCTGATTTATCATAGTCTATCTCGTCAATTCCTTCACCAATTATGACTAGTCTTGGATCCATTTTTACATATTCCGGCATCCAATTAACCATTCCATATGCATATTGGAATAAATAAGGGTTTTTCGTTCCGACTACAGGGACGAATCCTTTCATGCGATAAACTGTATCCGGTAAAGATTTCACCCAGTTTTCAAACTCATCCATTTTCACACTATCCGAAAATGTAATCAGTTTTGAGGACAATGGAAGACCTGCGCCTGACACGATAGCTTCTGTTGTTCTTTTTTTCTCTGACTGCAGGACATCTTCTATATAAGAGAAGCCTAGTCTCGCATTTACGGTTTGAATGATTGGGACGAAACTATTAAAATTAGATAACTCCATTGTGACCGTTGCGAGTTCATCTGGAGTTAATAAGTCCGTTTTATTCGCCAGTAATAAATGCGCGTGTTTTATCTGTTCCATATAAAGGGCACGGATTCTCGGTGATAATGTATCACGGTTAAGCCAGAGCTTGCTGTCAACGACCGTTACAATACCTTTTACTTGCAATCGATCAGCAAATAACGGTGAATAAACCGCATCAAGTGCTTCCACAGGATGGGCCGCTCCGGTTGTTTCGATAAGAATGACATCGATATGGTCATTTTCCTCTAATAGGCCCTGAAGCTGCGCCTCCGTCTTCTCCGCGCCTGAACAGCATATACAACCATCTAGTAACTCTTTCAACGGAACATCGCCTTCTATGGCATTCGAATCAACTTTTAAATTTCCAAATTCATTCATAAAGACTGCAGGTGTTTTTCCTGCTGCTTTTAATTCTTGAATCACATTTAATAATAGAGATGTTTTTCCACTTCCAAGAAACCCGCTAAACAAATAAACATCAATCATATCTTTCACCTCAATATAATAATTAGGAAAGCGCCCATCCCTGTTTATTAGGAAGGACGCTTTCTCTGTTCACTTACGATTATGCTAATTTTACTCAGTTAGTTTTTCTAGTAATATTTCTTTCGCCTTTAATAATTGAGGATCATCTTCATCGATTTTAGTTCGTAACTTGTCCATGAGACCAATTGTAGAATCACCGACAAGAATCCCAGAAGGTTCAATATCGAGATCCTTTTGTAGTTCTATTACAGCCTCTTCAGTTACTTTATCGAATAACCCATCTACTTCTCCAGGATTATAACCAACCGCTTTTAACATTTCTTCCGCTGTTTTTACGGTTGAAGAAAGTAGACCTTCCTTCATTTCGTCAGCTGGATTTAAATACGGCAACATCGCATAGGAAGGATAAGGGACTTCATAGTCAGGTTTTATGCCTTTCTCATGAATCCAATTACCTTCTGGCGTTAGCCATTTAGCGGTGGTAATTTTAAGGTTTGATCCATCATCCAAATCTTTCGGAGATTGAACAGTTCCTTTACCGAACGTCGTAACGCCAATAAGCGGAATTCCTGAAGACTCACTTAAGGCAGCCGCAAGTATTTCAGAAGCAGATGCACTGCCATCATCAATGAGTACAGTAACAGGCACCTTCACTTTACGTCCATTAGTTGCTCGATAAACCTCTGGATTCTGACCTTTTTCTTGCGATTGCAGTAAGTTTTTACCTTTTTCTACAAATAGGTCTGAAATTTCCAATGCACCATTAAGGATTCCGCCTGGATTTTGACGTACATCGACTACCAAACCTGCCATGCCGTCTTTCTCCATGCTATCGAGCGCTGTCAACAACTCTTTATAGGTACCCATTGAAAAACTCGTAATTCTCACATAGCCTATTTTATCGGAATCCATTTCATAATAGACAGTTTCAATCGGAATAACGTCGCGAATGATTTTCACTTCAATCGGTTCATCTGTTCCTGTTCGCTTTATAGTTAGTATAACTGGCGTCCCTTTTTCGCCGCGTATCAGCAGGACTGCTTCGGATGAAGACATACCTTGAATACTTTTACCATCGACTTCAGTAATCATATCTTTAGGTAACAATCCAGCTCGTTCTGCTGGCGAGTTCTTAATCGGTGAAACAACAGCTATATACCCATCCTGCTCCTGGATTTCTGCACCAATTCCTTCGAAACTTGAAGAAATGCTTTCATTCAATTGACGTGCTTCATCTTCATTTAAATAGTCTGAGTATGGATCACCCAAAGCATCGACCATCCCATTAATTGCGCCATCAATTACCGCCGTTTCATCTATATCTTGAAAGTAATCATTTTTCAAGTTGTCATAGGCTTCATACAACTTGTTGAACTCTTGTCTGTCAGAAGGCTGTTGTGCTGGCTTGACAACCTCGACGACTTTATCTTCTCCCGCGGTTAAAATGAAAAAAGTGATTCCGGCTGTAATAAGAATTAGGCCGAATATGAGCATAACGAAGGAAAATGGCTTTAATTGTATCGAACGAGTTCCTGGTTTGTCAGGAACAGGTGTAAACTCGGAACCATTATCATCGTTATGGTTTTGAAACTCTTTCTCTTTTTCGTCCATCCTATTCCCCACTTTCCCTTAAAGTGAAATATAAATAAGACAAAAAGACCGCGCATATGCCTAACCCCCAGCAGCCAGACTCTCTGGTCATGAACTGCTGTGGCATTTCACAAAGCGGTCTTTTTCAACTTATTTTTGTATAGCAGCATCCAACGCGACAACAATCATATCATTGAATGTTAGTTGACGTTCTTCAGCAGATGTCACTTCACCCGTCAAAATATGATCACTAACTGTAAGAATCGTAAGCGCTTTGCGTCCGAATTTAGCAGCCAATGTATAAAGAGCAGATGCTTCCATTTCTACCGCAAGAACACCATATTGGGCTAGTTGTTCGTGGTTCGAAAACTCATTATAAAATAAGTCTTCTGTGAAAACATTACCGACACGTAAATTCAACCCTTTTTCAACGCCCGCGTTATAAGCTTTTGTTAATAAACCAAAATCGGCAATTGGTGCAAACTTGATTTTATCGAAAATAATATCATTCATGTTGGAATTAGATGTTGCACCTTGAGCAATGATGACATCCCGAAGTTTCACATCTTTTTGGATAGCTCCGCATGTGCCGACACGGATTAGGTTTTGAACATTGTATTCTTGCATGAGTTCTGTCACGTAAATGGAGATAGAAGGTACACCCATTCCAGTTCCTTGAACAGAAATACGTTCACCTTTATAAGTTCCCGTGTAGCCGAACATATTTCGAACATCATTATATTGTGTTACATCTTCTAAAAATGTTTCCGCGATGTATTTGGCACGAAGGGGATCCCCCGGCAATAAAACAGTTTCAGCAATGGCACCTTTTTCAGCATTAATATGTATACTCATTAATTTTTCCCTCTCTTTCAAATTCTCTTGTTTAATCATACATTTATTGGTCGATAGATGCAAAGAAGTACATAACGTGAATTCATTTCAGGTTAGACGGATGGTTTAACCCGGTCAAAGTAAATGCTATATAATTCATCAAAGACGACCGGACGCATTTCTTCTTCGGCTTTCTCTTCGATATACCGCGATAATGGGTCATACTTAGTTTCTTCTTTGGGAAAGCTTAGGTCATTAAACATGCCTTCTGCAAAAATGGCTTTCTCATCATTTTTTCCGCCCCCGCGATACGATAATGCAAATTGATAAAAGGTTCGATTCATGTCCTTTGACTCCTTTAATGTGCGGTTAAAACAACTTTTTATACTCGCTGTAGCCTTCTTTTTCAAGATCAGTAACAGGAACAAATCGCAGTGCAGCCGAATTAATGCAATAACGAAGTCCGTCTGGTCCAGGTCCATCAGGAAAAACATGTCCTAGATGGGAGTCGGCTGTTTTACTTCTAACTTCAGTACGTCGCATGCCATGACTTTCATCAAAGTGCTCACTTACCTCTGTTTCTTCAATTGGTTTCGTAAAGCTCGGCCATCCACAGCCAGCGTCATATTTATCTTTGGAGCTAAATAAGGGTTTTCCTGAAACAATGTCCACGTAAATCCCTTCCTCATAATGACTATCATATTCATTGCGAAAAGGCTGTTCTGTGCCGTTTTCTTGTGTTACGTGATATTGAATATCGGTCAATCTTTTCTTTAAATCTTCACTCATAACTCTTCCCTCCAATGATTACGCTTAAATTGCTCCCTACCCGATCCAATTGAATATCTTTGATAATGTCCCGGATTTTTCATGTAATAATTTTGATGGCCTTCCTCTGCCGGATAAAAAGTTTTAGCGGGTAATATCTTGGTGGCAATCGGTTTGTCGAACTTCCCTGATGCCTCAAGTTCCTTTTTAGATTTCTCAGCAAGTAGCCTTTGTTCTTCAGAGTGTGTGAAAATCACGGTTTCATAAGATTCACCACGGTCAAAGAATTGTCCGCCAGAATCGGTTGGATCGATTTGTCGCCAAAAGATTGATAATAATTCCTCATACGATATGAGTTCCTCATTAAATTTAATTTGTACAGCTTCTCTGTGGCCAGTTGTATTTGTGCAAACAAGTTCATACGATGGATTTTCAACATCTCCGCCTGTGTAACCGGAAATGACGGAGTCTACCCCCTCGTATCGGTCAAATGGTTTGACCATACACCAAAAACAACCACCTGCGAATGTTGCTAATGCTTCGGACATGTAATAACCCCTTCATTTTGGAATTGTTATTTCAAGAATAATTTCATCTTTATCAAGATTAAACTCTTTCGCGCGCACTTCTAAATCACCAGAAATAGGCAATGCCCGTAAATCTATAAATAATTCTTCTTCTTTTGGACGCACAACCATCCATGGCGGCAAATCAACAGAGTCTTTCAATATCTTCAATACCGTTGCGGGTTGAATATTTAACTTCCCAATTTCAAGTTTCGACTGTTTCAATGTTAAATTACCGTCCTCACGAACAATCGGATCAAAATGCATTTTAACGGGAAGCGTGTAGGAGAAAACAGTAAGTTCCGATAACAGAATGATATCATCCTCCACCAGCATAGTTACCGGCAAAGGCTCCTTATTTATCGCTTTTTGTATATAAGTATTTGCAATGCCTTCAAAGTCCTTCTTTGTTGCTCGAACCGTTAAGTAATTTGCTGCTTTAATCGTATCATCTGCCTTTGGGATGGGCGCGGAGTCATCGTGTTGCCCTAGTAGTATAAATAGATACACTACAGCAGCAATGACTATACCAGCTAGTCCAAAAAATGCGATTTTCCAAAGATTCATTTAATCAGCCCCCTACATGTCCAATTCCCCATCCGATAGTTGGTATAACCCGCATTCATCAATTTTCTCAAGAAAACGATTTGTCATTTCCTCGTATCCTTTTGCATTCGGGTGAAAGAAATCGGTATGGTAAACCATATTCGAATTAGAATTGAACAAATCAGTCACAGGTACGAAGCATGATTTTCCATCCAACTCGGTCTGAACTTCAATTGCATCGTTCCAATCGTTTAGTATCGCCTCAAACCCTGTTTCTTCATCCGTCACAATTGTAAACGGATTATATAACCCGCCGACAAAGATAATTGCGTCTGAATTTAACGTTCTGATAATCGTAAATATTTCATTTAAACGATTGGTAAACTGCTCAAGCTCATCATAGAAAGCTTGCTCTTTCAAGTTAAATAAATCCCTCTTTACAACTTTCATTATGTCATTGCCGCCTATTGTAAATACAACTATATCTGCACTTTTGATTGCGTCTCGCGTTTTCGACTCTTCAAGTTGCTTTAAAAGACGATCGCTTCTACGGCCACTTACTGCCAAATTCGTCACTTCCACGTCTTCCACGCCTTGCCATTCAGTCATTGCATTGGTTAATCGTGTGAAATAACCACCTCTTTTGAACTCGTCTCCAAGGCCAACCGTAAGAGAATCTCCTAGTCCAACAATATAGATGTCTTTTAAAATGAAGGTGCCCGGAATATTCCAATTGTCAAATTCCGTATTCATTCTTTCCGCGATGGGTTCTGTAGAATTGATTAACGGTGATTTACAACCAGACATGAATAATGAGAAGACCAATGACAGTATTATAATCCTTCTCATGCGTATAGTTCCCCATTTCTTATATAAAGAATCACTTCTTAATCATAATAATACATAAAACCAATTGCGCCTTCCCCGGTATGCGTGCTGATTACTGGTGTCGTAAATGTTAGTCTGACATCCTTAATCCCAGTATCTTCAATGAGTTTTTTTAATGGTTCGGCCATTACCAAGCCATTTGCATGGGAAATTCCGACACCTCGAATAATTTTACCCGCGGTTTCTTCAGTAAATACTTTAAATAAATGTGCAATGACTTGGCGATGACTTCTTACTTGCGCCACGGGTGTATAGACACCATTTTGTAAAGTGGCAATTGGTTTGATTTTTAATAATGAACCAATTAGTCCTCGACCTCGACCAATGCGCCCGCCTTTGACTAAATTATCTAATTTATCCACAACAACAAAAAGCGTGGTTTGCTTTCGAACTTGTTCAATCCTTGTTACGATTTCTTCCATACTCTTTCCGTTAGCAGCCATTTTCGCAGCTTCTAATACTTGAAAAGTTAATGCGTGTGATATAAACATTGAATCGATTACGGTTACGTCAGCCTTCGCCATTTCAGCGGCTGTTTCTGCCGACCGTACTGTTCCGCTCATGCCGCCAGTCATATGAATCGAAAGAATCTCGCTTCCATCTTCCGCGAGACGTTCATAAAGTTCTTTAAATACTCCAGCAGCTGGTTGTGAACTCTTTGGTAGTTCGTTCGCATTTTTCATTAATCCTATAAATTCAGCAGGCTTTAAATCAACACCATCGATATATGAATCATTATCAATTTGAATGGTTAATGGCACGACATGGATTCCATATTTTAAAATCTCTTCTTCTGTTAAATCAGCAGTAGAGTCCGTCACAATATGAATTTTCTTCATAAAAACGCCGCCTCTTTCTAAATAGTAATAGTTTGAATTATACGGTTACAAATATTTTAGTAGTCTACTATTCCTTATGCGTAAATAACTTCATTGTATACCGTTTTTATTTTTTATCGTAAATTTGGTAAACAAAAGATGTTCCGTTCTTTGATATGATTTCTTCGGAAGTTGACTTCAATGACCACTCATTTTCATAAGACGGAAAATAAGTATCGCCTTCGAATTCGGTTTGAATCAATGTAATGTAAAGTCGATCCGCGATGTCCATTACCATATTAAAAATTTCAGCACCGCCGATAATCATGACCTCCGAGGCATACTCTTTTGCCTTTTCAATCCCCTCATTTAAATCATGGACCACGACTACGCCTTCAGCCGTATAGTCGGGATCTCTAGTAACAACAACGCTTAATCTACCCGGCAACGGCCTTCCAATAGACTCATACGTTTTTCTGCCCATAACCATCGCTTTGCCCATCGTCATTTTTTTGAAATACGCTAGGTCTTCCGGCAAATGCCAGGGCAAATCATTATCTTTTCCAATCACTCGGTTTGGATCATGCGCTACAATTAACGAAATCATATTAATGTCACCTTCCTTAAACTGCAATGGGAGCTTTTATTCTCGGATGCGGATCATAATTCTCAATTTCAATATCAGCTGTTTCCAATTCGAAAATCGATTTATCTTTTGCATTTAATTTTAAAGTTGGAAGTTCCTTCGGTTGACGTGAAAGTTGTTCTTTAACTTGTTCGATATGATTCGAATATATATGAGCGTCACCCAGTGTATGTACAAATTCTCCAACACCAAGGCCGCATTCTTTTGCAATTAAATGAACGAGTAATGCATAGGAAGCAATATTAAATGGCACACCTAGAAAGATATCTGCACTGCGTTGATATAATTGGCAAGAAAGTTTCCCATCAGAAACATAAAACTGGAAAAGTGCGTGACAAGGCGGCAATGCCATATCTTCAACTTCAGATGGGTTCCAAGCAGTTACGATATGTCGGCGTGAATCTGGATTATTTTTTATACCTTCAATTAGATTCGCGATTTGGTCAATCGAGCCCTTTCCTGTAGTCCAAGAACGCCATTGTTTCCCGTATACAGGTCCAAGGTCACCATATTTTTCCGCGAATTCAACATCTTCAACGACACGGTTTTTAAATGCTATCATTTCTTCTTTATAAACTTCTGCAAACTCGGGATCTTTTGTCGCTCTAAGTCCGAAATTTGTCATATCCGGTCCTGTATACTCTTCGCTTGTTACCCATTGTTCAAATGCCCACTCATCCCAAATCGGATTCTTTTCATTTATTAGTGTCCGAACGTTTGTATCGCCTTTTAAAAACCATAATAATTCCGAAGTGATTAATCGGAACGCGGTTCTTTTAGTCGTCAATAACGGAAATCCTTCGTTCAGATCGAACCTCATTTGATAACCAAAGGTGCTATAAGTACCTGTACCTGTGCGATCTTCTTTTTTTGTTCCATTTGATAATACATATTCACAAAGCTCTAAATATTGTTTCATGTTGCATCCTCCTAACAGTCAAACTTAGTATACCAATAACGACAGTTACACACCAAAAAAACACACCGCATAAACGGTTTATGATAACCATTTTGGCGGCGTGTCTTTTGACCAGTAAATATCTCCGATTGTGTAATGCGAGTTAAAACCATCATCCACCACATGGTAATGGAAATTAAAGAAATAACCATCTTGTGGGCGCTTGTCCGTTCTTACGTGAAAACGGATCAAATCTTTTTGACTATCCTTGTCATAGACGTTGAAAATTTTTTCGGAGTAATTCCCTCCAGGTTTTTCACTAATCGAAAGTCTTCGGTGTTCATTTTCCGTGTTTAATGTCATACGAATCGCTTCATCAATTTTCGGGAAAATAACTTGATCAAATTCATCCGAGATTACAGGTCCGATTTTTGTACCAAACTTTTCATAAGCTAATGTCTTCGCGGAATCAATAAAAGATTCTTCTATTGATTCAACAACTTCAGTGGGTGACTCATCCAAGGCAATCCGATAATCAGAATCATTGGAAGGTCCTTCTTCATGTTTTGAATCACTTTTATCTTGAAAGTTACTCCAAATATCATGAGCTGGTGTAATTACACCGAATGTAAGAAGAGCAACGGCGATAATAAGTGATTTTTGCAACCATTTCATCAACGGCTTCACCTACAATTGTGTCGAATTTTTAAATCTTCTTTCATAAGACTAGACGAAACTAATTTGTAAAGGTTTCTTCTTTCTCTCTTTCATTGTACAATAGAACTAGAGAAATGTAAGCCCTTTTTTTGAAGGAGGTTTTTTACCGATGGATGTTGTGCTACTTGCGGGACTAGGAATGTTTGGGTTACTTATTTACTTAAGCTCCTTAAACTTCACTCACTAATTAAAAAATGTCCTACGATGCATGCGCATCGTAGGACATTTTTTAATTCTTTTGAAGAAAACCAAAATGAAACTTCGTATTTAATCGAATCTGCTTTGTTAAATTAAATTGTTCAAATACTGGTGATTGGTAATGGTCTTTCACAACTACACGGCATTTGCAAACGCGTTCCGCCTCCCACATCCACTCTTCAGTTAGCATCCCTTGCAAACCGACTTGGCGTAATGGTGTGAAATTCGTCGATTCTTGAATTGGCAAGCTGAACATGGGGTCTATATAGACGACATCCCAGCTTTCATTCGGTTGACTTTGTAAAAAAGTAACTGCGTCTTGTGAAATGACTTGAATACGCTTCATTGCATCAGTTAACTGTTCAGATCCCGATGTATAGGAACGCAAACCTTCCGATGTAATAAAAGCAATATCAGCATCTCCTTCAACACCAAGGACTTTTCCGCTTTCTTTTGTAATATAAGAAGCGATTATGCTATCTGTTGCCAAACCAAGCGTACAATCCAAAAAAGAATCGCCGATCTGTAATTGTGTCGCTTCAATAAATGGATCCGTTTCACCATTCATCAATCGTTTAAGCCGAAACGCTGCTGTATCCGGATGAAAGAAAAACGGCTTGTCCATCCCTATCCGGTACAATTCATATCGATTGGCACTAGCTACTAGAACAGCGCTATTATATTCATCTTGCATGCGAGTGATTGACCGTTTGCGTCGATCCACAATTTCATAGCCTAAAGCGCCAGCCGCATGAGAGGCGTTCGAAAATGATTGCTCGCTTGGTCTACCGTTTGTCGTTATGATGGTATTCATTGGACGATGAATTGTTCAAGTACTTCTGTTAGATGCGTTTTAATCGTTTCCATTTGTGAAATTTCAATTTGCTCTCTTGGTATAAAATACGCTAGTGCGCCGTCTTTCCATAAAGCAATTGAAGGTGAGCTTGGTGGAACTTCCGGAAAATATTCTCTCATCTTTTCAGTAGCTTCCCTATCCTGTCCCGCAAACACCGTGAATAAGTGATCAGGTTTAATTTGCACCTCGTTTAATGCTTCTTTGACTGCTGGACGAGCTTGCCCCGCTGCGCAACCGCAGACTGAATTAACAACAATAAGAGCTGAACCTTCAAGGTTATCCATCGTTTCCGTAACATCTTCTTGAGTTGTTAATTCTTTAAATCCGACTTGTACCAGGTCTTCTCGCATCTGCCTATAAATACTTTGCATATGTTGATTGTAAGCGTTCATGTTGATATCCCCCTCCATAGAATCCATATTTCACATTTCATTCTACCTTGTAGAGAAAGTTTTTTCATTCATATGCGTTTACAAATTCACACTTTCTGTAGTTCGAGCTTTTCCTTAATTTTCGCTTGTGTCAACGGACCTATGTAACCATCTACTGCGAGTCCATTATGTTTTTGAAAGTCTTTAACTACCGCTAATACTAAAGGACCAAAACTTTGATCGACAACGAGCTTGTACCCGAGCCTGTTAAAGTTTTTCTGTAAAGTCCCAATTGCCGGACCTGTATCTCCGTATTTATAAATAACCGCTGTTGAAACGTCTACTTTCGGTTTTAAATTTAAATAAACGGCAAGTCCTGTTGCAATGGCTTCTCCTTGTTTTTTTAATTTCTGTTCATTAAGTAGTGCGACAATGTCTGTTGTAGAATCCATGAATCCACCTTCAATAAGTATAGCGGGCATTTTTGATTCACGAAGCATATGCAAGTTTAATGTTTTATTCCCACGATCGCATAATCCCATCGCTTTTACCACAAGCGGTTGAACAACCGCAGCAAGGTCACGCGATTGTTGACTGGCTCCAGGTAATGTGTATGTTTCAATTCCTCCGTGAGGACCCCAAACACCCAAATAGGCATTATGATGTATCGAAATCAGTACATCTGCACGCCACGCGTTTGCTCGGTTCGTTCGCGTCTTCAGCTCAACGTCGACTGTTCCGGTTGGATCATCCAAACGGAGGAGTTGAACATTTTGAAACGTATGAAGTCTGCTAATTACGGCAAGCGCCACTTTGTTATTAAACATCCATTCACGTTCCCCTGAAGGGGCGCGCTTTCCAGGGGTATTCAATCCATGACCTGCATCGATTGCAATTTTTATCAAATTCCTCATCTCCTACATTATTTTGAGTACACATATTTAGGTACCCTTGACAATATATGTAGACTTTCACTTCCATCTAGTGGACTAGTTGGCGTGTTTTGATATAAAACTGTTTACCTCGTTAACCAGTTATGAAGCACTACGTACAATAAACCAATTGCATCCGAGTCTGTAAGCGTTCCTTCATGAATACTTTTCAACCATTTTTCAGGAATGACCCCTTTTCTGTCTGATTCGAGATGCTGCAATACAATTGTCGCGGCCGAAACAAGATCTTCCGACATTGGTTTAGATGATTCAACTTTATCATTCTGGGGAGCTGTAGCACCTGTCATTGTGCCGGGTTGTAGCTTTATATAGGCGGCAAGTCCTTCAGCAATCGCTTCACCTTCTGCTCGCAAAAAACTTTCGTTACATAATCTTATTATGTCAACTATAGAATTCGAAAATCCGGCACCTGTAAAAATTGCAGGAAACTCAGTATCACGTAATACGTGAAAACTTGTATGTTTTAAGCCCCCCTCCCTATCTCCCATAGCCTTTACAATTCTAGGCGTAAAAGCTGGAGTGATTTCTTTAGGTTTCAAATTCGATCCATACTGAATCGAAACATATATATCAGCATTCCATTCGTTTGCCCTCCTGGCCCGTTCCGTCATTGAAACAACATTTTCACCAGATGGATCATCAATACGTATTACTTCGACCTCTTTATAGGTCTTTAATTTCTCAATCGCCGCTCTCACGACCTCATTATTACAATTCCACTCTTCGTTATTCTCAGCGATACACTTCAAACCATTACTAGCATCAATCACAATCTTAACCATAAAAAAACTCCTTTTCGTGAATGAAGAACAAAGCTTCAATCACTTTTACATCTATACTATTCGGAGTTTTGGTTGTCATAAAGGCTTTTGTCAGTTTTTGACTGAATTAAGATTAAAAAACCGTTATTTGAATGAAGAATATTCATCAAATAACGGTTCATATTTATGTTTTTTATTCGGAACCTAATCGTGCTTCTGTCATTTGTCTCCAAACAGAGCCTTGTGCTTCTTCACCCTCACCGATTCTCGCAATCGCCATGCGAATTTGAAGTTTCACTTCGAATTCAGGATCGTTCTCGGCTTCTTTTAATGCCGGGAGTGCCTTTTTGGTACCTGTTTCATAAAGGAACATAGCTGCGCGCCAACGAACAAGCTTGTTGCGGTCTGTAAGTAAGCGAATTGCAGCATCTTCAAATCCTTCGAAACCAAGATCACTCATGCAGTCCCCGGCAGTCCGTCTAACCGCCCAACTTTTATCTCTTAATGCTTTTTCAATATAAGGAATCACAGCTGTATCTTCTATCATGCCGAGATAAACTGTGGCAAGTCTCCGAATCGACATTTTTTCGTCATCAAGTGCAAAGTCAAGGAGCGCTACGTCCGTCATATCCGGATCCGGCATTTGATCAAGCATCTGGAAGCGTTTTTCCCACTCATCAACAGCAAACTCTTCAAGCGTTACCTTTCTGCCGCGATGAACGACGTCTCCCTGTCCTTCTCTTGATTGAAGGATGATTTCTTGTAACCGTTCATCTGGATAAGCTGCCTCGACTTCTTGCAAGACGATTTCACCAATCTCCGTTTTTTCGCCATAACGAATTCCATAATCTGCCCATTTCCTAAGCAAAATATAATTTTCGACTTCGGCACCATGCACTTCATCCATCGCTTGAAGGAATCGTTCACTTAGTCCAAAACGTTCTTCAGATTCGCTATCAAATACTTTCACTTGAAGCGGTATATCTTTATACGTTTGCACGTGGACATACACTTCACCATAGCTATCGTCAGCTTTTTCTTCAACTGGTGCCTCGTGATCATTCGACTCTTCATTGATGACTTTCTGAATATCAGCAAGTATGGCTTCCCATGCTACATTACCGGCACGTTCTACCGCCATAAAGTTCATCACGTGATAGATGCCGCGGACACCGTTTATTGCTAGCAATGCTGACATTGGGTGAGGCGCTGTTTCTGCGTCACTTTTTTTATAGTTAAAACTAGTGCCTGCAGGCAACTCAGTATTGAGTACGATTTTCATTGAATTAGGACTTGGTGTCGGTTCAACAGTAACAATCTTCAATTCATTCGCCTCCTTATTGCTTCGGAATGATAGCTTCTACTTTGGCAAGGATTTCTTCCCATTCAACACTAGGATCTTTTTCGATTGCCATGAAATTCATTACATGATAGATACCGTTTATACCCTCCACTTTTAAAAGTGATGCTGCAGGTTCTGATGCAGTTTCGGCATCGCTTTTTCTATAATTATGACTAGTTCCAGATGGTAGTTCGGTATCAAAAACGACTCTCATCGAGTTTGGATTTGGCGTTGCTTCGATTGATATTATTTTCATTAAAATTGCCCCCTATTAAAAGTGTTATGTTTCTTGAAATTCTTGTAAATAAGACCAGCGTTCAAATAATTTTTCGTATTGTGCATTTAATTCCGCAAGTGTTGCTGTTAGCTCTCTTAGTTTATCGTAATCAGAGCCCGCAGACTCCATTTCTGCTTCGGTCTCTTCGATAGTTGTTTCTACTTTTTCCATATCTGCTTCAATTGTTTCCCATTCTTTTCTTTCTGCATAAGACATTCTTTTCTTTTTCTCATGTTGTTCCACTTTCGGTGTTTCAATTACAGGTTTGACTGGTACTTCCTCTGTCGCAACATATGATTCAAGATAATCGGAATAGATTCCCAGCCAAGTATCCACTTTACCAGAACCATCCAACACCCATAGTTTTTTTGAGGTTCGATCTAAGAAAAAGCGATCATGGGAAATCGTTATGACGACGCCAGGAAATGTTTCGATGAATTCTTCTAAAATCGCTAATGTTTCAAGATCCAAATCATTTGTCGGCTCATCTAAAAGAAGAACGTTTGGTTGCTCCATTAAAAGCTTTAACAAATGAAGTCTTTTTCGTTCTCCACCCGATAACTTCCCGATGAGCGTACCATGCGCACGTGTAGGGAATAAAAAACGTTCTAGCATTTGTGAAGCGGATATTCGATTGCCGTCAGCATCCTCAATATCATTTGATGTTTCTCGGATGTATTCGATAATCCTTTTATTGTCATCCATCGTCGGTAGATGTTGATGGAAATGTGCGATTTTCACTGTTGACCCTTTTTCAATTATACCTGCGTCCGGGGGAATTTCTTCTGAAAACAAATTCAGCAAAGTCGTTTTCCCGACACCGTTCGGTCCAACGACTGCGATGCGATCACCCGATTGAAGTAGACATGAAAAATCTTCAATTACTTTTTTATTCCCAAATGATTTGGAAACATTTATTGCTTCAATTACTTTTCTACCTAGTCGAGTCGTTTTTAATCCGACATCCATTTCGTCACTCGTATTATCTTTCTTTACTTGTTCTGCAAGTTCTTCAAAGCGGCCGATTCGTGCTTTTTGTTTCGTCGATCTAGCCCTAGCGCCTCGTTTTATCCACTTTAGTTCTGAACGATATCGATTTTGAAGCTTTTCATCCGTTGCAGCTTGCATTTCATCGCGCAATGCCTTCGACTCTATATAGTCGCCGTAATTCCCAGTGTGCGAATAAAGTTGCGCATTGGAAAGCTCGTAAATATGCGTGGATACTGCGTCTAGAAAATAGCGATCATGTGTAACGAAAATTACTGCACCTTGTTCATGTATTAAATATTCCTGTAGCCATGTAATCGAATTGACATCTAAATGGTTTGTCGGCTCATCCAGTAACAATAAATCAGCGGGTTCAATAAGTACTTTCGCAAGTGCAACCCGTTTTTGTTGCCCACCTGAAAGTTCGCCCATCTTTTTCTCGAATGTATCGATGCCGAGTCTAGTTAAAATCGTTCTCGCTTTCGAATTTACATCCCAGCCTGCCATTCCATCCATTTCGTTTTGAATTTCCGCAAACCGTTCCTGATTCTTTACGGACTCAGGATTTGAAGTCAATGCTTTTAATGCATGCTCATATTCCAAGTTCATGCGTATAATCGGTGCATCACTCATAAATACCGTTTCCATAACCGACAATTCCTGATCAACCTCAGGCTCCTGTGGTAAATATGCAATTCGGTAATTGTTTGGATGGTCCATAGAAACTGAATCGGCATCCCCGACACCTGCAATAATCGACAAAAGCGTAGATTTGCCTGTACCGTTAATACCAATCAATCCTACTTTTTCGCCACTTGAAATGGTGAAAGCGATATTATCAAATAATGTTTTTGCTCCTACTGTATTCGTTAAGTTTTCAACGATTAATTGGCTCATTCATTCACTTCCGTTTCTAAAGCTGTACATGTCTCTATCATAGCTGATTTGGGAGGAAATTTGAAACACTTCGAGTTAATCATGTTGATAGTTTAGTCTTTCAACACCATTTTTCAATCTACATGCATCTTAACAATGAAAATATGCAACTTACCTTATATGTTATTGTCTGCAATTCTCACGAGTGTTACGATTCAGATAACTCAATTCAGTAGAAGTTTACAATTCAATAAGGATGTGATGAACATCGATATCAAAATTGACGAATGTGAGGACTACGAAAAAATCGAAGTATTAATTAAATGTCCTCAAATAGATGATAGGATTTTAAGACTGATTGAACACCTTAAGAAAAATGAAATCCTAATTACCGGTAAAAGAAATGGTCAGGCCTATTCCCTACTTACTAAAGATTTGTATTACATCGAATCTGTAGACAATAAAACTTTTCTTTATCAACAAAAAGAAGTCTATGAAAGTGATCTAAAACTATACGAGATTGAACGAATAGTAGACGGAACAAGTTTTATCCGCATTAGCAAGAACTTAATTGTAAATACGTCGCATATCGAAAGTGTTCGCGCATTATTTAATGGAAGATTCGAAGCAACATTGATGAACCACGAAAAAGTAATTATCAATCGGCATTATGTCAAAGGTTTTAAATCGAAATATCTTACATAGGGAGGAAAAAACTTGATAAATTTCATGCGTTATATCTCAGCAAGCTCCATATCATTCACATTTAGCACCATTTTTTATCTTTTCTTTAGTTATCAAAATGTTTTCCCACCTCTAACCGAAAAATTGATTGTCGATATGTTAGTTATTTCAATCGCAATTATCCTAATGATGTATATGGTGCATTTATTGCCATTTGACAATCCATTACTTTTTAGACTGTTAGAGCTTTTTTCCGTCCTTTTGGTTCTGATTCTTGCAGGAAGCTTTTTTTCAATCTATCCTTTTACTTCTTACTACACTTTCTTCGTCGTTATCATAGGCATATTTACGTATATAGTAGTAATTACCGTAATTTTCTTAGGAGAACAAGCGAGTGCAAGAAGAATTAATAAGGTAATCCAAAAACGTAAAATGGAGGGTTTCAATGAATAAAGTTATCGAAGTAAATGGCTTGTCAAAATCATATGGAAAAGTGCAGGCGGTAAAAGACATATGCTTTTATGTTGAAGAAGGTGCCTTATTCTCATTTCTAGGAACAAACGGGGCCGGAAAGTCAACAACCATTTCGATATTACTTACGTTACTGAAACAAGATAAAGGCGAAGTTAAAGTGAAAGGATACACAGTCGGAAGACATGACAATAAGATTCGTCAGGAAATCGGAGTCGTTTTCCAAGATAGCCTTTTAGATCCTCTATTAACAGTTAAAGAAAATTTAGAAATTCGCGGTTCATTTTATGGGATGTCAAAAAAAGAAAAGAGTAAAGCGATTAAACGGGTAACAACTTTGACAGGTTTGCAATCATTTGTAAACAGGCCCTACGGGAATTTATCGGGCGGTGAGAGAAGAAGAACAGATATCGCTCGAGCGCTTATTCATAACCCATCAATCCTAATAATGGATGAACCGACAACTGGACTCGATGCACAAAGTCGTAAAAACATTTGGAACACAATTATCCAGCTACAAAATGAAACAAAAATGACGGTTTTTCTAACAACGCATTACATTGAAGAAGCTGCAAATTCTGATTATGTAGTTGTCATGAAAAAGGGAGAAATCATTGCGAAAGGGACCCCCGAACATTTAAAAAATGAGTACGCTTCGGATAAGTTACTACTGACGGCCATTAACGATATTGATATGAGAAAAATTCTGGATGCGGAAAAAATCGAATACTCAGTAGAAAAATCTTTCTTCTATCTTCCTCTCCAAGAAACAAAGTCAGCAATTCCATTTCTAGCGAAACATGTAGATTTAATCTCTTCATTTGAAGTGAGAAAATCAAGTTTGGATGATGTATTTCTTGCCATTAATGGAAAGGATGTGGAATTAGATGATCGCCTTCACTAAACGTAATATTTTATTATATTTCCGCGATAAAACGGCTGTTTTCTTCTCTCTTCTGGCAGTCATCATTCTAATCGTCTTGTACGTTTTATTTTTGGGCGATTTGACATCGAAAGGATTACCCGACTTTCCTGCAAAAAAACAATTACTTACGTCTTGGTTCATCTCGGGAATTTTAGCGGTCGCTTCTATGACAACCACTTTGGGTTCTTTCGGGATTCTAGTTGAAGATCGAGCTAATAATCGTATCATGGATTTTTACTCTTCACCTATTTCACGGACTAAGTTGGTTGGGGGTTATATTTCAAGCGCATTGTTTATTGGTTTATTCATGTGCACGTTTACTTTCGTTGTGGCAGAAATTTTTCTTTTACTATCTGGAGAACCTCTACTGACATTTGATAAATCAATCTTGTTAGTAGGTGTAATCCTATTAGCAGTCGTTTCAAGTGCCTCAATGGTTCTTCTAGTCGTCTCTTTTTTCAAGTCATCCAATGCATTTGCCGCAGCAAGTACCATTATCGGGACGCTTCTTGGATTTTTAGCGGGTATCTATATTCCGATAGGTACATTACCAGACTATCTTCAAACTATCGTAAAATTTTTTCCTGTCTCCCATTCTGCCGCTTTGTTTAGACAAATCCTAATGGAAAATTCAATTGTTGATGCTTTTTCAAATGCACCAATGACCCTCAGAGAAACCTTTCTTTTCGATATGGGGGTTACTTATAAAATTTACGGAGAACCATGGACTAAGTTATTTAGCGTTTTTTATTTAATCGGGACGACCATTCTGTTTTTTATTCTTTCGCTTCTTATAATCAATCGTAAACGAAAATAGTAACAGGCAGGTACTTATTTATCCAAGTACTTGCTATTTTTTGTATACATACTTAAAATCGATTGGTTTGGGTATGTCTTTGAAGCGTTGACACAAACTTAATTGAAAGAATCAGTAAGAACATTAAGATAATTCTGTTTGCAATAATTATGTTACAATATCATTATTCTAACATTGAAAAAACGACCATTTTCCAAAAACCTTTAAGAATCAGTATTATAAGACATTAACTAATGGTAAAATTTAATTTTGACTTTTGAAAACGATAACATGTATTATGAATGAATAACAATATGAGGAGGTTTAATGTGTCTAAGTTTACGAAGCAAGAAATTGTCGAAAGTGTCCCACAAAAAGGTTTTTTTGGACACCCCAGAGGTTTATTCACTTTATTCTTTACTGAGTTCTGGGAACGCTTCTCATATTATGGAATGAGAGCTATCCTCGTATTCTATATGTACTATGAAGTGACGAACGGCGGACTTGGATTAGATAGAACAGTTGCCTTGTCAATCATGTCTATATATGGATCACTCGTCTATATGTCTGGGATCATCGGTGGTTGGCTCGCCGACCGGATATTTGGTACTTCGAAAGCTGTATTCTACGGTGGTATTTTCATTATGTTGGGCCACTTAGTACTTGCAATTCCCGGTAATATTACAATGTTTTTCATATCAATGGTATTAATCGTAATTGGAACAGGTTTATTAAAACCGAACGTCTCAAGTGTTGTTGGCGATATCTATTCTGAAACCGACAACCGACGCGATGCAGGATTCAGCATCTTCTATATGGGTATTAACATGGGTGGATTCATAGCCCCACTTATCGTTGGTAGTTTGATGAAGACAAGCTTCCACCTCGGTTTCGGTGTGGCAGCATTAGGTATGTTCTTGGGACTTGTCATGTTTGTCTTGACAAAGAAAAAGAATCTAGGACTCGCTGGAACACAAGTTGCAAATCCATTGGCACCTGGTGAGAAGAAAAAAGTGTATACAACTTTCGCAATTTCGGCGATTGTTCTTGCAGTGCTTATTGCAATTTCAATTCCTCTTGGCTGGTTAACTTTCAATTCGTTTATCGCAATTGTCGGAATCCTTGGTTTTCTAATTCCAGCGGCATATTTTGTTGTTATGTACAGAAGCCCGAAAACGAACGATGTGGAACGTTCACGGATTATTGCATTTATCCCACTCTTCTTAGCATCTGTTATGTTTTGGGCTATAGCGGAGCAAGGGTCAACAATTCTTGCACTTTATGCGGATACACGAACGAACTTAAATGTTATGGGATTCCAAATTTCCCCGGCATGGTTCCAATCGTTTAACCCGCTATTCATAATTACACTTGCACCATTTTTCGCTTGGTTATGGGTAAGACTCGGTGATCGACAACCTTCAATTCCACAAAAGTTTTCATTAGGATTACTGTTTGCAGGTTTGTCGTTTATTGTTATCTTGCTACCAGGTTATTTAGGCGGGTCGGATGCACTTGTTAGTCCACTTTGGCTAATCCTTAGTATTTTCATGGTCGTGTTAGGTGAATTATGCTTATCACCTGTTGGATTGTCTGCAACAACAAAACTTGCACCAGCGGCATTCTCGGCACAGACGATGAGTCTTTGGTTTTTATCGAATGCAGCTGCACAAGGTTTAAACGCGCAACTTGTTAAATTTTATTCACCGGAAACTGAAATGTTGTATTTCGGTATTATCGGAGGAACTGCAATTGCACTAAGTATCTTGCTGTACTTCATTTCTCCATTGATCCAGCGCTATATGAAAGGTGTACGTTAATATCAAATAATACAGCTACCCTTAATTGGGTGGCTGTTTTTTATTGGATGAACAATATTCCCTTCCTTGAATATACTTAAGAGAATGTGTTTGACAAGAAAGGGGAATAGTATGACGAACAATTACTGGAATCATCAGCCATACAATCGGTATAGTAGAATTTCTATTGAGGATGCAATGAGTATTGCTATGTCACAAATACAGGGCGAAATTGTGAAAGTTGAACTGGATACTGAAAATGGCAGGCTGGTATATGAGGTAGACGTTGTTACTATGCAAGGTATTAAGTATGAACTAGAGATTGATGCTCAAACAGGCCGAATTACAAAAATAAAACGTGATTAGATAAAAAAGGTCAGTTCAGTACTGTTGGGCAAAGTGAATTGCCTGCAGACTGACCTTTTTCGATTAACGGGTTAAATAATTCTTAATCACATGATATGTTTTCATCTTTAAGTGAAGGAACGATTCATTCATGGATTCTTCTCCTGTAACGCCTTCCCCTACGACCGAATGAACTTCAGTAAATATAGGTTTCAATAATTCCCTACTTTCTTCATCCACAAGTCCGGAAACCAAAATTACCGGTTTGTCATGCGTATTTGCAATTTCCGCTATGCCGAATGGGGTTTTCCCCGAAAATGTTTGTGCATCTGTCTTTCCTTCACCAGTTAATATTAGGTCAGTATCCTCAATATGGCTTTCAAAAGATATCGCTTCCAGAACCACATCAATTCCACGCTTCATTTCAGAAGGGAAAAATGCTTGAAACGCCCCGCCCGCTCCTCCGGCGGCTCCAGCACCAGATTTATCACGCAAACTAATTCCGGTCATCTTTTCAGTGATTGTCGAAAAATTCCTCAGGTTATCATCCAGTATTTTAACAGTTTCGCTGTTTGCACCTTTTTGTGGTCCAAATACATAAGAAGCGCCATTATGTCCAACAAGTGGATTATCAACATCTGAAGCAATGATAAAATTACACTCGGCTATTCGCCTATCAAAAAAGTTAAGGTCAATGCTATGTAGTCCACCTAATGCGCCGCCTCCTTGAGGTAATTCATTGCCTGTCCGGTCAAGAAATTTCATGCCTAATGCTTTCAACATCCCTGTTCCTGCGTCATTGGTGCTACTGCCCCCAAGACCAATGATGAACCTTCGATAACCTGCATCTAGTGCATGAACGATCAACTGACCCGTTCCGTAAGAGGATGCAAGAAGCGGATTACGTTCATGCTCACCAACTAACATCAAACCGGATGCTTCAGCAAATTCAATGACGCATGTTTCTTCGTCACCAAGGACACCATAATCGGCATGGATCATCTTTCCCAATGGACCAAATACGCAGTGGGTAGTTATTGTTCCGGAAGTAGCCCCGATTAAACTATCCATCGTCCCTTCCCCGCCATCAGCCGCAGGCAATACCTTTATATTTATCGAAGCATCATATAGATGAATTCCTTCCTTCATCGCATTCGCTGCTTGCATTGCCGTTAAACTTCCTTTAAACGAATCTGGTGCGATTATGATCTTCAAAAATCCATCTCCTAACTAAAAACATTTATACATAGAATTATAGTGAAAGGTAGAATTTTTTGCATTATAAATAAAATTCAACTAACCTCTCACGATCAAGTAAGAGGTTAAAATAGCGTATCATTAATCGATACTACGCCTCCTTTTCCAATATCGCTTTACCGCCTGAATACATTCCACTTGCGGACAATCCCATTAACAACCCGATAAGAATTCCCTCTTTCACATTATATGGATGAACGTAAATCACCCCGGCCATCACGCCGAATAGTAACGATGCTAGCGGCAAAAACCACTTTTTTCTAAAACCAGCATACTTCAGCACCTGGACTAATCCGATAATGAGCGGAATAAGCGCGACATCGTAAATTTGCATAAGACCTTCCTTTCTTGATATATATGAAGAGAATATAAATCTTTATTTTTATACACGGATATAGTAATTTATGCAATGGGAATGGGGATATGAAAATATCGTGGGATAGGTGAGTGTCAGGAGATATATCCTTTCCTTTGTATTATTATATTCATCTCGTCTGGTTTCGCCCGTTTTCTTAAAAGTTACTTCATGTTTAATAAACAACTTTAAGTGGAACTTTATAGGTATACTGAAAATGTGTATACTAGAATTATTATGGAGGTGTGCTTAATGGATTTATTATTGTACGCAAGCGCGCTCATCGCCGCTCTCTCTTTATTATTAATCGCAATTTTTGTCGTGATTACTTTAAAAAGCGCTAAGCAAACGATGGGCGAAGTATCTGAAACATTAAAGCGAGTAGAAAATAAAATTGGCGGGATTACCAAACAGTCAGAACAACTACTTGAAAAAACCAACAAAATTGCTAATGATGCAGAAGTCAAAATGGCAAACTTTGAAACACTATCGACTACGGCAAAAGATTTAAGCAAAACAACAAATCATATGAACCAATCATTTAGACAGATTTCGGATCAGGTTGCAACCCCACCGAAAAAGTATTCAGAGCTCATGCAACAAACGAATGCGATTACCGAAGTAGCAGCGCGTCTGTATTATGGATTTAAACGCGAAAAAGAAAAGAGGCGATAAATATGGGCTTGTTGGAAATTGGCGTACTTATTATCGGTATAGCATTTGCGGTTCTTGTGCTATTTCTAATAAAACCGATAAAAAAACTGACCGATGTACTGGATAATTTGAAAAAGACTACAGAAAAATTACCAGAGTCTTTTGTTACGATTACCGATCAAACGACTTCAGTTTTGCAAGAAGGGAACAAAACAATTGAAAATGTGAATGATCAAGTAAAAGAATTAAGACCGATTTTTGAAATTGTAGGAGATGTCGGTGAAGCATCACAAGAGTTATCGCATAGCACCCTACAAAAAACAATTGCATTAAAACAAAAAACGTCCAATGCCGTTGAATTTGCAAATCGAAAAAAATATGAAGGGTTATTTGGATTATTATCTATGATTTATTATTTGAACCAGAATAAGAATATCCTGAAAGAAAAAATTTCAAAAACAAAATAAAATAACGTGTAGTGGATGATAATCCGACTACACGTTATTTTTTGTGTTCTCCAATCTGGATTGTACTTTCATTTGTTCGATTTCCATTGCCTTTTTCTCGCCTACATCATATAGTTTTCGTGTGGACTTTTTAGGTATTTCACGTTTTATATCATTGCGTCTTTGAAACAAATAATAACCAAGCGCAACGGTACCGTATACTCCGCCTAATCGTTTATTTTGAATCTCTGGGTCCACGTTCTCCAACTTCTTTTTTGCTGATTTAGTAGCATCTACAAGAGACGATGATAATGTACGTGTTGATTCACCTACATCTCCTACTATCTTGAAATAGGGTGTTAAAGTTTCCAGCTTTTCATTAACATCAGCTAATGTATCGTTGCTATTGTGAAGTAAATTCCCACTTTCATGGAGTATTTTATCAAGTTGATTTGGAAGTTGATCAACTGTCTTATCTACACCGCGAATCACGCCAGCTAAATTATTTAATACGCGCGAAAAGTAAATGGCTAATACTAAAAAAGCAATTCCTATAAGTAATACGCCGATTCCAACTAAATCCATTTCCATATTAGGTCCCTCATTTCAATATTGTCATCATAATGATGCTTCCTTGCCTTTTCTCCAAGAGCGAATAAGACCAAAACTAAATTCTCCATATTGTATTGCGCGTACGAACGGCTTTGTTCCGCGTAAAGATTTATCAGTTGCATATTTATCGGTTCTAGATTCCAACGCCCCGGTTATAGTTGCAGTAGTATCCCCTACATCTTGAATCGCCAGAAATAATTCATTCGTAGAGGCAAGTTTTTGATCAATATCAATTGCCGTCACATTCATCTCTACAATTGTCGCTTCCATCTCAGTAATCATTTTATCCAACTTTGTTTCAACTTCAGCGGTTGTTGATCCAAGCGTAGAAATAACTGTAGATGTTCTTAAGAGAAGCTTTGCGACATAAATTGCAACGAGTAGAAACGAAATTGCAATCAGAAATACGCCAATATTAACGAGCATAATAAAACAACATCCTTTCGTTTCCGAGTATATAACCCAACCAATAGCTTCATTGTAAAGTTTTCTTTGGAAATGGGCAAACATATACGCGCCCATTATTTATTAATAAACTGTAAAGGTTGTGTAAATAATGGTTAGTTTAATTATCGTTTTGATCCTTGTGTTATTTGTTCCGTTTTTATCGAAAACTGTTGAGCGCAACTTGGAAGTTTTTTTGTTTCTTATGGGCGTAGCCGCAGTACTTGTCAGTCATGTCCTGGACTCAACTTTGCTTATTAAAGTTTTCAACGATCCATTAAAGATATCGTTTGCAGTTCTAATTGCCGGTTTTTTATTTAAGTGGTTTCAGGCACCTATTGAAAAAGTTATTCTAGGTTTAAGTAAAGCAATGCCGTTAAGGTTGTTCCTCCTATTAACAGTAATCACGCTCGGACTTGTTTCGAGTGTAATTACCGCAATCATTGCCGCGATTGTACTCGTAACGATTGTTAGCGTTCTACGTCTCGATCGAAAATCTGAAGTACGCTTTGTCGTATTAGCTTGTTATTCTATCGGTCTTGGCGCGGTGTTAACACCCATCGGAGAACCTTTATCGACAATTGCAACGAGTAAGTTAGAAGAAGACTTTTTCTATTTACTGCAATTGATTGGTCCTGAAGTTGTTCCAGGCGTTATTGTATTCGGAGTGCTTGCCGCGGTCCTCATTAAACCAAGTAAAAAATTCAACAAATCCTTCATAAAACATAAAACTGAATCCTACTCGGATATAATCATTCGCGGTTTTAAAGTGTATTTATTTGTGATGGCTTTAACACTGCTCGGAGCTGGTTTCGAGCCATTTATCGAAAAATACTTACTGAACTTAAACCCGCTTGTTCTTTATTGGATTAATATGATCTCAGCTGTTTTGGATAATGCGACTTTGGCAGCTGCTGAGATTAGTCCCGCTATGGAAGTTCCAACTATACAAGCAATTCTATTAGGACTGCTAGTAAGCGGTGGGATGTTAATACCTGGGAACATTCCAAACATTATTGCTGCTGGGAAGCTATCGATTACAAGTATTGAATGGGCGCGTTTCGCCGTTCCAATTGGTTTACTAACAATGGTTGCTTATTTCATTGTCATTCTTACAATTGCCTAATTATACAAAAATGAAACGTACTGAAAGGTGTTTGGTAACAATGGCTAAGTTTTCATCTCCTATCCATTTACGATATAATTAATAGGGGTGATAAAAATGGATATTAAACTTTACTTAAAAAGGTTTCATGCAGGTTCTTTTACAGAAGTTTCACTTCAAAATTTAAGTGAACTCCAAAATTCCCATTTACAGCATATACCTTTCGAAAACTTAGATGTGATTCGGAATAGACCCATCTATTTAAATCTGAAAACAATTTACGAAAAAATTGTGTACCAACATCGCGGCGGATATTGTTATGAAGTGAATGGTTTATTTCATGCATTATTATGTGATTTGGGCTATGATGCGCACCTCGTTTCCGCGACTGTATTAAGACAAACAGGTAAATGGGCCAAAGCGGATACCCATGTAGCCATTCTCGTTAATCTGGAAGATGAACCTTACTTAGTTGATGTTGGATTTGGCGCAGCCACGCCTCGCCTACCGATACCGCTGAACGGTGATAAAAAAACGGATGTAACTGCTACGTATTCAATTTCAAAATTTGACGATGGGTTATTTGATTTGGTCTATGAAGTCGATAACGAGAAAAGGATATTGTATCGATTTAATAATGAGCCTAAAAATCTACTGGACTTTCATGAGGGATGCATATTTAACCAAGTTTCAAAAGACTCTACATTTACGCACCAGGATATTGTTACAAAAGCGACACCAACTGGTAGGGTTACGCTAACAAATCACACAGTAACGATTATTGAAAATGATCAGCGGGAAAAAGTTAATCTGTCTGAATCTGAAAAACTGCAAGCTTTAAAGGATTTATTTAATATACAATTATGATTTGTTTATTTAGGGGGAAAAACAATGTGGGTTTGGCTCACTATTATTTTAAGTGGGGGTTATTTACTAGGATGTCTGCATGGAGCTCGCATTGCCCAGCTTATTTCTGGCGTTAATCTGAAAACTGAAGGCGTTAAAAACTTTGGTGCATCAAATGCAACAATTGTACTTGGAAAGAAGTACGGCGCCCTTGTTGCGGCAGTTGATATTGGAAAAGGCGTACTTGCAGTAGTTTTCGCTGGTACGATTGCATTTCATACTAATTTATCTGATGAAAATAGCTTTGTCATAGTTTTTGCCGCAGGGGCCACGGTCGTTCTAGGTCATACTTTTCCGTTTTATATGAATTTTAATGGAGGCAAAGGAACTGCAACGGTCATTGGCATCTTATTCGGGATTGATTGGCGTTTCGGTTTAATCGCTTTTGTTATCTTTGTTGCTGTCGCACTAGTAACAGACTATCTCGTATACGGTGTTTTGATGCTTTATGTTTCATTATTTATTTTCGCGATTTGGTTTCCATCCGGAGTCTGGCCCGCAATTATCGCATTTGCTTTATTCGCCGTTGCCGTTCTTAAACATGTAGAGAATATACAACGGATGAAGCGTGGCGAAGAAAGTCGAATCTCTGCTGTTTTCAAAAAGGGACAGAAATAATAACTAGGAGAATAATGATAATGTGTTTAATAAACTTCCATCTACAAAATCATCCAAACTACAAATTGATTGTTGCGGCAAATCGCGATGAATTTTATGCGCGCCCTACCCGACCTGCACAATTCTGGGAAGACGAGCCCAATCTCTTAGCTGGGCGCGATTTAGTGCAAATGGGCACATGGTTGGGCATTACAAAAAGCGGGCGATTTGCGGCTTTAACAAATTACCGCGACCCAGCTCAATTTGGTGTAGTTAAACGGTCACGCGGCGAGATTGTCCAGAACTTTTTAGTTGAAGATACTTCCCCGTTAGACTATATACAACAGCTAAGCGAAAATAAGGATCTATATAATGGATTTAATATTGTTATCGGGAACACAGATAGACTACATTATTATAATAATATTAACCATCAAGTAATGGACATTCCAAAAGGTACACATGGTCTAAGTAACCACTTTCTCAATACGCCTTGGCCGAAAGTAACAAAAGGAAAAATAATGTTGAAAGATTATGTAACAAAGAATGAAATAGTCGATGCCGATGAACTCTTCACTATTTTACTGAATGCGGAACTAGCTGAAGATGAAAATTTACCGAATACGGGTGTCGGACTAGAACTTGAACGGCAATTATCCCCCCTATTCATTCAAACGCCCGATTATGGTACTCGGTGTTCTACTGTATTATTCGTTGATCACGATAATAATGTGACATTCATTGAACGAACATATGAAAACGGGCAATTAAAACTTGAAAACAACTATTCTTTTCAAATCTCTTATTAGTATTCATGTAAGTAAACTAATAATATTGACATTTCCAATCTATTTATTGGTACAGAATTCTTTTATTTGTTATGGTTACTATGTAAGCAACATTATAATCTGGGGAGTGAGAATGAATGAGTAATAATGAAAATCAAAAAAAATTCACTACAGCTGCCGGTGCTCCGGTTGTTGACAATCAAAACTCAATGACAGCGGGCCCAAGAGGTCCTATGCTACTCCAAGATGTATGGTTCTTAGAAAAGATGGCTCATTTCGATCGCGAGGTTATTCCTGAGCGACGCATGCACGCCAAAGGTTCCGGCGCGCATGGTACATTTACGGTTACGCATGATATCACAAAGTACACAAGCGCAAAGGTTTTCTCCGAAGTTGGTAAGAAAACAGATGTCTTCGCTCGTTTCTCCACAGTTGCTGGTGAACGCGGTGCTGCAGACGCTGAACGTGATATTCGCGGGTTTTCACTTAGATTTTATACGGAACAAGGAAACTGGGACGTTGTTGGAAATAATACACCTGTATTCTTTTTCCGAGATCCATTACAATTCCCTGACTTGAACCATGCTGTTAAACGTGATCCGCGGACAAACATGCGAAGTGCAAATAATAACTGGGATTTCTGGACATCATTACCTGAAGCACTTCACCAAGTAACAATTTTGATGAGTGATCGCGGTATTCCAAAAACGTATCAAAATATGCACGGTTTCGGAAGTCATACATTTAGTATGATTAACGCTGAAAACGAACGAGTTTGGGTTAAATTCCATTTCCGTACACAACAAGGTATTGAAAATTTAACGGATAAAGATGCTGCTGAACTTGTCGGTGTCGACCGTGAAAGTCATCAACGTGATTTATATGAATCTATCGAAAACGGCGATTTCCCGAAATGGAAAATGTACATCCAAGTGATGACAGAAGAAGAAGCAGCTAACATGCCGTACAACCCATTTGATTTAACAAAAGTATGGTATAAGAAAGATTTTCCACTTATTGAAGTAGGAGAATTCGAACTAAATCGAAACCCGGACAACTATTTTGCGGAAGTAGAACAACTGGCAGTTACACCAGCCAACGTCGTACCAGGCATCAGCTTCTCACCTGACAAAATGTTGCAAGGTCGCCTGTTCTCATACGGCGATGCACAGCGTTATCGTTTAGGCGTTAATCACCATCAAATTCCGATTAACCAACCTAAATGCCCGGTTCATAGCTTCCACCGCGATGGCGCCATGCGCGTTGACGGAAACTTAGGAAGTACGCTTCATTATGAACCAAACAGCTACGGCGAATGGCAAGAGCAACCACAGTATAAAGAACCTGCCCTTGATATTCATGGTGCCGCGGACCGTTGGGATTTCAGAGAAGATGATGATAACTACTTTGAACAACCAGGAAAACTGTTTAACTTAATGAACGATGAGCAGAAACAAGCGCTATTCTTAAATACAGCTGCTAATATGAGCGGTGTCGATAAACATATTAAACTTCGTCATATTACACATTGCTATAAAGCGGATCCTGCATATGGTGAAGGTGTAGCAGAAGCACTTGGCATTCCGTTGAATGAAATCGAAGCTGCTGCAGCCGCATCATTCGAACCAAAATAACAAGTAAAAACAGAGTAGCGATTCGCTACTCTGTTTTTATATCAAACTAATTTAGTAGTCATAATTCCCTTACCATCTGCCACGCTTAGCTCCCCAAAAGCGCCGTTCACAAAAGTCATTTGCGGTGGAACATGTCCAATATCTGCATCATAAACAACAGGGACGTCCGCTAACTCGGCAATTCTTTCTAAAGCTTCGATATAAGTAAAGTCCTCTTCTGCTGCGCCTGCATCGGTTCGACCAAATACTATTCCTGAAGCGTCATCAAACCATCCGGCATAGTAAAACTGTAAGAGCGAACGGTAAAAATCGGGCGCATCCATATCGCAATTCTCCAGTACCCATATGATTTTCTCATTCGGTATAAATTTCTCGCGAAACGATTTAATATCCCCGAAAGGCGTTCCGATAAGGTGTCGAATCGTATCGATACAACCGGACAAAATTCTACCCTCTACTTGCACGGGAGTATTCCCGATTGTCTTCCATTCAGTTTGCGCATCTAATTTAAATACATATGGTTCAGGAGGCGCAAAATGTTGCCACTCTGTTTGATACATTTCGGATGAATATTGAGTAATTATATCCCCTTTCGCTGCAGATAAGACTTCCATGAATTTGGCAGTGACGGGATCCCACTCATCACTTCTCAAATCGACGAAGTTTGTCCCGTGAACCGTAGCAATCCCTGTTAATAATGTGATTGGCAAAAGCAGCGTACTAGTATCTGAGTAACCCATGAGCCACTTTGGTTGTAGTTTTTGAAAATCGATAAGCGGAAGCGTTTCAGATAGAAATTCACCACCCCATGGTGGAATTATTGCACCTACTTCATCTTTCATCATCATTTCCCTAAATTCTAACACTCGAATTGCTGGTGAAGCGGATGTAAGTTTTTCATTCGACCATGCGGTGTCCCCGAGTTCAACAGCATATCCACGCTGTTCAAATTGATGAGCCGCTTTCCTTAGAATATGATGAAGTTCACTATCAACCCCAGCTGACATAGCGCAAACGCCTATTGTCTGTCCTTTCTTCAAAGGACTTGGATAATGAATCATAGACACACTTCCCTTTTACCTTCAATTTTACATTCATCTAAATCTTACCATACCAGGAAACTAATTCCCCAAAAATTTAAATGGAAAACAGTTTAAGCAATTCTGCATTGCTTATCAGTTTTCCATTATAGAAAAGCTCAAGGTAAAAATAATAGCGTCGAGGAAATCCTATCAATATGGTCTTTGTCTGCCCATAAGATAAAATAATTATACGCGTTTCCATTAAGTTGGATTGGGTCAGGATACTTTACAATATAAGCCGCCTGCCCATTCATGTCTGCAGGTTGATCGGCCGAAGGTAAAATCGTGCATGCTTCTATTGTTTGATTTTCGGAAGGTATAATTATTGGCGTTGAGCCATAGGGCTTCAACTTTTGAAAAGCTTCATCGTGACAGATGTCCTCAATATTATCGGAACCAAAAATCGCCGATATTTGAAAAAAACCGTCGGTACCGATATAATTTTCATCATTAATTTTCATCCAACTTGCAGGATATTGGAAATTAACATCAAAAGCCTCATTTGTATAATCCTGTTCAGCTAAATCTAAAAGTGGTTCAGGCGACCAATTCAATGACATGATTGTGAACCCTTCAAGAAGTCGGGTAGGCGCTGGGTGAGCAAGTTCAATCAGCCACATCTCTTTTGCAAATTCATTTTCAGTACATCCCGATAAATAAGCTATTTTTAATCCGTCAGGTGACCATGTTACTGGAGTGGAGTAGCAATTTGAAACGCCCCAGATATGATCATCGCCACCTTTTCGGTCTACAGATCTAATTTGCGAGAAATATGAATTGTTCGCAAAGTTAGTTGCGCTATAAGCAATCTTTAGTGAATCTGGTGACCAGTCAGGATAATAGTTTTTTGCCTCAGGTCCCCCTTTTATTTCATATACTTTCTCAGTTTCTAGTTCTAGCGTATTGATGATTGAAATACTTGCACCTGGGGTTGTATATAATACAAAACTTCCATCGGGTGATAATCGAACGTTTTGTAATAACCCATTTTCATTATGTGTAATTTGTTCCTTTTCGGTTCCAAAAATTCGGCTTCGATACAGTTGACTGACTCCGGAATCATCTAAGGCTTGAAACAATAATTCCTCTCCATCTGGAAACCAGTTAATCTCGGATGCACCTAGTTGTTCCACTACTGTCCCAACATGTAATGTCGTATTATATACTTGAATGATGCCGCGGGCTGCATAAGCCAAATGGACGCTATCTGGTGACCAATCTAATCCGAAATCACCCCCTTCAGTTAATTGATCAATTGCCCCAATTGAACCAGAAGCAACATAAATAACATAAACCACTCGATTTTTTCCTACAAATGCGATTCTGCTGCTGTCAGGCGACCACATCGGAATCGTAAAAGTGTCACCCAACCCATTCGTTAATTGTATAGTTTCTCCGTTCCGAAAGTTATATGTCCAAATATCAAATTGTCCACCTTGATTGGAAGTATAAGCAATAAAGCCAGAACCTCCTGGCGAGCCATACGGAATTTCCAGCCTCATGCCAGGACTTATTGTTTCGTTCGGCAACTTATTTTGTTTTTGAATAGCATCTGTATCAATTCCGTATTCCGTTACGACATTGTAACGCTGCGCAATTTTATATAATGAATCTCCTGGTTGAACAACATAATATAAAACACCAGGGGGAATCTTTAATACTTGGTTTACACGTAAAAGATAAGGTGATGTTAATTTGTTGGCCTCAACAATAACAGATATCGGAAGCCCAAATAATTGTGCAATCCGATAGACAGAATCACCGGATTGTACGTGGTATTCAATAACACCGGAAGGGATGGATAATTGCTCACCAACTGAAATTGTATAGGGGGGTTGTAAATTATTTGAAGCGACAATAGCAGCCAGGGGTAGCTGCCATCGTGTAGCAATGTTTTTCAATGTCTCATTGTGGCGCACGGTATAAAAATACTGCAAAAAAACACTTCCCTTCTATATTAAGGACAGTATTCTACCCATAGCTATGTTATTCGTCCATGGGTAAAAAAGTTCGCTAATAAGAGAAGTGTAGTTTATGCGTAAATTGATCAATTGGTCTTTGAAACATACTTTTGAGCGTCTATATATAGACTTGCCATTCCACCATATAAACAATGAAAAAAAGCATCAGGAGCATTTAATGAAAATGAATTATAATTCTTTGGATTAATGTCCAACATCGTTTCAAATAAGTTGGCACTGTTGTCAAAAGCATAGAAACAATAATAGGTATAGTTGAATTTGGGCATTTGTTCAAAAGTCGTAACGATTTCATTTGCATATTTATCAATATTATTCGACGCTTTTTGGACCATTGAAACCGCGTCCTCTAAAGTCAACTCGATATTCACGGTATTATCGTTAATTATGTTGACTTTTACCATTGCAAAAACCCCCTTTTATTTCAGCTTTGTAATTTTCACTTGAAATGTGGTCGGACCTCGTTCAATATATTCCCAATCGAATTTCCCTTCATGTGTTGATTCTAATTGGAAACGCAGTGGAATAGGATCATGATCATTGACGATTAACATCGACTCGGAAGGTTGTAAACTCTCGTATGTTTCGTAAATTGTTTTGTGTTTTAGATGCGGCGGATACTCTGTCACCTTTATTACTGAAGTGTAGTTTGTCATTGGTGTTTCCTCCTTTATATTTTCACCTTAATTAAAGTATAAGCTTGTATGATAATTAGCGCTGTGATTCAAGTCACAAAATAGGCATTTCAATAAAAAATCCCGCATTTACAATTAGAACTGTAAATGCGGGAAAGGTTTTTTCCAGGTACTCAAAATGTAACCTATCTACTAAAAACCGGCAGTGCAATAAATATCATCATAAAGAAAATGATTGTTAAATAATTTACGGAGTAAAGGAAAATAACACGCGCCCATTTCACATCGTTTTTTATATAAAATCCAGCAATGCTTAATCCTAAAAAAACGATGTTCAAAACCGTTGCGATAATAATAAAAGTAAGTCCTAATGCCGGTAATAAGAAAGGTAGCGGAAGTAAGCAAGCAACGTAAACTGCGATTTGTCTTTTCGTAATGCCAAATCCACGCACTACTGGCAACATCGCAACACCTGCAGCCCTATATTCTTCGCATCTTCTAATTCCAATCGCAAATGTATGCGGAATCTGCCAAATAAACAAAAGAAGGGCTAAAACGATTGGAACAATATGATAACTAGGTGCAATTGCAGCCCAACCAATTAATGGCGTCACCGCTCCTGAAATACTGCCTATTGCTGTATTTAGTGTATATTTACGCTTCGACCAAAAAGTATAAAAAACAACATATGTGATCCAGCCTAAAAATGCATAAATTAACGTTTCTATCGTTGTGAAAAACAAAACGAACAAACCAACTACCGATAATATAATACCAATTAATAGAACTGTCTTCATAGAAAAGTTTCCAGTAACGGTCGGCCGCTTTTGAGTTCTGGCCATTTCTCGATCAAGATCGACTTCATACCAATTATTAAGTGTCAGCGCACCAGCAACTACTAATGTACTGCCAATGATTGTAATTAAAAACAACTTCCAGTGTTCCCCAAAAGATGCATTGGTAAAATACAATGCCAAACAAAAGCCTGTTAATACAGGAAGTATATTCGTTAATAATACAAGACCTTTAAACAAAGAGATTAAATCCAGAATAATCGTAGAGACTTTATTTTCTTTCTCTAGATCTTTAGTTTTAAAGTTTTGCATTGTCGTGAATTCAACTTTGTCCATCAGCGTCTCCCCTTAAATCAACCATTGATCAAAAAAACCTATGTAACTTCATATAGTAATTAATTTTACTACCCCTTTCGTAGTAAAACAATGAATATGACACATTTTAAGATAGGCGAAAGGTTCTGAATTATCACTAGTACTAAATAGGCATCAAAGTTGAAGTAATTTATTTCACCTGATTGCTTTTCATGATATAGTAATCTGTGGAGAAATGGAGGTCCCCTACATGATTGAACTCAATAATGTTGAGAAAGCTTTTGGAAATGTGAAAGCTGTACTCCCCTTATCCTTAACAATTAAAAAAGGTGAAATTCATGGCATTGTTGGAACGAGCGGTGCCGGAAAATCAACTTTAGTTAGGATGATGAATTTATTGGAAAGACCAGATAATGGAACAGTGCGAGTGGGAGATCAATTACTGACAAGTCTTTCCGACAAAGAGTTAAGAAAAGCTAGGCAAAACATTGGAATGATTTTTCAACAATTTCAATTGGTTCTTAATCGAACTGTCGCTGAAAATGTCGAAATGCCGCTCGAATTGGTGGGAATGCCAAAGCAGAAACGATTAAAACGTATTGAGGAATGTCTTCATTTTGTTGGCATTTTAGACAAGAAAGATGCATATCCAGCCCAACTAAGCGGTGGACAAAAACAACGCGTTGCAATTGCAAGATCGTTAGCCAACAACCCGGACGTTCTATTATGTGATGAACCAACTTCTTCGCTGGATCCCAAAACAACAACCGAAGTCTTGCAAGTTTTACGTCACATTAAAGAAACATTGGGTGTCACAATTGTGATTGTCACACATGAGATGGATGTCGTTAAAAGTATTTGTGAACATGTTTCCATCATGAAAGATGGACGAATTGTTGACAGTTTCGCAATCGAACCACAAGGCCTACATGATGATGAAGATCATTACATAGAAGACTTAAGAAGAATCGCGGTGGTTAAACCTTAATGGATAAAATCATCGAGTATCAAGCAGAGATTTGGCTATCTATCGGACAAACTTTTGTTATGGTCGGGATTTCGATTCTTGCGGCCATTCTGGTAGGTTTACCTTTAGGTACCTATCTATATTTAAGCAGACAAGGTAATTTGTATGAAAATAAACTATTATTTACCATCTTGGATACGTTCGTAAACATTGTTCGTTCATTTCCATTTCTGCTTCTCGTCGTATTTTTAATTCCGTTCACTCGTTTTGTGATTGGGACGGCATTAGGAACCATGGCGGCTACTGTACCTTTGTCCATCATTTCCATCGCTTACTATGCGCGACTGGTCGAACAATCGTTGTTGGATGTACCGAAAGGGATTATCGAAGCAGCGATTTCTATGGGTGCTTCTAAAGTGCAAGTGATATTTAAATTCCTTTATCGAGAGGCAAGATCTGGTCTCATTTTCGGTTTAACGACAGCAACGATTAGTTTTATTTCCTATTCCACCGTCATGGGAATTGTCGGCGGTGGCGGCGTCGGCGATTTTGCTATCAAATACGGTTATCAACGTTTTGAAACCGAACTCATGACTTTTACCATCGTAATCATGATAATTCTCGTTCAAGCTATTCAAATTATCGGTACTAAAACTTCAAAAAAACTAGATAAAAGATCGTAAAAAGGAGATTTTTATTCATGAAAAAATTAATAGCGCTTTTATTTGCTACCGTTCTCGTACTTGCTGCATGCGGAACGGGTAAAGAAACCATAGGAAATTCAACAGAGCAAACTGAAAAAGAAACAAAAATTCGTGTTGCATCCCTTATTCCGCCGATGACGGATATGTTGGAAATTGCCAAACCATTACTTAAAGAAGACGGCATTGAGATGGAAATTGTTGTTTTATCCGATAACGTACAGCCTAATAGCGCTTTGGCAAATAAAGAAGTAGATGCAAACTTTTTTCAACACCCTCCTTATATGGAACAATTTAATGAGGCGAATGATGCTAATTTAGTCGTTATCCAACACGTTTATCATGCAATTTTGGGTGCCTATTCAAATAAATTCGACAGTATAGACGAGTTACCAGACGGTGCAAAAGTAGCTATTCCGAATGATTCCTCGAATATGGCTCGTTCTTTACAGTTGATCGAAAAAGGCGGATTAATCAAATTGAAAGACGGTGTCGGGCTTGATGCAAGCGTAAAAGATATCACGGAAAATCCTAAAAACCTTAAATTCGTTGATGTTGACTTGTTAATGCTAGCAAGATCAATGGATGATGTCGATTTAGTAACGATGCTTCCTGCCTATGCAAAAGAACTTGGTTTGACGCCAGTAAATGATTCACTAATTGACGAAGGCGAATCAGCATTCCCTATCTCACTTATTGCGCGTGAAGACAACAAAGATTCCGAAGCAATCAAAAAATTAGCCGAACACTTATCTGGACCAGAAGTGCGTGCATTCTTAGAAGAAAACTTCTCTGACATCGCATTCCCGGCATTTAAATAATTATTATTTAACTAAATCAGTACAGCAGGAATTTTAAAAAACCTGCTGTACTTTTTTTATTAATAATTTTAATAAAACGACACTACTTTTTCCTTATTTAATGGATGTAGTTAATCAGAGTGGAGGATGGAGACTCACCGGCCCCGCAGGAAATATTCATCTACGCAGCTTTTTATCACGATTTCCCTTTCCATCACATATCGTGAATGGAAAAGGAGTGATGAAATTTGATGAGTTTATATCCCGTAACCATTGAAGACCAAGTATTTCTGGCCATTTCAGTTATATTGCCGAAAACGAATTTACTTGTTGTAACGAATGACAATGGATACATTATGTGCGGGGCTCTAGATGTTGCGCTACTAAACGAAAAACTGGCTGATCGGAAAGTCATTGCGGGGCGAGCTGTCGGAGTCAAAACAATCGATCAACTTCTTGATGCACCACTCGAATCGGTCACCTATGAAGCTGAAAATTTGGGAATTAGCAAAGGGATGATTGGCAGAGAAGCACTCTTGAAAATGGTGTAATAAAAAATCACCAAGCAACTTCACTTTGATGTGAGAAAAAGTTGCTTGGCGATTTTTTAGATGTGTTCCCTACTTCTATTTTATACTTTTGCAATCCGTATATTACTAACCATCAAATAAGCTAGAATAGATAAGATGAAAATAAAAGTATTCGCCGATACATACGGGTATAAGAAATAACTGAGTGCCGCAAGGACGCCGGCAGCCGTTATAGGTACACCATAAAAATTGCCGTCAAACTCCCTAACATTAAACCTTGCCAATCTCACTGCTCCAGCTAATACATACGTAATGGTGACTAAAATACCGACCCATAGCGTTTCATTCAAAGCAGTACCGTATATTAATAACGCAGGCGCAATGCCAAATGAGACAAGATCGCATAAAGAATCCAGTTCTTTTCCAAAGTCGGATTCAGAATTGAAATAACGGGCGCACATGCCGTCAAATCGGTCGAAGATTGCTGCCAAGAAAATAAATGTTGCACTTAAATTACCATGACCGTTAAAAATAAGTATAATAGATAGTATGCCAAAACTTAGATTCATTAATGTGATCATATTTGCCAATTGTGCTTTTATTCTAGTAGCATAAAAATTTTTTGCTAAAAACATAGCATCACCGTCCTACTCATATTATTATTTTAAATTATATAGGGAAAATGAGGAAATGTCATGAAGAAAAAAATATTTCGCCTTTTTGTCGAACTAACTGGTAATCCAACATCATCAAAGATATTAAAATTCATTACACAATCTAGGATGAGTCGACTGCTAATTCGACCATTCGCCAATACATATCAAATTAACCAAGATGAGATGGAATACCCACTTGCGCATTATAAAAGTTTGCAGGATTTATTTACACGTAATTTAAAAGTCGGCGCAAGATCCATTGATACATCTTCAAACAGTCTAATTTCTCCTGTCGACGGTTGTTTAAGTGCTGTTGGAAAGGTAGATGAACAGGATACATTTATTATAAAAAACCAATCCTACAGTTTAGCTAAAATTTTTGGAGACGATAAAAAAGCATCGACTTATAAAAATGGAAGCTTTTTCATCTTGTACCTCTCCCCAAGTCATTATCACCATTTTCATTATCCTATATCGGGCACAATTTTTTCACGTTATGCATTAGGTTCAATTTCATATCCAGTCAATAATTTAGGTTTGCGTTTAGGTAATCGCCCTTTTTCGACAAATCACCGTTTAATTTCAGAAATACAAACTGAATTTGGGAAAGTCGCCATCGTTAAAGTGGGCGCACTTAATGTCAATAGTATTCATTTGAACAGTTCTTCCAAAGAATGTATAAAGGGTGCGGAGTTCGGTCATTTCTCATTCGGATCTACCGTTATTCTTTTTATAGAAGATCATTATACTTTTACGCCTACGGTTCCAATGAATAGCGAAGTAAAGGTAGGACAACCGATTGCTGAATGGATCAAGTGATAATTTCCCAAGATTTATAAACAACTAAAGCCAGCTTGATGCTCTTTTTAAGAGCGTCAAGCTGGCTTTTTGTCTACTATAAGAAATCATTAAATATTTTTTGTAACCCCTTTTGCCACAATGTCCTAACACTCATATAAAGCTTGTACATATATTGGATATAAGGAGGTGTTTAAATTGTCCAATAACTATGATAAAGGGTATGCGTCTCTCTACTTTTTTGGCATCCTGGCAGCATATGCTATTTTGGGCCTGATTGTTTTTGTACCGGGCCTTCTCACTGGTGCTCCAACATTACTGTTCATCGGGATTGTCCTAGTTGTTATTGTTGTGCTGATTTTTGCCGCAGCAATAATATTAAAAGGGCTGTCTAAGCTTTTTAACAAGTTTTAAAGTTTAACAGGTTACTTGGAATTTAGTTTCTAGGTAAGTGATTAGCCTCTCCTACTGTAAATAATTTGGGGAGGTTAATTTACATTCTATTGGATGTCATATGTCTGTACATTATTTTTCCAATAACTTTTTAAGGATTACTTTTTCAACGGTTGAGTTGATCAAACCCTATTATCACTCCTTATAATTTTCATAAAACTTTATCGCCTCTTCTTTCATTTGATTCACTAATGTTTCGGGATGAACCACTTTTACACGGTGCCCAAATCGCATCAGCCATTGTACGAGCCCATCACTCATTATCGCTCGTGTTTTCAAAACAAAAGTATCTGGACCATGCGCTTGAATATTTGCATCGGTTCCGAATCGATCAATGACTACATTGATCAGCTTATTCGAAAATACTGCTTCCAAAGTTAGTGGTTCACCGCCGTACATATGAAACATTTTCGATACGTGATCCTTTAGATTAAAGTCTGGATCCGGCACGAAGCTTTCATCCGTCACTTGGACTGAACGCATTCGATCAACGCGATATTGCCGAATATCACCTTCAGCAATATATTCTCCTACCAAATAATAACGATCGCTATTCCACACAAGTCCATGCGGTTTGACCCAATAATTATCCTCATTATTACTAAGATGGAATTTTAAATCGATACCATAACGACCATATTTGAAAGCAATCAATTTCTGATCTTGAATTCCAGTGTGTAATTGTTCCACAACTTTTGTAACTTCCCCTAAATCATATTTAGCGTCGTTCACGACATAAAGTTCATTGTTTAATTGTTTTGCCAATCTTTTACTTGTTAATTTCCTAATTTTCATCAATAATCCATTAGTTTCTGATTGTGGGATAAACTTAGCTGCGCTAATTGCATCCATCAGCAGCCGAAGCTCATGTATTTCAAATAATCGCCCGTCGTAATGGTAATGTTTTTGTAAACCAACTTTTTCTTGCACGGATAATATTGGATATATATTAGAATCTTCGAGGGTTAGCAAATCCTCTCTAACCGTACCTACACCAACATTGGCGTGTTCGGGTAACATGGCATGTATTTCATGCAATGTTTTCATATCTTCCTTATCTGTATTTCTTTCAAGGATCGAGATGACTTCAAGTAGCCTTTCTCGTGCGTTTATTGACTTTGGCATCAGTCTGCACCCTCCTATGACTCAATTTGGTCATCCACAATATAAGTTGCACGCCATTGTTTTCGTTCTTTTTCATTCAATTGTGCTTCAATCGTTTTATCCCAATGGCCTAATAGCGTATTCCAAACACGTGCATAAATCGTATCTTCTACTTTATTGTATAAGCGAAATTCAATGCAAAATGCCGACATTTTTTTAGTAACCGATGTTGACTCAATAGCTGTTACAACGGTTTGTACATTTTCATTATTCGATTCAATTCCCGCGTCTTTGACCGCCTCAAACAATTTAACTTCTTCAAGATAAGCGACCTCCCACTCGGGAAAGTCATCCTGATACCGATACATACTTTTCCCGGAAAAACGATTGTCAATTTCCCCTTTTAGAAAAGACTGATGACAGGGACTATAAATTCTTTCTACTGCATCTGTTTCGGGTTCATGCTCATAAATGCCTGTTTCAAGTTGTCCGACACCTATATCGGTTAATGTGAAACTCGACTCAGTTTTTTCGATCATACGCGATCTAAGCATTTTGTCAATCAAATCTTGGATGAATAATGGCTCGACTAGAAGAATATCCCCTAGTTCGTCTATAGTGGCATGCTTTGTCTTTTGAAAAGTAAGTAACATCATCTTCATCAAAATATCCATTTTCGTTCGTGAAACTTTCTCAAAGTTAATCGAAACGAGTTGGACGGGCAGTGTCCATGAAACAGAATCCAAAACTTTTACGTTGAAATCCTGTTGCAGTTCTCTTGTTAAGCGAATTTTTAAGTCTTCCAAACTGCCGCCCCCTCTTCAAGCTTCCTGAATCCATTTTTCTTTTTAATCTCTTCAACTAATCGGCCATACATTTTTCTGGCTTTGACATCTTTTGTTCTCACAGCAAACATTTCAGCGCTTCCGACAATGATTAATAATTCCCGGGCTCGTGATAATGCCACGTTCAGTCTTCTGTAATCACGCGCAAAACCGATATCCCCGCTCTTTTCATTATGGTTTCGAACAAAGCTCAATATGATGATATCCATTTCCATACCTTGAAACTTATCCACAGATCCGGTTCTGCAATGTAAATGCTGCAGCATTAATTCCTGTTGGATTAACCGGTCAATACGCTTTACTTGTTCACCGTAGAAACTAATGACGCCAACACTTTTCTTGAAATCTAGGTTAACTTTACCTTGCTGCTTGTTTTTTTCGATGGTCTTATCCAAGTCTGTCAATAAGTTCTTAACCTTGTTTAACTCGGATTGATTATATCTGCTCGTTCCACCTACCACTTTATTTTCGAAGTAGTTCGGTTCATTTGGCATATCGAACCATAGTAGATGGTCACTTCGTTTTATATATTTTGATTCAATACCATGATCGCGCTCATTATCCGAATCTACTACCCCGCACTGTAAACGATAATCGCCGTCTTTATAAAATGGTGAAATGGTTTCCATAATGGATTCATGCATGCGGTATTGAATACCCAGCATGGTCTTATTTTGTTTGGGCAACGTTCTAAATAACCGTTCAAAAAGCGATTCCTCTAATAACTTTTTCAGTTCGTTTTTTTCTTGTCGGTCTTCACTTTCTTCTAGAAATTCTTCTAGCGTTTCTTGTCCTACCAATGGTGGTAACTGATGATGGTCACCCACAAGTATGATTTTCTTCCCCTTCAACATTGGGAGCAGCAATTCCGGCGGTGTCGCTTTAGAAACTTCATCAATGATAACGACGTCGAAAACTGGATACTCTTCCATGAAATCGCGCCTAGCCGATGCAACGCATGTTGTTCCTATTACATTTGCGTGTTGCACATACAGCTTTCGAATTTCATTTAAATCATGTTCATTTGCATCCTTTAAGAGTGATAACCATTCTTCTTGAAGGGCATTTGTTATCGGCAAACGTTCTTTCTCTAACTGTTTACTGTCAATTGCCTTAGATAACTCAGCCATCGCAATCAGTGTTAGATCATACTGTTCTTTCGGATTTTGATCGACGATTTTTTCCAATGATAGGATTCGTTCTTCCATCTCTGAACATTTTTTTGTGATTGTTTCTGTAACCTCAATATTTAATTCCAGTTCTTTGGCGTTTTTCTTCAAATTGTGAACTTCTGTCTCCATAGAAACCTTGTTATGTTCCAAGTCTTGCATATATTGCTGATTGGTGAATAGTGTTTCTTCAAGACGTGTGTATGTCGTTTTCAATCCAATCAGTTTCTCTTCTATCGTTTCGATTTCAACGGTTTCATCGACTGTTCCTTGCCAGTTTTTTAATTGTGAGCATTTTTCTGTGAGGTCGGTAATCTCGTTTTCAAGATCTTGTTTTCTTTTCGTAAAGTCATTAACCTCATCTATCCTGGTTGAAATGGTTTGCTTCACAGTCTCAATCACGTCGATTTTGATGGATTCAAATAGCTTTTTTGACATCTCTACATTTTTTATTTGAGAATATGCATAATTCCGTCTTCTAGAAAGCACATCTAAAGCAGCGCTCAACTTTTCTAGATATTCGTATCTTTCTGCTGAATAATGCCTTGTCTGTAACGCTTTTTTAACGGATGGATCAATTAAAAAATGTCCCACTTTATCAATCTGAGTATGTATATCGTTTACTGAACAAGGCTTGCTCATTCCTTGGTAACTATGTGGTTGTTTCAGAAATCCATTCTCAGATAATTTTTCAACGACAGTTTCAATTGCTTTATTAAGCCGGGTAATCAGCTCGGTCCAGTCTTGATAAGTGTCAGTGGACATGCTTGATTTAATCGATTCAATCAGATGATTTAGTTCAGTGAGTTTTTGATGCAACATATTTGATGGAACGAAGCCAATCGCTAGTAGATTGTCTTGTAATTCATTTAGTTTAGTAATGGAACTGGCATCCTTCAAAAATGTCTGCAAATCAGTCAATACAGTTTCTTGCTTTTTCTGTTCATGATGAACGCCAGTAAGTGTTATTTTTGATTCATCTATCTTCTGAAGGATATGGTGATGGCTAATGTAATCCTGATAGAGTGTAATTTGTTTTTTAATATTCGCTATTTGTTCAATGAGATTGGATTCATGATATGACTGAAGAACTTCTTCGATACCGGAATTTTTTTCAGTTAATTCATCAATCACCTTATTCAATAATTCACGCGTTTTTTCTAATTCTTGTTGCTTGGTTAGGTAATTTTCTTTTTCCAAATTCAACTTTTTTAGTTCATTGGTATGCGCCGCGTGCTCGGCTACGGCTATTTCTCTAAGGCGAATTTGCTCTTCTAAAGTAGTCAATTCCCGTTCATATGCCAACATTTTTTCATGATCGAGTTTCAATTCCTGTTCCAGGTCTTTTTCAATTTTTGCACGCATTCTAAGTTGCTCAGAAACAGCCTTTTCAGTTTGTTGCTTCCAATTAAGTGCGACGTTTTCCTCGATGAACTTTTTACCTTCTTCTTCAATACTTTCCGTTCTACCGTAACGTAAAATCCGGATATCTTGATGGGATAATAATCGACCTAGTGCATTGTCGACCGCTAGATTTGCTTGGGATGCAACAAGCGTACGAAGACCTGCCTTTACATTTTGATGGCAAATTTCAGAGATTACCGTCGTTTTTCCTGTACCAGGAGGACCTTGAATCACGTATAAATCATTTGATGTCATTGCCCCTGTAACTGCTTCTTGTTGAAATTCATTGAGTCGATTATGAAAAACGAGGTCTTTCTGTTGTTTTGATATCCTCACGACAGGACGTTTTTCAAATAGGACTTTTTCTAAATTTGCGTTAGCGGCTAGTCCATCTTGTAAATCTTTAAATCCTTTGCGCAGCCTCTTCACTTGACTCAGTTCGGAAAAATTACTGAAAATGACTTCTTTGAAAGTCCAAGGTTGCCACTCATTCTTTCTGGCTAGCTCTTGATACTTTCGGTTTAATTCGATTTCAACGATTTTCTTAGATCGATTCGTGTTAATTACTGCGCCAATTTCATTTTGAATTCCTTTCAATCTGACAGAAAAATTGTTGATAGCCTTCCATTCATTACTTTTCAATCCAGTACAGATGACTTGAAGCTTATTAAAATCCGCATTAAGGCTAGCGCCAGAAAATACGGAAGTTATATCTGCAATATCAGCATTTCTTTCTTGAATCGCTAAATAGCCTTCCCAGCTGGAAATTCTTTTCCGAACATATTCTGAACGTTCCTCTGCGATTGGTAACTCGCGGAGGCGTGTATACAATTCAATTGGCATTGGAACACCATGGCGTTGATTTACTAGAAATTTAAGTCGTACGGGTAAGCGTCGATTTGTTCGAACCGGCTCTCTCCTACCCCGTACATGAAAACCAGTTGCCAAGAATCCTTCATTCTTATAGATACACTCCATAACCGCTACTCGATTATCGATTTTTTCCGCTAACACAGTATTTGTTTCATTATCAAAGAAGATGGAAAATGACATATTGCCGTGTCTGTTTTCCGGTCTTTTTTCAATATATATATCAAAAGCTTCCTGCATTGAGAATAAGCTTTGCTCATTTTTAACAAATTTCATCATTCCGTTACGGGCATTATTTGTAATCCCTAGCGTGCACTGCATTGTTTGTAGGGGTATTCCTTGTATCATTTGCATCCAACTTTCTAAAAACGATAAAAGTCAGTATCCCGTATTGGGATAACTGACTTTTATATACTCTAGTTCAATTATAGTGTACTTTTACAATGTTGTTAAGCATATTAACAATATGGGTAGACATTCTGATATAATGAGTAAATAGACAGTAATATTGAAAATTTCTACTAACTTCAACTGCAATCGTGAACAGCAAAATTGAGAGGGGTAATCGATTTGAGTCCAGAAGCTAAATTACTAAAAGAAGCCATGCATGTATTAAAGTTAACCAGTAGGACCTTCTACATTCCAATTAAATTATTAAATCCTACCTTGCGCAATATTGTTGGTTCTGCATATTTATGTATGCGCGCTATCGATGAAATTGAAGATCACGAAGAATTGCATTCTGATACCAAACAACACTTATTGCGAACTACGAGCAAATTATTGCAAACAAATTTTGACAATGTTGCATACAAGCAACTTTTACAACCTTATGAAAATGTATTACCAGAAGTTACATTGCGACTTGGCGATTGGCTCTCAATATGTCCATCAGTTTTTCTTGATAAGGTTCAGGAGTCGACAAGCCTCATGGCAGACGGAATGGCCAAATGGGTTGAAAAAGACTGGCTTGTAAAAACGAAAGAGGATTTGGATGAGTACACTTACTACGTTGCTGGTTTGGTAGGTGTGATGTTATCTGATATTTGGCAGCTATTCGATGGGACAAAAACTGACCGCGAATTAGCGATTGCATATGGACGTGGTCTGCAAGTCGTCAATATGTTGCGAAACCAGGAGGAGGATGCCAATCGCGGCGTTCATTTTATTCCCGATGGTTGGACGCGTGCAGATATGTTTCAGTATGCTGAATTGAATTTACATCAAGCTGAAGGCTATATTGAGTCGATTAAGACTAAAAACATTCTTCTATTTTGTAAAATCCCGCATACTTTGGCTAAAAGAACGCTCAATGCATTAACTGGGGGAAAAGAAAAAATGAACCGTAATGAAGTTGAAATGACTGTAAACGAAATTGTAAAAAGTCTATAAGGACAAATCGGACAAGGTAGACCGAGTGTGTCAGCACTCGGTCATGCAATCTACAAAGCATCTATCCGACTAGCTCCATAATATAAGTAACAAATATTCCCAGAATGATGCCAATGACAATGGTACCTCCAAAAATTACTGTTCGCTTCAATTCCCCATCCTTTCGAATTTGTTTGCTACTACTAGTCTATTGACAAGCTATGCAACCTATTCGTTAGATGAAAGAAACGCATTACATCCGGCCCGATCGAAAGATTGAAAACAACAAAAATACAAACATAAGCGTTGCTATGATTGATCCAGCTTCAATAATCGGGAAACTCCAAAGTAAATTGGTCTGTCCCGCGATTGCTGACCCAATAATTAACCCAACCATCAAAATGCTAAAGGCCAGCAAGATAATGCTAAATGATAATCGATTACTGATTCTATCCAATCTGCCTAATATTGTTTGTATCTGTTGCACATTTATATCTAACCGTAGTTTCCCTTTCCCCACAGTAGATGTAATCTTTTTAATATCCTTCGGCAAATGCAAAAGAATTTCCGCATTTTCAACGAGATCTTTCCATGAATTTTGAAGAATGGTTTTCGGATGATAACGCTCCAACATCAGCTTCCTTCCAAACGGCTCCACTGCTTTCATAACGCTAAACGTCGGATCTAAAAGACTTACTGTGCTTTCCAATGTTAGAATTGCTTTTCCAAGGATTGTAATTTCCGTTGGTATTTGAATTTTGTGTTGAAATGCAACTTCAAACAATTCGCTCATAATTCCACCAAGACTTATTTCATCCAACGAAACTTCATAATACACTTCAATCAAATCATCGAGATCACGTTGAAAATCAGCCTTATTTGTGTCCTCATTTAGCAAGCCCATGTCTGAGAATACTTTCATCATGCCATTTGTATCGCCTTGCTTCAGATTGATGATTAGAGAAGCAAAGTGAAATTTCAATTGATCATTGATTCGCCCCATCATGCCGAAATCTAAGAAACAGATTCGGTTATCTGGTAGAATGTAAATATTCCCGGGATGAGGATCCCCGTGGAAAAAACCTTTCTCCAAGACTTGAAAAAACATTGCATCTACCACGCGTTCAGCAATTAGTTTCCGATCATATCCCCCATCATCTAATTGTTTAATATCATTGAGACGTATGCCCTGTACCAATTCCATCGTCAATATTTTAGTTGTTGAAAAGTCTATATATATATTCGGTATTTGAATGTTTGGTTGCTCTTTAAACTGTTTTGCAATTCGATTAGCACTTCTGCCTTCTACTTTATAATCTAATTCATCCCGTAATGATTTCGAAAACTCCTGAATGATTTCCTTGATATGATAAGTCTTTGCCCATACTGAATTCTCTTCTAGAAACTTCGCAATCTCGTATAATATTTCCAAGTCTGTTTCAATGGTCTGCTTTATGTTTGGCCGTTGTACTTTAACCGCCACTTCTTCTCCAGTCGGCAAACGTGCAACATGTACTTGTCCGATTGATGCTGCTGCTAAAGGAGCCTCGTCAAATGAGTCAAACAGATTTTCAAGCGTCCCCCCTAACTCTGCTTCAACAATCATCCGTATTGTACTGAACGGAACAGCGTGTACATGTTCCTGCAACTTTTCAAGTTCATGGATAATTTCGGCAGGAACTAAATCCCGTCGTGAACTTGCGATTTGTCCCAATTTAACGAATGTCGGTCCTAATTCTTGCAGTGTATATCGTAATCTTTTCCCAACATGCTGGCCTTTTATATTCCAGTCTTCATTTTCATTTGTTTTTTTCAAATCGCGCTCAGTAAGTCCCAAACGAAAAAGAAAATGGCTGAATCCATTTTTTAAAAACGCATTTATGATTTCTTGAAAACGACGCGTATGCCGTATTCTTTTTTTAAACACAACGCTTCCTCCCTTTGAGCCTATTTATGTAGACTTCCTTTGTCTTTACCCGTTTGCTTCAAATATATTCAAAAAAGTGGCCACGGCAATGTGAGTTAAAATTATTTACCTTGGCCAATAATTAAATCTATCACCATGAATTTAAAAATAACGTTGTTCGCTCACGTCCAATTTCTAACAGCTGTCTTTTTGACTCTTCATCCATATCAAATTGCGTTGCACTATAGTGATCTACCGGAATAAAAACAATGTTTTTCTCGTGTTTTCTTGAAATGTATTTTTCATCATGGGCATTTTTCATGGTTGAAAATAAGGCTTCAAATAGATTTATCGCATTATTAATTTGCCGACCTTCAATTTCTTCCTTTCTTCGACTTAATTTCAAGCCGAGTACCGGCCGTTCTCTTTTTCCTACATCATTGTCAAAAATCCACAAGGGAAAATTACTTAATACCCCACCATCAACAACAATTGTATCGCCCGAACCAATTTTTAATCTTACCGGCTCAAAGAAGAAAGGTATTCCGCAACTCATGCGCACCGCACGTGCCACTGGAAAGGTCTCCTGGGCGATACCATAGCGTTCCAAGTCATCTGGCAGAACAATCATCCTCCCATTCGTTAAGTCTGATGCAATGAGTTTTAATGACCCTTCTGGTAAATCAGCGAATGAATAAACACCTTTGTCGGCTAACTTTTCTAAAAACCAATTTTCTAATGCTTTCCCTTGATAAAGGCCTAATCGCCAATAAATCTGAAGCCATTTTAAAAACGGAAAAGGAAGTATCGTTAATCTTGAATCTAAGAGCGAGGTTAGATCTAGCTCGTCGAATAAAAGTTCGATTTCTTTGGCTGTATACCCAGCGGCTATAAAGCTGGCTAAAATGGCTCCGGCACTTGTACCGGCTACACGTTTAAATTGATAACCCTTTTCTTCTAACACTTCGTAGGCACCAACTAGCGCAAATCCCTTCAAACCTCCACCTGAAAACACCCCATCAATTAACAAAGACTACCTCTCCTTTTGTGGTGGTAGTCTAATGTAAGTGTCATTCAATTATAGTAGAACCTAGGACATGCTTCATAATAACAATATAAATAATGGCCCGACGACAGAACCGGCAATGGCACTTAACGTCATCGAGACTGATGCCATCGAAAGTGATAATTCACCGTACTCCGTGGACTTTGCTACGCCTAATGCATGGGATGCGCTACCCAATGCTAATCCTTTTGATAAAGGGCTTTGTATGCGCGTATATTTCATCACCAATGGCCCCAAGATGACACCGCTAAAACCCGCAATCATCACAAATGCTGCAGTCAAAGATGGGATGCCCCCAAGCGCGGCACTTACTTGAATAGCAACAGGGCTTGTTATTGATTTTGGAATAATTGAATGGATCATTTCGTTTTCAAACCGAAATAGTTTAGCAAATAACAGAATGCTTCCCATAGCGGTCAGTAATCCTGATGCTACACCCAGTAAAATCGCATTTCGGTATTTCAACACGACTATGCGCTGTTTATAGAGCGGATACGCAAGCGCCACGACAGATGGTCCCAAAAACATTTCAAGCCATTCTCCACCCACCATATAACTGTCATAGGAAACGTTAAGTACGAGGAGGAGTAATATAATGATTGTCGTCGACGTCAATACTGGATGCAGTACAGCGATTGGAAAACGCGCATATGTATATCGCATCGTTAAATAAAGCATGACCGTTCCGAATACAACGATGAGTAGAAGCAATAGGTTACTCAAGCCTTGACGCCTCTCTTTCCTTCATCTTAATTTCAACTCGTTGACTACTATAACCCGAAATAATCATCGTCATGAATGTGCTAATCATAACAATGCCTATTAAGATTGCGCCCTTACCTGATAAAAAATCTGGGTACTGAATAATACCAACTGTCGCTGGAATAAAGAATAAAGGTAACATAACAAGTATAAAACCAGCACCATCTTTAATATATTTTTCTGGTACAACCTTAGTATGCAAACATAAAAACAATAACAGTAACCCGACAATACTTCCCGGAATAGGTAATTTCAATAATGAAGAAATCAAGTCACCCACATACGAAAATATAAAAAGCACAATAATTTGTCCAATCAGAATAGCCAATTTGCGTCTAGAATATTTCTTCACTTTTTATTACCCTCCCTTCACCAAAACGATTTCATTTCATTGCTTAACTTTACCAATATTGAAGTCTTTCGTCTAGAAATCATTTAATCTTGATAAAATATAAAATCAGTTTTGTTCAATAATATCCGGTTGTAATAAATTTGCTTGCACTGGTTAGTGATTTGCTTGCACTTATGCGGCATTTGCTTGCACAAAAATGCTTTTGCTTGCAAATCGGGACCTTCTGCTTATGAAATTATTCTTTAGCGCAACAACAGTTAAAATTAAAAAAAGCACCTGAATAATGATCTATTCAGGTACTAGCTACTATTATTCCTTTATAAGCTCTTTTTCTAAATCAGTAGCTTCAGTAGAATCATCGCCATTATCATCTATTAAACTAGCCAATACATGGACCCTTAATATGATTCCTTGGATAAGCCCTGCTTCATCAACAACTACAATCGGAAATTTTGAATCCAACACTTTCGGAATGATATCTTGTACATAATCTGCTGGCGAAACCGTATTTACGTCTCGCTGAATAACTTCCTCTAATGTTTTACGCTGTTTCAATCCATCAATTGCGTCATCAATTGTAACGATGCCCTGGAGGTGTCGCTTTCTATCAGTAACGAAAACACTGGACAGTCCATTTTCTTGCATCGTTTTTATCGCTACATTCAAACCATCTTTAAGCGACAACAACCCATGCGGGCGAATCATAATGTGTTCAGCCTGTAAGATCTTCGAACGATCAATATCACGGATAAATTCGCTAATGTATTGATTGGCTGGTTGCTCCAAAATTTCTTCGGGTGATCCCACTTGCTCAACTTTACCGTCTTTCATGACAGCTACACGATCCCCAATTTTAAAAGCCTCATTCACATCATGAGTAATAAAGACAATTGTTTTTTGCAAGCGGTTCTGCAAGTCAATCAGTTCTAACTGCATTTCACGTCGTATTAGTGGATCAAGCGCACTAAATGGTTCATCCATTAATAAGATGTCAGGATCATTTGCTAGTGCCCGTGCAATACCTACGCGTTGCTGCATACCACCGGATAACTCGTCAGGATATTTGTCCTCATAACCTTTTAAACCAACTAACTCCAAATGATGTTGAGCAATTTTTTGACGTTCCGATTTTTCTAGCCCCTTAATTTCAAGGCCGTATTCAATATTGCTGATTATCGTACGATGACTAAATAACCCGAAATGTTGAAAGACCATCGCAATTTTATCTTGACGATATTTCTTTAATTGTTGTGCGTTGTATTTCGTAATGTCATCGCCGTCTACATAAATTGAGCCTGCGGTCGGTCGATTTAACATGTTTAAGCATCGTATAAGTGTTGATTTTCCGCTCCCGGAAAGCCCCATTATGACAAAAGTTTCGCCTTCCATAATGTCCATCGAGGCGTTATAAACCCCTACAGTATGTCCGGTTTTCGCCAGAATATCTGTTTTGGTCTCCCCTTTTTCCACCATCGGTATGATCCGTTTTGGACGCGGACCGAAAATTTTAGAAATGTTTTCAACCTTCATTTTTATTGTCATGCTGCATTCCCCCTTTGTTTCTGAAGACGGTCTGCAATCCCACCGGTAATCCGGTCAATAATTATCGCTAAAAATACGATACTGATACCTGCCTCAAATCCCAATGAAATGTCGATTCGGTTAATCGCATAAAGAACCCGTTCACCCAAGCCTTGTGCACCAACCATAGAACCTACAACGGCCATTGCAAGTGCCATCATTGTCGTTTGGTTAACGCCCGCCATAATTGTTGGAAGCGCTTGCGGCAATTGGACTTTTGTTAGCATTTGCATGGTTGAAGAACCGAAAGATTGTGCGGACTCAACAACTTCCTTATCGACATTTCGGATTGCTAATTCTGTCAGTCTCATAACAGGAGGCATTGCATAGATTATCGTGGCAATCACTGCCGGCACGTTACCTAATGGGAAAAAGAAGATAACGGGAATTAAGTAAACGAATGTTGGCATCGTTTGCATTGCGTCTAGTATTGGACGCATAACGACTGATAAAATATTATTGAAAGCCATTAATACACCAAAAGGAATTCCAATTGCTAATGAGAGTATAACGGAGATTAATACGATGGAAATCGTTGTCATTGTTTCTGGCCATAAATCAAAAGAACCTACTAAAAACATGAAAAACCCGAAGAGTATTCCACTCGATAATTTTGTAAAATACCAACCTAATAAAATAACAACAATAATTAGCACCCACCATGGAATTGCTATTAAAGCTGACTCTAATCCTTTAATAGAAGAAGATGTCAAGACAAAAATGAAATCAAAGAACGCTTGAAAATTTGCAGCTAAAAAATCTATAAAACTTTCTACGCCGTCACCTATAGGTAGACGTATATCTGGAAATTCTTTCATAAGCATGGACTGCAATTGCAGTCGCTTCTTCACCCCAATTAATATATAGTTTGGAAAGTGAGCGTGAACACTCACCTCCCATCTATTTATGTTTTATTTTAATGCTGCTTTTACCTTCTCGGCTACTTCTTCAGAAACCCAAGCTGTCCAGATATCTTCATTCTCTTGTAACCACCATTTAGCAGTTTCATCTTGATCAGCTTCTGTCTCCTCCATATATTCAAGCATGTCTTCGGTTAGTGCATTACTTGTTTTATAGTTTTTTAAGAATTCAACGACGTCATCTGCCTGTGTTATTAAATCCTTATGAACTGCAATAACGACATCATTTGGTGCAAACTCTGTCCCTTTGTTTTCGTTCCAAATATCTTCATCGTATGGATTATCCTCAAGTAACGTCAAATCATATCTTGCAGTTACCCAAGTTGGAGACCAATAGTATCCAACCCATGGCTCACCTTTTGAATAGGCACCTACTAAAGATGCGACAATCGCAGAATCGGAACCCGGTGCTAAGTAGTTAAATGTTTCATCTAACCCGTAAGTTTCAATTTTTTCAGCTAAATGTTCACTTACAGCCCAGCTAGAGGGTGCACCTACGATACGTCCTTTTTCTTTATCCTCGGGGTCTTGAAAGAGTTCTGGGTATTTTGCCAAATCTTCAACAGTCTTCAGATCTGGTGCGACAGCTTCAATCCCTTTTTCATCATCACCTTCAATTACATATGTTGGTGCATATAGTCCTTGTGAATTATCATCAAAATTCGTGGAGAGTTTAACGATTTTTTCTTTTTCAATCGCTTCTTCATAGACATCTTTCACGTTATCTGTCCAAATTTCCATGTAAACGTTAACATCGCCTTTTTCTAAAGCTTGTAAAGTTGCGGCAGTAGTGCCGTTAGTTACGTCTGTATCATAGCCGTAACCTTCTTCTACGATAAGTTGTGCGATACTATTATGAACACGAATGCTATCCCATCCTGCATCCGCAAATGTAATCACATCAATGCTATCTTTACTTGTTCCTGCTCCGCACGCTGATAGTAATATAACTAAACTAATTGAGAATATGAGCGCTATTTTGCGCATATCAAATCCAAACCCCTTTTTTTTTTTCCGAATCAATGACTGAACAACGACCTCCCCCCTGTTAATCTTAGAGTCATTAAATTCAGATATGTTTTTCATCCTACCAGACTATAAAAACCATATCAAACCGCGATGAGACAGAGTTTTGAGAAAACTACTCATAGAATCCCATAGTTATAGGTAATAGCTGTACACCCCAATTGGTAAAAATTAATCAAACTTTTTTAAAAAACAATATTTTCGACGCAAAAAACCTTCATTTTATTAAAAATGAAGGTTAAATCAGATAGCACTATTAAACTTTGTCTTTTACACGCTTAATCGGAATATCAGCTACAATATCATTCATGACCCAGCTTGCGCAAACAAGTCCAGCAACCGATGGGACAAACGCGTTTGAAGCAGGCGGCATTTCGGCTTTACGAATCTCTGCATCTGGCTTCCCGACAGTTTCAACAACATCTTCTCGAATCACAACTGGACTTTCATCTGTAAATACAACTGGAAGTCCTTTGGATATACCAGCTTTTCTCAAACGCAGTCGTATAACTTTCGCTAATGGATCCGTATGCGTTTTAGAAATGTCAGCTATTTGCAATCGCGTTGGATCCATTTTATTAGCTACGCCCATGCATGCAATTATTTTAATATTTCTTTCGATACATTGTTGTGCAAGATGAATTTTATAACTAATGGTATCCGAAGCATCGATGACATAATCAGGTTGATAACTAAAGAAATCTTCCGCTGTCTCTTCTGTATAAAACATTTGGAGTGAAATAACTTCGCAATCTTTGTTAATATCAGCAATTCGTTCTTTCATGACTTCTGATTTTGACCGACCGACTGTCGAAAGATATGCAACAAGTTGCCGATTCACATTTGTAATATCGACATCGTCTTTATCGACAAGAATAATGCGACCAACCCCGCTTCTCGCACAAGCTTCTGCAGCAAAAGAGCCCACGCCGCCGATGCCTAAAATAGCGACCGTCATACCCCGCATGCGTTCGACGCCTTCTTTACCAATTGCTAATTCATTTCGTGAAAATTGATGCAACAAAAGAAACTCCGCCTTTCTATAAATAACAATTAAATTAATTTTCGCCAATAAAAAACCTCTCCGCAATTTCACCAGAGAGGATTAAGTTCTTCAAAAGGACGAATCCCAAATATGCCGTCTTTGAAGTTATCGTTTTGAGCCCGCACTCGGCAGGTGGGTGTCCTATCCAACTGTTTTGACTTCCCCTGAGAGGCATGTCATCCGAATCGGAATGTGAACTCCCTACGATAGAAATGTTCGGTCAAAACTTAAAGGTCAAATAACGAACACTTCAGGATTCGTATTAATGTAAGATTACCATACTTAATAAAAGAGTTCAATCATTTTACTAGATTAAATTTTTACTAATGTAGGTATATTTTTGAAATATTACTTTTTGACGGTTTTTATACCAAGTTCCGCGAGTTGACTTTCATCAACACTATCAGGTGCAGCTGTCAACAAGTCGCTTGCGCTCGCTGTTTTAGGGAACGCGATTGTATCTCTTAAGTTCGTCGCGCCGGATAAAATCATGACAATTCGGTCAAGACCGAATGCAATTCCGCCATGTGGAGGTGTTCCAAACTCAAATGCATCTAACAAGAAGCCAAATTGTTCTCTTGCAGCTTCTTCTGTGAACCCAAGCGCTTTGAACATTTTCTCCTGAAGTTCACGTTGATAAATGCGCAACGATCCCCCACCTAATTCATAACCATTTAGCACCAAGTCATAAGCTTGCGCCTTCACTTGGCTCGGATTGCTTTCTAACTCTTCTTCATTTGCCGGCATTGTGAATGGATGATGCGCCGCATAATAACGACCTTCATCTTCGTTATATTCAAACAATGGCCACTCCGTCACCCAAAGGAAATTGAATTTCGACTCATCGATGAGTCCGCGTTCTTTTCCGATTTTAACGCGCAGCGCGCCTAATGCATCTGCGACAACATTCTTTTTGTCAGCGACGAATAATAGAAGGTCGCCCGCTTCTGCATTTGCAGCTTGTTGCAATGAATTAGCTAGCTCGCCTTCGAAGAACCTGGCAATTGGCCCTGTAAGTCCTTCTTCAGTTACTTTCAACCAAGCAAGCCCTCTCGCTCCGTATAGTGCTGCATATTCGCCCAACCCATCAATATCTTTACGGGAGTAGCTATCCGCTCCATTTTTCACGTTAATCAGTTTAACTTGTCCTCCTGATTCAATAGCCCCGCTAAACACTTTAAATGGCGCATCCTGTACGACATCGGAAACATCCGTTAGTTCCATCTCAAAACGTGTGTCAGGCTTGTCTGAACCATATCTAGCCATCGCTTCGTCATAGGGAATCCGTTTAAAAGGCGTTACAACTTCAATTCCTTTAACGTCCTTCATCACTTTTTTCATAAGTCGTTCATTCAATTCAATAATTTCTTCAATTGACATGAAACTCATTTCCATATCAATTTGAGTGAATTCCGGTTGACGATCTGCTCGTAAATCCTCATCGCGGAAACAACGCGCAATCTGGTAATAGCGGTCAAATCCAGAAACCATTAATAATTGCTTAAATAATTGTGGAGATTGCGGCAGTGCATAAAACTCTCCCTCATGAACCCTACTTGGAACTAAATAGTCTCTCGCTCCCTCAGGCGTCGATTTCGTCAGGATTGGTGTTTCCACTTCTAAGAATCCTTCATCGTCCAAGAAATTACGAACAGTCCGTGTAATATCAGAACGCATTTTGAACGTACGTGCTAGTTTTGGACGTCGCAAATCTAAATAACGGTATTTTAATCGGACTTCTTCCGCCACATCTGTCTCATCTTCTATTTGGAATACAGGTGTTTTAGCCCGATTAATAATTTCAACGTCATTTACTTTAATTTCAATCGAACCTGTATTCATGTTTGGATTCTTTTGTTTTTCTTCCCGCTCAATTACCTCGCCCGTCACACTAATCACATATTCACTACGAATAGTTTCAGCAATTTCTAGTGCTTCTTGTGAAAATGCGGGATTGAATACGACTTGAATAATTCCAGAGCGGTCTCGAAGATCAATGAAAATTAATCCGCCAAGATCACGTCTAATTTGCACCCATCCATTTAATGTTACCGTGCTACCTATATCCTGTTCTGTTACTTCGCCGCAATAATGTGTTCTTCGTTGCATTACCGTCATCCGCCTTCCATTTACATTAAACTTTTAGAATTTCATTTAACTTTTGTACTAAATCTTGAGTAGCAACTTTTTCTTGAGCGCGATCTGCCATATTTCGAAGCATGACTACATCTTCAGCTACTTCGTTTTCACCTATAACAATAACTGTTTTCGCATTTAGACGATCCGCTGATTTCATTTGCGCTTTCATTTTGCGACCTAAATAATCCGTATCAGAACGAATTCCAGCTGCTCTTAATTGACCAAGCAGTTTAACACCAATACGTTTTGCTTCATCGCCTAGCGTCACGACATAGACGTCAAGCGCTGATTCATCATCAAATGATTTACCTTCCGCTTCCAATGCTAGCAGCAAGCGCTCAATACTCATCGCGAAGCCTATGCCGGGTGCTGAAGGACCACCGATGTCTTCTGCCAACCCGTTGTATCTCCCACCGCCGCATAAGGTCGTAATCGCACCAAAGCCTGCTGATGTGCTCATGATTTCAAATGCCGTGTGATTATAATAATCGAGCCCTCGAACCAGCGTCACATCGACTTCGTAATCGATGCCGGCATCATCCAAATAACTTAATACATCCTTGAAATAAGTAGCCGATTCATCATTTAAATAATCCGCAAGTGATGGAGCAGAAGCGATGAGTGGATTTTCGGCATCTACTTTACAGTCTAAAATTCGAAGTGGATTGTTTTCTAGTCTTGACTTGCAGTCCGAACAAAATTCTTCAATATGTGGATTAAAATGTGCAATCAGTGCTTTTTTATGTGAAGCTCTGCATTCAGTGTCACCAAGTGAATTTATTACAAGTTTTAACTCGGTTAATCCAGCACGTTTATAAACGTCCAACGCTAATGCAATCACTTCTGCATCAATTGCTGGATCATTACTTCCAATGGCTTCTACGCCAAATTGTACAAACTGACGATATCTGCCTGCTTGTTGACGTTCATAGCGGAACATGGGTCCCGTATAAAACAGTTTTACAGGTTGGTCCGGATATCCAAACATTTTGTGTTCAACGTAAGAACGAACAACCGGTGCAGTTCCTTCAGGTCGTAATGTCATCGAACGATTTCCTCGGTCTGTAAATGTATACATTTCTTTTTGAACAACATCAGTTGTTTCCCCGACCAAACGTTGGAACAACTCTGTTTGTTCAAACATTGGCGTACGGATTTCTTTATACTGATACGTTTCGCACACTTCATCAATTAATTTTTCAACCTTTTGCCATTTCCAAGTTTCAGAAGGCAAAATATCCTGAGTTCCTCTAGGCACTTTAAAATTCATTTGTATGCTCCTTTCGAAAAATAAAAAAAGACCCCCATCCCTTGCATTATGCAAGGGACGAGAGCCTTATAGCTTCCGCGGTTCCACCCTAATTGGCACAATATGTGCCCACTCGTAGATCGAATAACGGCCGATTCCCGTCTTTACCTACTGAAATAACATTTTTCAGTAAAGAACCTCGGTGGTGTTGTTCATTGCATTCGTTTGTAGGATGGATTACAGCCACGTCCGTCCCTCTCTGGTCAAACTGCTATACAATTACTTTCCACGTCATAAGTAAATTTATTGTTAATTACACATTAGCTTAATGATTATCGCAATGTATGTCAACCTTTTCGCAAAGATTGTAGTTTTTTGTTAACATTTACCTTATACTAGATTAAAAGAGGAGATGATGATTTGAGTAGATTTGGAAAAATTGCATTCATATTCGTTTTAATTTTTGTTCTTGCATCGGATTTTTCTAAAACTGAAGCGCAATCTGATGTAGCGATTATCGAGTCTGATCGCCTAAATATTCGTTCCGGTCCAGGTCTTTCATACGGAGTGATTTCTACTTTAAGTAAAAATGATAAAGTAAATATATTGTCGACTCAAGGCGATTGGTACGAAGTAAAATTCAAAAACAAAAAAGGTTGGATAGCTAAATGGTACACGACTAACGGAAATGAGAAAAAAGGCATTTCAACAATCGTTTCTCAAGTTAATCAATTGAACGTACGTGCCAAGCCTTCCACCTCTTCGTCCGTACTAAAACAAATGAATACTGGCGACATGGCGACGAAAACCGGAGAACAAGGTGAATGGACAAGCGTTAATGTAGATGGGATTAAAGGATGGGTATATACAAACTATATTTCTACTTCATCACCAGAAAAAGTAAACCAGTCTAGTAGCCCCTCAAAAGAACTTAATTACTTTACAGTCGCAGTAAACGGATTGAATGTTCGCAGTCATGGCGATTTATCTTCCAAAAGGATCGACCTTATTAATAAAGGCGATACATACAAAGTAATCGAAAAAAGTGGCAATTGGATAAAAATTGATCTTGGTAAAGGAAAAAGCGGTTGGGTTTACTCTTTCCACGGAAAACTTACCAATACAAAATCGACTCATACAGATGTAAAAACAACACCCAAAACCGTGCATATCCTATCAGATGGAACAAACCTTCGTAAAAATGCTTCCACTTCTTCGGGAGTGATTATGCGCGCAAACGCAGGCAAACAATTTCCGATTGTCTCTGAAACAAAAGATTGGTATGAAGTAAGATTACCATCCGGAGAAACTGCATTTGTAGCTGGATGGGTTGTTTCTGTCAATGACGAACCAGCAGCAACGGTAAAAACAGTCAATAAGAATCGTGTAGCGGGGACTTTAAATGGATTAACCATTGTCATCGATCCTGGCCACGGAGGAATTGACACTGGTACGATTGGCGTCAATGGAACACTTGAAAAAAGTGTGACACAGCGGACAGCCGAGATATTAGAAAGAAAGTTAAAATCAGCGGGCGCAAATGTCGTTCTTACGCGTAATATGGATACATATATTACACTTCAAAAACGTGTATCAATTAGTCAGCAATACAACGCAGATGCTTTCATCAGCTTGCATTATGATGCTTCAATTGATTCATCAATCAATGGCTTTACGACGTATTATACGCACAGCTATCAGAGAGAACTCGCAGTGGCGATAAATAACGGATTAGCATCCACTATATCGCTTCGCAACCGCGGCGCACAACCGGCGAATTATCTAGTTTTACGAGAAAATAGTCAAAATGCGATTTTACTAGAACTAGGATTTTTATCCAATCCAATGGAAGAAAGAAACGTCAACACAGAAAGTTTCCGTGAACAAGCGACACAAGGTATTTATCAAGGACTTATTACATTCTTTGATAATCAATTAAAATAAGTACAAGAAAAAAGTGTATGGGAAAGTTCTTCCCCATACACTTTTTTCATCTCTGCTCAAACGCGAAAAAGACCCGCAAAAAGCGAGCCTTGTCAAATTACGTATATCTTTGATAACCAGTTCTATTTCGAATCAATAATAATCGTCACAGGGCCATCATTCACCAGATTAACATCCATCATAGCGCCGAAAATGCCAGTTTCAACTTTAAGACCTTCTTGTTCAAGTAGCCCATTAAATGTATTCCATAACTCATTCGCTTGATCAGGTCGAGCTGCATCAATGTAACTTGGACGTCTTCCTTTTGAAGTATTGGCATACAATGTGAATTGCGACACAGAAAGTATGTCGCCGCCTACTTCAAGAATCGAATGATTCATCTTCCCATCATCGTCTTCCCATAAGCGAAGATTGGCTACCTTACCGGCAATGTATTTTGCATCTTCTACTGTATCTTCATGTGCTATGCCGACAAGAAGCACATACCCTTTTTCAATTGACCCTGTAACCTCCCCGTCTACATTGACCGAAGCAGGACCTGACCGTTGTAAAACAACCCTCATCTAGTACCCCATCCTAACTTAATTAATAACACGTTCAACAGAATATATATCAGGAACTTGCTTAATTCGATCTACTATTCGATGCAAGTGCGCGATGTTTGTAATTTTTATCGTCATATTGATTTTTGCTATGCTTTCTCGATCTGCTTTTCCACTTACTGCAACAATCGGTGTTTTTGTTTCCGCTACTACCATCATGACTTCATTCAACAAACCTTGGCGATCGAAAGCAGAAACCTCAATATCCACTTGGAATTCTTTTCGTTCTTCCGCTTGTTCTACAGCCCACTCAACTTCAATAATTCGGTCTGAATCTTCATCGGCAAGAATATTTGGACAATCCGTTCGGTGAACAGAAACGCCCCGTCCTTTTGTGATGAATCCTGTAATGTCATCCCCTGGAACTGGATTGCAACATTTCGATAAACGGATTAATAAGTTATCGATACCTTTAACGATGACACCTGATTCAGTGGTCTGCTTCTTTTGCGCGGTATTTTGTATGTCCGTCACAATTTTATCAATTGTTTTTTGTTCTTGGCGCTCTTTTCTCAACTTTTCCGATAAACGATTCACAACTTGTTCAGCAGTAATTCCATTAAATCCAACCGCTGCACACATATCTTCTTCTGAAGCAAAATTGAATTTATCGCAAACACGTTCAATATTTTGAGTTGAAAATACCTCTTTAACGTTAAAATCTTGTGCTTTTATTTCCTTCTCTATTAAGTCCCGACCTTTAACAACATTTTCTGCTCGTAGTTGTTTTTTAAAATATTGTCGAATTTTATTTTTCGCTTGAGATGAATTAGCGATTTTCAACCAATCGCGGCTCGGTCCAAACGACTGCTTAGAGGTTAATATTTCGATAATATCTCCTGTATGAAGTTCGGTATCAAGCGGCACCATTTTTCCGTTTACCTTAGCGCCGATTGTCCTGTTCCCGATTTCTGAGTGAACGCGATATGCAAAGTCGATAGGCACCGAACCAGCCGGTAGTTCGAGTACATCACTTTGCGGTGTGAACACATAAATCATATCTGAAAACAAATCAAACTTTAAGGATTCCATAAATTCTTCAGCATCCGACGATTCATTTTGGAATTCAAGAATTTCTCTGAACCATGTCAATTTGGAATCGAGATCTTTTGGATCATTGGATAGTGCTTTACCTTCTTTATAGGCCCAGTGCGCGGCAACCCCGAACTCAGCAATTTTATGCATTTCTGCCGTTCGAATCTGCACTTCCAATGGGTCTCCACCCGGTCCAACAACTGTTGTATGAAGAGACTGATATAAATTCTGTTTAGGCATGGCAATATAATCTTTGAATCTACCTGGCATTGGCTTCCAAAGTGTATGAATAATTCCAAGGACCGCATAGCAATCTTTTATACTCGAAACAGTTATTCGGACGGCTAGTAAATCGTAGATTTCATTAAATTCTTTTCCTTGAATAACCATTTTACGATAAATAGAATATAAATGTTTTGGTCGACCTGAAAGTTCGGATTCAATATTCATCTTGCCGATTTCATTTTTAATTTCACTCATGATATTGGCTAAATAATCTTCCCGCTCTGCACGTTTTCGGTTCATCAAGTTGACGATTCGATAATATTGTTGCGGTTTTAAATAACGAAGCGCAATGTCTTCAAGTTCCCATTTAATCGCGGATATACCAAGTCGATGTGCTAATGGTGCGAAAATTTCAAGCGTCTCAGCCGCAACTCGGCGTTGTTTTTCCGGTGCTACATGTTTTAAGGTACGCATATTATGTAAACGATCCGCAAGTTTAATCAGAATGACACGTATGTCCTGCGCCATTGCAATGAACATTTTCCGATGATTCTCGGCTTGTTTTTCTTCTTTGGATTTAAATTTCAGTTTTTCAAGTTTCGTTACACCGTCTACAAGCATGGCGACTTCTTCCCCGAATTCACGAATAATATCTTCACGGGCAATGTCAGTATCTTCGACGACATCATGAAGAAAACCAGCTGCAACAGTTGATGGATCCATTTGCAACTCAGCAAGAATCCCGGCTACTTGAATTGGGTGCAGAATATACGCTTCGCCTGAGCTTCTAAATTGTCCTTCATGGGCAGATTTCGACGCTTCGTACGCTTTTTTCACAAAGTTCACATGTTCTTCATTCATATATGAAGAGACCAGTTCAAATATTTCTTCTGCCGTCATGTCACGATCTTTCGCCATAATAATACTCCTCCAAATAGATCAGCAATGAGAGCTAAAAAAGGTTACAACATTTCTGCTCCATTCCTACATAGTACGAAAAATGATAATACTCTTATTGTATGTATAAACGCATGCAAATGTAAAGCGGAGCGTACAGAAAAATCCCCCGCAACCTAAGCGGAGGATCTTAATTAGTATGTCATTAATGCACGCATGTCATATCCAGATAGTTTTTCTCGGCCACCTAAATAAGACAATTCAATCAAAAATGCACAACCTGCAACTACGCCACCAAGTTTTTCAACTAGCTCAATGGTTGCGCCAATTGTTCCGCCCGTAGCGAGTAAATCATCTACGATTAGCACGCGTTGGCCTGGTTTAATGGCATCGCTATGAATCGTTAAAGTATCTGTTCCATATTCCAAATCGTAATTGACGCTTATTGTTTCACGCGGTAATTTTCCTGGTTTACGCACAGGCGCAAAGCCGATTTCAAGAGCATAGGCAACGGGACAACCAATGATAAATCCGCGTGCTTCAGGCCCTACAATAATATCAGTTTCGACTTCTTTCGCAAACTTTACAATTTCATCCGTTGCAAATTTATATGCCTCGCCATTATCCATGATTGTCGTGATATCTTTAAAACTGATACCTTCTTTTGGATAATTTGGGACAACTGTTACATAATCTTTTAAATTCATGAGTGAATTTCCTCCCCGACATTTGTGCCGCTGCGTATTGTATCAAACCATGACTTCAATTCCATGTATGGTGCATAAAGTAACCGTTCTTCGAGTTCCATTTGCCTTTTTCTCTCTTTATAAGCCGGCGCTTCTTTCAAATCACGTTTTTCGGTCGATTCAGCAATGGATATTAAGCCATCCTTAATAGTAACAAATCCTAGTTCAGAAAACACCTTTGACATGAAATTAATCGAATCATTTCTCCAGCCTTTATGTTTTGCAAGTTTTTCACCATTTTGCAAAAAGTCGAAATTTCCCCGACTTTTGATAAAACTATAATACCAGCCGAATTGTTCTCGACTTGGCAACCCGTCGAAGTAACGTGATTCGGGAACATGAAAATGCGCATAAATCCGTTCTGGACTGTATTCCTTAACGATTTCTTCTAACAATGTCACATTCGTCGGTATATCCAACAAAACAATATTCGCTGGCTTTGATGCTGGCTCTTCACCATAAAGATGAATCGGATTGCCGTTTAATACAGGACGGAATAGTTCAATGGTTGGTTTCTGAAATGCAATATAAATAGTATCGACCATTGGAATCGTATGTAACCACCTAGAAGCTTCTCGTATTCCACGTAGATCAAACAACTGCCATTCATCCGATAAGATATCACGAACGAGTAGTTGCGGTTTTTTGTTTCCATTCCATTCATTCACCTGTAAATCACCGACAACAGATAATTTTACATTCGGCGTAATTTGATCGGCAATGTCACCAATGCCAAAACCGATTGTGTCGAGCGACAATCCCCCGTCGGTCAAATCAAGTTTCATATGGTTTTTTGCTGCGCCGATTTTTCTGACGGAACCAGCAACTAAATCTTCAAGTAAATAGGTCGGTTTTTCAAAACCCATACCGAAAGGACGGAGTAACTCCAGTTTCTCGAGCGTTGGCACATCGATTTCATCTAGGGTTAACGGAACGTCAATCGAAAGTTTTGGTATGAGTTGCTCTTTGCTCAAAACAGCATCAGCTTGACGATTTAGATTTTCACGCAACAATGAAAGATTTTCAGTGGATACAGTCATCCCTGCAGCCATCGGATGTCCACCATATCCGGCGAGTATAGTTGCATTCTCAGTTAGTTCCTTATACATATTAAACCCATCGATGCTTCTTGCCGAACCTTTTGCAATTCCCGCTTCGGAATCTATCGACAAAACAATAGATGGACGATAATATTTCTCCGTTAAGCGTGAAGCCACAATTCCAACAACACCTGAATTCCAATTTTCTTTCGCGATTACGAAAACCTTAGGAATTTCATTGCCGTACATCTTCGTAATAATTGCTTCGGCTTCTTTGGTGATTGTAGATACAAGGGCCTGTCTTTCTTTATTTAAAGCATCAAGTTTTTCTGCAAGCCCAGTTGCAATTCCGACATCACTTGTTTTCAATAAATCAACTGCAGGTGAGGCATCACCAAGTCGACCTACCGCATTTAAACGCGGTCCAATCATAAAACCGATTGTCTCTTCTGTGAGTTGGGATTGTTCCGTTCCAGCTATCTTTGTTAACGCTTGTATAGCAGGTTTTCTCGACGAGCGAAGACGTCTTATGCCTTCTTTCACAAAGTATCTATTTTCACCTCTTAGAGGCACTAGGTCGGCAACTGTACCAATCGCAACAAATTCCAATAACTCAAAAGGAATTTCTTCGAGTAGTGCACAAGCAAGTTTAAAGGCAACCCCGACACCCGCAAGGTCTGTAAATGGATAGTTTCCGCCTGGATGACGTGGATGAATAATAGCATCTGCATCCGGCCAAGCTTCACCCACCTCGTGATGATCTGTAATGATAACCTTCATACCTAAAGTCTTAGCAAATGCAACTTCATCTACGCCAGAAACGCCGTTATCGACTGTAACAATAACCGATGCACCCTTATTGTATATTTCTTGGAATAAATCCTTGTGCGGTCCATATCCATGTTCAAATCGATCTGGAATCACGAAAAACACATCCGCTCCAAGTTGTTCCAGTGCCGTTGATAAAACAGCGATACTGGTCACACCGTCTGCGTCGTAATCTCCGTAAATAGCAATCTTTTCTTTATTTTCTATCGCATTTTTTAGTATCGTAACTGCCTTTTCCATGTCATTCATCAAATATGGGTCGTGCATAGCCGATTCATCCATATGTAAAAATAATTTTGCTTCTTCTGGATCAGTAATTCCTCTAGAGGCAAGTATTTTCGCATGCACTGTCGGAATTGCTAATGCAGATGCCAGTTTTTCAACAACAGTTTCATCTGGACGTTCAATCATCCATTTATTTTTCGATTCAATCAACACGTTCACATCCTCAACTCCATTATAACGGATGATTGTGTTTGTGAGTAATTATTTGGTTGAGATAAAAAAACAAAGAAAAAGTATGGAAGGAAAAATCTACTATTCCTTCCATACTAATATTTTAATTTGAAATTATGATCCTTTTTCATCTTCAAAAGGATCGTCGGCCGGTACAAGTTTTTGCAACTCCATGATTTGATTTTGTTGCGCTGCGATTGTTAATTCTTTTGCATTCATTTCTTTTAATAATTCCTTGATACGGTGTTTCGCGAGAACCGATCGGAACATCGCCACAATACCACTGATAGCTGCGCCTAGTAATGCTGAACATAAAATAATAAGTACGAGCGGCCATTCAGATGTGCCAAATGCATAATTCACAGGAACAGAATCTACATTTAGTACTGAAAAGATCGCGATGATAATAGCAAATAAAAGACCGAGTAACCATGTCCATTGAAACTTCATAAATATTCCCCTTTCCATCCAAAAATAGGATATATATATAAGTATACCCTGTTTCAATTAGTTCTGAAACCATTTATATACCATAAACAAAAAACAGGATATACATAAAGTATATCCTGTCTCTGATCATTAAGGGATTAGTTTATACAACAGGTTCGTCTGATCCCCATTGCTTTTTCTCTTTATCCACTTTAATGGCGCCTTTTTGAATGATTTCACGTTTTTTCAATACAAACCAAATTTGTGCCGAGATGAAAATCGATGAATATGTTCCAGCAAGTAGCCCGATTAACAGTGCAATCGAGAAGTTTTGAATCGATTCTGCACCTAAGAACATTAAGGCCACGACAACTAAAATTACGGTTAGAACTGTGTTCACAGAACGACCCAATGTTTGTCGTAATGATTTATTCACTACATCTGCAAGCGCATCTGCGTTATCTATTTTTCCAATTCGTTGCAAGTTTTCCCGAATCCGATCAAATGTAACAATTGTATCGTTGATAGAGTAACCGATTATCGTTAACACAGCAGCGACAAAAGTAATGTCAACTTCGAGTCGAAGGATACTAAATACGGCAATCATAAAGAATGCATCGTGTAACAGCCCAATAATCGAAGCAAGACCCATTCTCCACTCAAACCGGAATGCTACGTAAATGATAATACCGATAGCTGCAAATAAAAGTGCTTTAATCGCATTTTTAACAAGTTCTTTTCCGACCGTGGAGGATACGGAGCTAACATTCGGCTCAGCACCGTAAACGGAAGAAACTTCAGCTTTCACTTTATTTATTTCTTCTTGTGAAAACTCTTCTGCGTATCTGACAACTCCAATTGATTTATTCTCCCCAGAAATGACAATATCTGTAGATGGATGCCCAATCGAACTGATATATTCAGATACTTCTTCAGTTGTTATCGGTTTGTCCGCAAGAATTTCAACGCGTGTACCACTTGAGAAGTCGATTCCAAGATTCAATTTAAACACGCCGAGCATAATTGCTCCAGTGATTAGTAAAAGGATTGAAATTGTAAAGTAGCGTTTTCTGGTACGAACGAAGTCAAATCGATCAAACTTCGTATCGAGGTCAAGCGTATCCACTTCATCTTCAAGCGGATTGACGCGGCTTTTCGCAATTCCGAATAAACCTGGCTTGTTATCTAGTTTTCCACTTCTAACAAGAAGTCCTAGAAGCAAGCGCGCTCCCCATACCGCAGTCAAGAAACTGACCAAGATACTAATAATGAGCATTAACGCAAAGCCTTTAACAGAGCTTGTCCCGAAGATGAAAAGAACGATTGCTGCAATAATCGTTGTAATGTTCGCATCCAAAATTGCGGTGAATGCTGATTTGGCACCGGATTGGAATGCATCAAATACAGATTTACCGACACGTAATTCTTCTCGTATTCGTTCATACGTTAAAATATTGGCATCGACGGCCATACCAACTCCAAGCATAAGTGCTGCAATCCCTGGTAGCGTCAGAACCGCGTTGATGCCTGTAAAGACGACTAAGATTAAATAGATATAGACAGATAGCGTAATAACCGCGATAAGACCCGGAATGCGGTAATACAGTACCATAAATATAAAGATTAAAGAAATACCGATAATACCAGCTAAGATTGTTTTATTCAGTGCTTGCTCACCAAATTGAGCACCCACTGATGTTGAGTAAATTTCTTCAAGTTTCACAGGCAAGGCGCCCGCATTTAATATACCTGCGAGATCCTTCGTTTCTTCCACTGTGAACGAACCACTAATCTCTACGTTTGCAGAATGAATCGGTTTGTCAACATGAGGTGCGGAGACAAATGCTGGATCTGGTTTCATGATTTCTTCTTGGTAAGAATCGACACCCTCTTCAAAATCCAACCAAATCACTAATATGTTTTTGCCTTGCGGTTTTAATTTTGAAAGTTCAGTTGTGACCTCGCCGAATTTATTCGGATCTTTCATTTCAAGCGTAACGACCGGCTTTCCATCTTGGCGGAAATCAGGTTTCGCTTTCCCTTCTTTCAAATCCGTACCGTCAAGAATAAGATTGTCATCTGTATCCCTAAAAGTTAGATTTGCTTGTGTGGAAAGTAGTTCTCGAGCCGCTTCTTGGTTTTCAACACCCGCTAGCTGTACCCGAATACGATCCGTCGATTCAATTTGTATCACCGGCTCACTGACACCGATGACGTCAATACGTTTTCGTAATGCGCCAGCCGTATCACTGACCATACTTTCCGTTACTTTTTGATCATCTTTTTTTAATGGTTCAACTTGATATAAGACTTCAAAACCGCCTTGTAAATCTAGTCCGAGTTTTACATCTTCTAGTATCGGTTTGACTGTCGTTCCAATCGTCGCGGTGAAAATGACGAGAAGTAGTAAAAACGACACAATCCGCCCTCTGATTTTCATAGTGAAAATTCCCCCTCATTCTGATGAGTGGCACTTCTTTTTATGTACACACTCAAAAAACACAATAACCTTATTATGAAACACAGGACACTACGTGTCAATTAGACATGTTCATTTCTTATTCTTCTTTTTCAACATCTTTTTTGGGATTTAATAGAATTTGCAAATCTGCGTTGTTTAAATCCGAAAACCAATCCGAATTACGTTGCGCTTCGATTTGTGTGTATGTCATGAAAGCCGCGGGTAATATTTGTAAAATGTCATTCGTAATTTGATAAGTTCTCATCTCGCTCACATCTTTTTTGCGCCACACTTTGCGTACACAGTAGATCCAAATGTCTTCATGCGTCACTGTTGTATAGCCATACAAATGAAATTCGTTCAGTTTGCTTTGAAGTGCAGGAAGCATTTTCGTGAATATAGGATCCTTTTCTGTAGTCATTCTTCTTCAACCCTTTCCCTACCATTCCTTATGTACGTATTTACCACTAAACTCAGTATATCAAATATTACACTTTATGTAACATTTATATTTCCGAATTCTCCATCTTTTTATATAAATTTACAAATAAAAACAAACTGCTCAAATTTTATATATGAGCAGTTTGTTTAATTTGCTTAATTATTTCTTAATAGTAATGATATTTTCTTCTTGTCGATCAACATGGCCTAACTTATTGATACCAATTTCTTCACCTTCAAACAAATTCGTGAAAATGATTGGTGTAATAATTGATGTTGCATGTTCTTTAATATAATCAAGATCGACTTGTAGTAATGGTTGACCGATTTCAATACGGTCATCTTGTGCAACAAGCGCTTCAAAGCCCACGCCTTCTAACTTCACTGTATCAATACCTACATGTATCAAAATTTCTCTACCCGAATCAGCTAGAATACCTATCGCGTGTTTTGTCGGGAATAAACTGACGACTTTACCGTTTACTGGTGAAACAATTGTACCTTCAGAAGGCACGATTGCAAATCCGTCACCCATCATTTTTTCCGCGAATACGGCATCCGGAACGTCAGATAATGGCTTGAGTTCCCCTTGAATCGGTGAAACAAATTGATCTGTTGCGTTATTTACAATTACAGCATCAGTTGTCGCTTGCTCAGCAATTACTTCTGCTCTTGGACGTTTGCCACTGATAACATCTTGAATTTGTCCTTTAATAATTTCAGAACGTGGACCGAAGATGGCTTGAATATTGTTTCCAACTTCTAGCACACCTGCTGCACCTAGATTCTGCAATTCTTTTTTATCGACATTTTTGACGTCTTTGACAGAAACACGAAGTCGTGTAATACAAGCATCTAGCGTTGCAATGTTTTCTTGTCCGCCCATTGCTGCAAGAATGTCATAAGGAAGATCGCTTGTGCTACCTGCTTTTTCATTATCTTCTCCGTCTTCATCATCTTTCTCACGGCCTGGTGTCATAAGATTGAACTTGCTTATCATGAAGCGGAACAAGAAATAATAAATTACCGCGAAGACAAGACCAAGTAAAATCACAATCCACCAAGATTCCCTGCCCGGTAATATTCCAAATAGGAAGAAGTCAATGGCCCCCCCTGAGAACGTATATCCGACATGAACGCCGAAAAACGTCATCAAGACAAATGATAAACCATCTAACACTGCGTGAATCAAGAATAGAATCGGTGACAAGAATAAAAATGAGAATTCAAGTGGTTCCGTAATACCTGTTAAGAAAGATGTCAATGCACCTGAACCTAATAAACCAGCAACCAGTTTTTTTCTTTCTGGACGAGCTGCATGGTACATAGCAAGTGCCGCAGCCGGTAAACCAAACATCATAATCGGGAATTCCCCGCCCATGAAATTACCAGCAGTTAATTGAACCCCATCTTTTAATTGTGCAAAGAAAATCGTCATATCGCCGCGAACAACCGCACCTGCAGTCGTCGTGTACGTTCCGAATTCATACCAAAATGGTGCGTGGAAGATATGATGCAAACCAAACGGGATTAAAAGACGTTTGATGAAACCAAAGAAAAATACAGCAATATACGTTCCTTCTTCAAGCAACCAAAGTGAAGCATTGTTCATGCCCGCTTGCACAGGTGGCCAAATTACAAGAAGCGCCAATCCCACGACGAATGCAATTCCAGCCGTTGCAATCGGAACGAATCTTTTACCTGCAAAGAACCCAAGGAATGAAGGCATTTCAATATCATGAAACTTTTTATAACTGAATGCCGCGATTAGTCCAACTAAAATCCCGCCGAACACACCGGTTTGCAATGTTGGAATACCGAATACTAATGCATAACTAGGATCATCAGCCAACATTTCTGGCGTGATTCCCAACCAAGAACTCATCACTTGGTTTAACACCAAGTAACCTACGAGCGCCGCTAATGCAGCCGCCCCGTCTTTCGCAAGCCCGATTGCAACCCCAACCGCAAAAACAAGCGGTAAATTACCGAATATAATTCCACCTGCATCTTCCATGACCGATGCAGTCAATTGAATCCAATCTGCTGACAAAAACGGCAGGAAATTGAGCATTGTTTCTTGTTGCGCGGCATTACCAATACCAAGTAATAACCCCGCAGCGGGTAGTAAAGCAACCGGCAGCATTAACGCTTGGCCGACTTTTTGCAATACGCCAAAAGCATTCTTAAACATTTTATATACCTCCTATTTAATTATGTGTCATTAGAAATCAAAATAAAAAAAGGCATGAGAAAAAGAAATCGAAATAAGTTTTAGAATCTATCCAAAACTCAAATTCAATCATCTTTTTACTCATGCCTGATCGTATCAGTAACACGTATAAAGATTAATATTAAATTAGTAAACTACGTGGTGAATTCAATGACTTTATAAAATGATTTTAGCATAATATTTTCGACTTGGCAAGCTTCCAGTCTATGAAGATTTCTTGGAATGTAAGCGCTGCAAATGAAGGGTTAAATAAACAGCCTCCGCATCATGAATATCCTTTTGAAGTGATTGTTGCATCACTTTAATCAATTTCCATGCGAGATTATAACACACCGGATATTCGGCTTTTAGCACTTCTGTTATTTTTAATGGTTCATTCACTTTTTCTCCACGCACCATTCGCTCAATTGCATAACGTAGATGACGAATTAAACGTGTGTAGTCAATACTGCTTTTATCGATTTCAAGATCAAGTTGTTCTTCAATAATATTGATCAATTTAACTATTAGCGCTGAGTGCGCGGTTAAGTCGCCGACATTCTTATTTTCAATGGCACTATGTATGTGTAAAGCAATGAAACCTACTTCACCTTCAGGCAAGTCGATGCTAATTTTTTCATTGACCATCGACCTTACTTCCTCCGCAATTTTATATTCATCCGGATATAGCGCTTTCGTTTCCAACAAAAAAGGATTTCGAATCATTAATCCTTGTTTCATCCGATTAATGGCAAAGGCTAAGTGGTCAGTTAATGCGATGTGTATATTTTCGTTTAACGGCATGCCAGCTCTTTCCCGAATGACTTCAACGACTGAAATCAACATTTTCAATGTTTCTCCATCAATCGTTGAAAGAAGTTGTTTGTATTGTTCTTGTTTTTCAGGATCATTCAAGACAAACATCTTCTCCACTTGCTCGTAATTAATCGGTTCCCCATTTTTTTTGCCGAACCCTATCCCGCTTCCGATTAACACAACTTCATTTCCGTCAATATCAGACGCAATCAAGACGTTATTATTCAATGTTTTTTGCACTTCATATTTTTTCATAACTTATCCCCTAAGATTTTCTATCTCTATAATACCACTTATCTTTACAGATGCTACTGTCTCGATGTAATAACAATTATTAAAAAGCATAGAATTGTAGAAGGCTTAAATTACTTACTGCTCTCTACATTTCTTGAATCTAGAAGGAGTTGTTGTATTTGTCTTCATTCATCCGCGGAACAGCTGTCTTAATGGTCGCTGTATTTATGTCCAAACTATTAGGATTTGTATTCCGAATTCAGTTTATGCGCATTGCGGGCGAAGAAGCTGTCGGTATCTATATGACAGCGTATCCCGCATTTATCTTTTTTCTATCCCTTGTTCAACTCGGCATACCGGTCGCAATTGCCAAAGTAATCGCCGAACATAAAGCAAAAGGCGAACTTGATAAGATTTCAGCTGTTATGAAAACAGCGGTTTTCATGACATTTTTAACAGCTATTGTTTTCATACCTGCTTCCATCGCATTCGTCCCTTATTTAGCAGGTACTTTGTTGGGAAATCCTGCATCAGCATCAGCATTATATGCTGGAATAGCGATTGTACCGATTGCGGCAATCGGCGGTTTAATACGCGGTTATTTTCAAGGGATTACCCGCATCGAAGAAACAGCTTGGTCTCAAATTATTGAGCAGTTTTTTCGAATTTTATTAATTACGTGGATGTTGCCATTTATTCTGTCACCTGACGATATGGCTATGAATGCCGCGTATGCAATGCTTATCACGATGCTGGCGGAAGTTACATCTGTTCTCTATTTATTATTCAAATATCGGCAACATCGAAAACGAAAAGAAAACGAAACTATACAGAAAAAACAAAAACGTTATCCTTTTGAACCGATTTTAGAAATCGCATTGCCTTCGTCTGGTAGTCGATTATTTGGGACGTTTACATGGTTTTTAGAACCAATCATTTTTTTGCGTGCGCTTTCAATGTCAGGAATTACAGCGATTGCCGCCACTTCATTGTATGGAATCATTTCGGGTGTGCTCATTCCGCTATTATTATTCCCGGCATTCATACCGTACGCATTATCTGTCGTATTAGTTCCTGCAGTGAGTGGAGCCGCAGCTTCTAGTAATAAGAAAAAGTTAAAGGAACGCATTCATTTAGCACTTCGTTTATCCGCACTTACCGGCACATTCGCAGCTGCCGTATTTTTCGTGCATGGTCAGGTGCTTGCGGAAAAGCTGTTTCATATTACAGAAGGCGGATCTTATATGACGATATTGGCACCTGTGTTTTTCTTTTATTATATCCAGGGTCCGTTATATTCCATTCTTCAATCGACTGGAGAGGCAAAGGCGGGAATGATGAATTCCGTATACGGTGGTATTGCAAAACTAGCCGTCATGTTCGTGCTCGCTTCTCAACCTGGCATCCAAGAAACCGGGGCAGTGTTAGCAATCGGCTTTGGCGTATTAATAACGTCATTTCTCCATATCGCTACACTTCGGAAAAATAAAGCCACGGCCACTGGTTTTACCATGTTTGCCCTACCCTACTTCTCTTTTATCTTAACAGCAATTATGCGACCGATTTTCATACCTCTCGGAAAGTTCGGTGTTTTCACAGATTGCCTCATAACGACGCTATTTTTAGTGGTGATCTTAATCTTAACGCGCCAGTTACGATTAAATGATTTTATGTTATTCAAAAAGCTCTTGAAACGGAGTTATTGAAATTCCTCTTTTAATTGATACTGAAATTTGCCTTTCTCGTAGGAACAATAAAAAATATGTTTAATGTCGTTGATGCCTAATTTAGTTAATTCGTCGATTAATTGTTGTTCACCAATGCCGACGATTGCAATATGTCGATACTGAATGACGCCATCGCTAATAAGGGCCAATACAGGTTGTGTATCTTCTTTAGTAAATACGGAAAGATTGCCGGATGGTTCTAAAAACGCAAAAGTTACTTCGCGGACAGAACCAATTTGTTGCTCTCTCAGTTGTTGGAATAAGTCATCAAGATTATAGCGTTGTCGTCTCATTTCATCTTCCATTATGATTCCATTACGAATCATTACAGAAGGATCACCATCAACTATATCGCGGAACCTTTTACTTTTTAATGAAATATAAGATGTAATTAGTTGAATAACCAGCAGTAGTAGTATTGGTAAAACCGTATGGAATAGTTTGTTCTTTGGATCCTCAATTGCCATTGCTGCGACCTCAGCCATGATTATAAAAACAACAACATCTAATATTCCAAGTTCGCCAACTTCTCGTTTCCCCATTACCCGTAAGACAAGTAATATAAAAAAGTATAAAAAGATTGTTCGAAAGCCTATTATTAGTAAATCATTCACAAAAATCTCCCTCCACTAAAGAGGATACCCAAATAGATTCTTCCAATATACAAATAATGCGCAAAATAAAAAGACGGGTATAAGAAATGGATCCTTCCATATCTTTAACCGTCTTTATTATTTTAATTATGCTTGTTCAGTAACGCGACCTACAGCTTGTCTATCAAAGCGCAGTGTTGTTCCATCTGCAACTTTTAAGTACACCGTCAATTCGTCTACTGCGTCAATCGATCCGTGAATGCCACCGATTGTAATAACTTGGTCCCCGCGCTTCAGCTGGCTCTGCATCGATTTTGTTTCTTTTTGACGCTTTTGAGCTGGTCTGATGAGAAAGAACCACATGATTGCAAACATTGCTATGAATGGTAAAAGCCCCATTAGTGTTTCCATTATAATCCCCCTTTCAACCAAAATATATTATACAAGATTTAGAAGTTTTTTGCATTAGGTTTATTAAATCCATAACGCTCAAAAAATTCTTCGCGGAAATCGCCAAGACTATCTGTGCGAATTGCATCCCGTACTTGCTCCATCAAATTTAATAGAAAGTACAAGTTATGATAAGACGTTAGTCGAATTCCAAAAGTTTCTTCAGCCCGAATTAAGTGATGAATGTACGCACGGCTATAGTTTTTACACACGTGACAGTCGCAATTCGGGTCAAGTGGACCAAAATCTCGGCTGTACTTTGCATTACGTACAACGAGTCTGCCTTCGCTCGTCATTAGTGTACCATTACGAGCGATACGTGTTGGCAATACACAGTCGAACATATCAATTCCACGAATTGCACCGTCAATGAGTGAACCCGGCGAACCGACACCCATTAAATAACGCGGTTTATCATCCGGTAGAAGCGGAGTTGTAAACTCCAATACCTCGTTCATGACTTCTTTCGATTCCCCTACCGATAAACCACCAATAGCATAACCAGGGAAATCCATTGAAACGAGGTCTTTAGCACTTTGTTTACGAAGTTCTTCAAACTCGCCGCCTTGAACGATACCGAACAACGCCTGATCATTCGGACGTCCGTGCGCCGTTAAGCAACGTTCTGCCCATCGTGAAGTTCGTTCCACACTGGCTTTCATGTACTCGAATGTCGCTGGATACGGTGGACATTCATCGAATGCCATCATAATATCCGCACCGAGTGCATTTTGTATTTCAGTTGCCTTTTCAGGACTTAAAAAGAGCTTGCTGCCATTTAAATGATGGCGGAAATGGACGCCTTCTTCTTCAATGGTTCTAAATTTACTCAAAGAAAAAACTTGGAAGCCGCCTGAATCTGTTAGGATTGGCTTGTCCCAATTCATGAATTTATGTAAACCGCCTGCTTCTTTTATAATATCATGTCCTGGACGCAACCATAAATGGTACGTGTTGCTTAAAATGATGCCAGAACCAATCTCCTTTAATTCTTCTGGAGACATCGTTTTTACGGTTGCTTGCGTTCCAACCGGCATAAATGTCGGTGTTTCGAAAGAACCATGTGGCGTGTGGACAATCCCGAGACGAGCGCCGGTTTGTTTACATGTTTTTATATGTTCGTAAGTAACTGCTGGTGTCATTGATCTGAATCCTTTCTGTTTGGAGGCTTTATGAACATCGCATCACCAAAACTGAAAAAGCGATAGTTCTCCTCAATTGCCGATTTGTAAGCAGCGAGTATGTGTTCTCTTGACGTGAGTGCCGAAACGAGCATTAACAATGTCGATTTTGGCAAATGGAAATTTGTTAATAAGCCGTCGACAATTGTAAATTGATAGCCCGGATAAATGAAAATCGATGTCCATCCACTAGAGGCGATGATTTTACCCGCGTGCTCAGTCCCAATTGTTTCTAGTGTACGAGCCGAGGTTGTCCCAACTGCAATAATTCTTCCGCCGTGTTCTTTCGTTTGATTTATCGCAGCAGCTGTTTCTTCTGTCACATGATAATATTCGGAATGCATTGTGTGATTTTCAATCGTATCGACGCTGACCGGACGAAATGTTCCAAGTCCGACATGAAGCGTGATAAATGCAATGTCCACACCTTTTTCACGGATTTCATCTAAAAGTTCATCTGTGAAATGCAAACCTGCCGTTGGAGCCGCGGCCGAGCCACGTTCTTTCGCAAAAACAGTTTGGTACCGTTCTTTATCGTCGAGTGTTTCTGTAATATACGGAGGCAACGGCATACTCCCAAGTTTATCAAGAATTTCATGAAAAATCCCGTCATAAGTAAACTTGAATACTCGTCCGCCTTGTTCAAGTATCGCTGTGCATTCTGCTTTTAACAAACCATCGCCAAATGTGACGGTATTTCCAAGTTTAATACGTTTCGCAGGTTTTACAAGTGTTTCCCACTCGTCTTCCCCATTTTCTTTCAAAAGAAGAACTTCAATCGCCGCTCCAGTTTCTTCTTTCACGCCCATTAACCGCGCCGGTAGTACACGCGTATCATTTAAAACGAGCAAGTCGCCTTTTTCTAATTCATCTAAAAAACTAGAGAAATGCCGATGTTCGATTGCACCGGTTTCTTTATCTAGAACCAATAGTCGGCTTGCCGTACGGTCTTTCAATGGCGTTTGCGCAATTAATTCTTCAGGTAAATGAAAATCAAAATCGTTTACGTTCATCTTGTTGCCACCTTAATTTCAAATATTATGTTCGGGAATATCGTAACCAAAATGCGTATACGCATAATTTGTTACAACTCTACCACGCGGCGTGCGTTGAATGAAACCAATTTGCAATAAATAGGGTTCGTAGACGTCTTCAATCGTGACAGATTCTTCTCCGATGCTGGCCGCAATCGTATCGATTCCGACAGGTCCGCCCCGGAATTGCTCAATCATTCCCGTAATCAGTTTGTGATCTATATGATCCAGTCCAAGATCATCGACTTGGAGCATTTCAAGCGCATTTTGTGCAGTATCAAGTGAAATCTTTCCGTCTCCGCGGACTTGCGCAAAATCACGCACGCGTCGCAATAACCGATTGGCGATTCGCGGTGTTCCGCGTGAACGTTTTGCCATTTCAACCGCGGCTTCACGGTCGATAGAAACATCAAAAACAGACGCACTTCTCACGACAATCTCCGTTAGCGGTTCCTCCTCGTAAAACTCCAACCTTAACGGAACCCCAAAACGGTCCCTGAGAGGTGCTGATAAAGCGCCTGCACGCGTCGTCGCACCGATTAAGGTGAACGGGGGCAGGTCGAGTCTAATAGAACGTGCGGATGGTCCTTTGCCGACAACGATGTCTAAACAAAAATCTTCCATCGCAGGATACAGCACTTCTTCGATTGCCCGATTCAACCTGTGAATTTCATCAATGAATAAGACATCACCTGGTTCGAGGGAAGAAAGGACCGCGGCCAAATCCCCCGGACGTTCAATCGCGGGCCCGCTAGTCATTCGAATGTTGACGTTCATTTCATTCGCGATGACGGTTGCAAGCGTCGTTTTCCCGAGTCCCGGCGGTCCGTACAATAGGACGTGATCCAGGCTTTCGCTTCTGCCCTTTGCCGCTTCGATAAAAATGCTTAAATTGTCCTTCACCTTTTCTTGTCCAATATATTGGTTTAGGATTTGCGGTCTAAGCGACTGTTCAAACCCCTCATCAAATTCTGTTGTTTCCCCTGTTATGACACGGTCCTCCATCGTACACCATCCTCTCTATAGGAAATTATTTTCTGTTGAAAATAAACTGTTATTTTTTCAATAAAAGTTGAAGGGCTTTTTTCATATAGCCTTCTGTATCGAGTTCTTCTCTTTCTAATGCGGGTTTTACTTTGTTTAATTCGCGTTGTGAATAGCCTAATGCTTCAAGCGCTAATATCGCTTCGTCGAGCGCGCCGTTTTCAGCCATTGTCAAGAGTGATTGTTCCTCATCTCCATAATCAATTTCAGTGAATAAGTCATGCAGCTTTCCTTTTAAATCGAGAATCATTTGGCGTGCAGTCTTTTTGCCGACACCTGGGAACTGAACGAGAAATGTTTCGTCTTCGCGTTCGATAGCACCGATGACTTGTGATGGAATACCGCTTGCTAGTATCGCAAGGGCTCCTTTTGGTCCGATGCCGGAAACCGTGATTAGTTTTTTAAATAATTCACGTTGTTCAAGAGATTTAAAACCGAGTAGTAACTGGACATCTTGGCGCACATGCAAATAGGTAAACACTTGTTGAATTTCATCTGTTATATGAAATGAGTACGGATTTGGCGTCATGATGAGCCAACCTACTCCGTTTTGGTCAAGTGTTATGTATTCGGGCGTGACACGCGTGACATGTCCTTTTATGTAATCATACAAGCAAATATCCCCCTTAAATTAGCTATCTTCGATTATACCATACGAACGCACTTTCTACAGCGGTTTGTGGTGTGGGGAATTAAATATCTTGTTTTTGGGAGTATTAACAAAACTAAATTTGTTGAATGAAGAAACGAATTGTTGTTTTCAACAGTTGTATATTTGTTTGAAATCGTTGATTTTCGTTTCGGGTGGACGCTTTCCTGCGGGAGAGCGCCGAGCCGCTTCCCTCGCTACGCTCAGTCCAGGGTCTCGGCTTTCTCGCTGATTCCGCTGGAGTCGCCACCCTACACTACAATCAACTATAGATTACATTATATAAGACTGTTAATCAGTAATACATCATACGTAACGATGATGTATTACTGATTAAGCTGGAATTTAAAATGTCCATCCTAAAACACAGGATGGATAGTTATTATATGGATATTCTACGGTAACCTGAACTACCTTTGCTTACTTGCAGGTCAAATGAACTTCAATCGCTTCTTCTACCCACTCGTCTATAAGCGATTCGCAGAAGGCTATGTTATTTTCTTCGTTTACAACTATGCTGTTTTTGTATTTCAGTATTGAGAGTAGTTCAGCTGAATCAGGTTGTATCTTAACCACTTGTATCGTGAGGACTTCTTTGACAAATCTAATGCCGTTTTTCTCAAGGTTGAATTCAATAATCTTACCATCATTAATATAGCTAATACGATCCTCTAGTAATTTCATTTCATTCATCAAGCTCAAGTTTAAGTCATGAAAATATGTCTGTATTTCTGTCCATACTACATTTATTTCTTCCGCAGCAATCATACTGTTTTTATAGAGGTTACTGATCTTATTAGCCAGTTCGTGCTTATAATTCATCATTGTACACTCCCTATCTAAAAGAATGATTATTCTTGTAAATCTATTATTCAACAGGTTGTCTCAAAAGCCCTTTATACTTTTTAAATTTAATCGCATCCAACAACAAAATAGAAGAAAGCGCCTTAAAAGTGCAGTTGGACGGAAATACTCAGTAAATGGGAGGTGAAGTTTAGTTTTCTACATGTTTTTGTCCGGGAGTAAAGTCATGTTTTGCGGATATATATCGTAAATGTGCGGATATAATGTGTTTTTTGTCGGATATACCTTGCTAACCTGCGGAGATTCATCTTATATGTGCGGTTATAAACCAAAAACCACGGATATATTCAAAAAACAAAAATCCACCCTTAAAATATCAAGGATGGATCTTCCAAAAGCTTATTCTTCACTCGCATTATGATAAACATCTTGAACGTCGTCATCATCTTCGAGGATTTCGAGCATTCTTTCGAATTCTTCTTCGCTGCCTTCTGGAATTGGTGTGTAGATTGATGGGATCATTTCGATTTCGGCAGAGATGAATTCGATGCCGTCTTCTTCCAGCTTTTCTTTTACTTCTAAAAAGTCGCCGGGTTCTGTAACGATTTCGAAACCATCTTCAGTTGACTCGATATCTTCAGCGCCTGCTTCGAGAGCAGCCATCATGATCATATCTTCGTCGGTATCTTCCGTACGTTCAATGAATAAACGTCCTTTACGGTCGAACATGTAACCGACAGATCCGCTTGCGCCAAGATTTCCGCCATTTCTGGAAAATGCGTAACGGACATTTGGGGCTGTTCGGTTTCTGTTTTCAGTTAAACAATAAACGAGAACAGCAATGCCGCCTGGGCCGTATCCTTCATAAATGACTTCTTCATAGTTTTCATCTGCCCCTGCGCCAGTTGCCTTATCGAGCGCACGTTTTACAACATCGTTTGGAACGTTTGCACTTTTTGCTTTTTCAATCGCTAGCCGTAAACCAGGGTTCATATCTGGATCTGCACCTGATTTCGCCGCCATATAAATTTCTCGTGATATCTTTTGAAAGATTTTCCCGCGTTTTGCGTCTTGTGCGCCTTTACGGTTTTTAATATTATTCCATTTGGAATGCCCTGCCATGATGCAGCCCCCCTAATTTTTCATCCGTTCTACATTATACCATAATTTTGGCCAATGTGAGAGTGCGGATTCAGTAAAAGGGACGAGATTTTTCACTTGTCTTTCTTGTGAACGCTTTGGCAGTGTAAACAAATGCAGCCATTCTCGAAGTATTTCATTTGGATAGAGAAGTAATGTTTTCGAGCTATCATCTAAATTTTGCAAAGATGGTTGTTCATTGACAAGAAATTCAATATCATAATCGATTTGTGGAAGCACACGATGAATCCACAATGCGATTTCAGTTCCAGGCGGTCCTGTACATGTTAAATCGAAGTCGATAAAGCGGATGATCCCATCTTTGTCACGCAGGATATTATGGTGAACCACGTCGCCGTGAAGAAGGGTTTCGGCTTGTTCGGATTTCCCCGCTTTCCGTACATGCCGAAGGGCATTCTTCGCGTAAAAAAGGATATCATTAAAATTACTTCTTCCGATGTACTTCTCGCACTCTTCCCGTATATTTTGAAAACGATTTATCCGCTCTTCCCATTTAGCTTCCAATGGGTACTGATGCAAATAAGGTTCTCCGGGCCAATTAATGATCGAACCTGTTTCGTGTAAGGTCATTAAGGCTTCGAGAGAGTCGGTTCGATCTGCTCTTCTTTTGAAATTCACGGATCTGGCGCCCTCTAACCATGGTTGCATAAATGTTAATTGGTGTTCATTTGGCAGTACAGGAACGATATGCGGAAATGATATTGAACGCAACGTTTCATGCACTGTTTTCACTTTTAAAGCGATAGCTGAAAAGTCATACTGCTTTACAGAATAAAATAGCCCATCTCGCTCAAGTTTCCAGACATTGCTATTTATTTGCTCTAACTTCCCATCTAGTTTCATAGCTTCCTAATAATTCCCGTGCCAATTATTGTACGGGTACGGCATCATCTGTTGGTGGTGATGCGATTGGTGGTAAGGCATTGCCTGGATTGGCTGGCTACATGAATTGCAATAGTTCATATGCTGAACGGGAGCTACTGGATACATTTGTCCTTGGCCGCAACCACATGGTGGCATTTGTGGATACGGTTGAGCACATCCACAATCGTGTTGACAGCCACAAGGTGACATTGGATAAGCTTGATAACCTGGATATTGTCCATAAGCACCCATACCTTCAGGAGGTGTTGCGGACATCATCATTGGTGGCTCTTCACAATTAGGCGATTCTTCAACCATGCTTTCAACTTTTTGCTCTGCTATAGATTCAACAGCTTTCTCCATTTCTTTGTATTCTTTCATCGGAGATTCCTCAAAATGGATATTCGGCATTTTCTGGAATTTAATGTCTTCTTCGAACTGGATATTCGGTGACTCGATCATTTGCCATTCTGCGCGTTGTGGCATAGACATATTGGGTTGCATAGGCATATTTGATGACATAGGCATATTCGTCATAGGCATGTTTGATTGCATTGGCATATTCGGCATAGGTATATTTGGTTGCATAGGCATATTCGGCATCATTGGTGAAGCTTCCATTTCCATCGGCATCTGCTGTGGTGGCATATTAGGCATTGGTTGATGCATTTGAGCTGGATGGATGAATGGATAACAATCCGCGTCATAAATCGGCATCCAACCACATGGGACCCCGAAAAATTGCATCGGTTGTTGCGGCATTTGATAAGGCATCGCCTGCATTTGTGGCATGGGTTGTTGCATTTGATAAGGCATTTCCTGCATTTGAGGCATCGGTTGTTGCATCTGCGGAGCCATTTCCGGCATTTCTCCCTTTTCCGTTTTTGTCGCTTTAGGCATCACGGGTGCTTTTGGCACCTCAGGCATAGGCATCACCGGCTTTTCCACTGCAGGTTTTACTTGTACTGGTGGAGCTGGAGCTGGTGGTGGTGCCGGCTTTTTCTCTACTGGAGCCGCTTGAATAGGCGCTTTCTCCTTTTTTACTGGAGCCGCTTGAATCGGTGCTTTCTCCGTTTTTACTGGAGCTGTATGAACCGGTGCTTTCTCCATTTTTTTCTCGGCTGCTACAGCAGGCTTTTTCACCATAGCATGTTCCTTTGACATTGCTGGTATAGTAATCTTCATCCCAGGGACAATATAATCAGGATTGGCTAGATGTGCATTCACCCTTTTTAATTCATCAAAAGAAACGCCGTATTTTCTTGAAATCTTCCAAAGTGTGTCACCTTTTTGAACTACATGAAATTCCACTAAAAAACTTCCCCCTTCCATCAACTCATCGTATGAGCAGACACTCGCCTTTGTGACCTTAATTTAGGCGGCAGTCCCTTGCTGTCATTTATATGCGAGCGGGGCTTAAATATGCGAAAAACCGCTACATCCTTAGTCGGACATAACGGTTTTATCTTCGTATGTATAATAGGTGCCGAATGAGCGGACGGAGCATCCAAGCGCCGCTAATTCTTCCATTGCGCCTTTCATCATCGGTGTTTCCTCTGATTCTACTACATCAATAATGAAAAAATAATTTCCGAGACCCGTTTTTAATGGACGTGATTCGATTTTACTTAAATTCAATTTACGCCAAGAAAAAACAGATAACACTTGATGAAGCATACCCGAACGATCATCTTTAGGGAGTTTAACCATCAAAGTTGTTTTAGGCGTTTCTGAATGATTCGGGATTTCCAGCTGACCTTTTCGCAATGACAAGACGACAAATCTTGTATGGTTAAAATGGAAATCATGTATATTTTCTTCTGCAATATGTAAGTCATATTTTTCAGCAGCAAGACGGTTCGCAATCGCTGCAATTTTTTCATCGGGATTTTCAGATATATATTTTGCAGCCGCTGCTGTTGATGTCGTTTGAATGAGCGGAACGCGTCTGTATTGATACAACAAATATTTATGACATTGCGCAAGCGCATGCGGATGAGATTGAACGGATTCAATTTCCGCAACAAATTCCGCTTGTTTTTTATTGACCATTAGATGTTGTTGGATTGGAATCGAAAGCTCCGCGTTAATAAACAACTCTCTGTCATTGTGCATATAATCGATTGTTAACGGAACAGTTCCTTCCAACGCATTTTCCAAAGGTACAATTGCATAGGTTGCTCGCCCGGCGCTCACCGCTTCAATGCAATCTGGAATGGTTGGCTGCGGCGATAATCCCGAATTTCCAAATAAATAAGTAGCCGCTACATGTGTAAATGAAGCTTCAGGTCCTAAATAGGCAATAATTGGCGTGAAGTTTTCATGACTCAATTCCTCATTTCCCCCTTCATTATAGTGCTCCAGAACTTATGACCGAGACTGACTCGACAAAATCCGGTGATTTTAATTGTTGAATAAAGGTATCCATCTTGACTTCCATCTGCGTTACATCTAGCGATAGCGTAATATTCGCTCTCGCTTGGACAGGAATCGTTTGGTGAATTGTGAGCACATTGCATTTCGCTTCCGAAACAATGCCTAGCAATGTAGCAAGGGATCCTTTTCGGTCTTCAAGCTGGATGAAAATTGTTAAAATACGTTCACGAGCAATCGACTCGAAAGGAAAAACTGTGTCGCGATACTTATAAAAAGCACTCCGGGAAAGCCCAACCTTTTTCACAGCTTCCTGAATGGTTGTCGCCTCCCCGGAAGAGAGTAATTGTTTTACTTCAATCGTTTTTAGCATTGACTCTGTCAGGACATCTTCCCTCACAAGATAAAAACGGCCGTCGCCTAACCGCTTCATAAAATCTCCCCCATGCTTTACCCGTTATTATTCGATAAACTCGAATTCGAAACCAAGAAGTCGAACGATGTCTCCATTTTTCGCACCGCGTTCACGTAATCCATCATCGATACCCATCGCGCGCATTTGACGAGCAAATTTCCGTACAGAAGCATCGAAGTTAAAGTCTGTCATTTTGAATAGACGTTCAATCGTCGTACCGGATAGGACATATGCCCCGTCGTCGTCGCGAGTAATTTCGAAGTCAGAAGCTTCACCTTCATGTTTATAAAGAACTGTATTTTCGCTTTCCTCTTCGAAGTCCGTTAGTGGGAATTCAGGCGTTGCATCTATCAAATCAGCAACCGCGAAAATAAGTGGATCGAGTCCTTTTCGAGTCACAGCAGAAATTGGAAAGACTTGTACATCATCTTCTAGTTTTTCTTTGAATAAACGAAGATTTTCTTCCGAATCAGGCATGTCCATTTTATTGGCTACAATAACTTGCGGTCGCTCTGTCAAGCGCAAATTATATTGTTTCAGTTCTTCATTAATCGTCACGTAATCTTCGTACGGGTCGCGACCTTCCATTGCTGACATGTCAATCACGTGAACAATGACGCGCGTTCGCTCAATATGCCGCAAGAATTGATGTCCAAGGCCGACACCTTCATGTGCGCCTTCAATTAATCCTGGCAAATCAGCGATCGCAAAACTACGGCCGTCTTCCGCTTCAACCATTCCAAGATTCGGAACGAGCGTTGTGAAATGATAATCCGCAATTTTCGGTTTTGCTGCCGAAATGACAGAAAGGAGCGTGGATTTTCCAACACTCGGGAAACCAACAAGTCCAGCGTCCGCCAGTACTTTCAATTCCAAAACGATTTCTTTTTCGACGCCAGGCTCTCCCTTTTCAGAAAGTTCAGGTGCCGGGTTTTGGGAGGATACAAAACGGCTGTTTCCGCGCCCGCCACGGCCGCCGCGAGCAATGACTGCTGTTTGCCCATGTTCGACCAAATCCGCGATGACAGCGCCCGTCTCGCTGTCTGTAACGACTGTTCCAGGCGGGACCTTGACCACCATATCTTCCGCATTTCTACCATGCATATTTTTACCCATCCCGTGGGCTCCACGAGGTGCTTTAAAGTGACGTTGATAACGGAAATCCATTAATGTGCGTAAGCCTTCTTCAACAACAAAAATGACATCCGCGCCGCTTCCACCGTCACCGCCTGCAGGACCGCCAAACGGAATGTACTTCTCGCGACGGAACGCAACCATTCCATCACCACCGTCACCGCCTTTTACATATATTTTAACGTGATCTACAAACATATAACTTCCTCCTATTGTCCAATTAACTTGAACACCCATAAATTATGTGAAATCATTTCTTCAATTTTAACGTCATCTGGACCGATTCGCGTCTTTTTAGTTGCTGGTAATTCGCCTTTTATCGTTATCGTCATGGACCACTCATTTTCATCAGCGAAAATGTCAAAGTGAACGTCATAATCTGATAGCGGATCAAGCTCATCTTCAACTTCAGTGAAAATAGCCTCTAAATAGGCAACAATTGTGTCATCACTTACGCTTCGACTCGCTTTTTTAATCGCGCAAGACAATGTACTGCGAAATGCAGTATAGACCCAGTCGAATGTTAATAACCATTGTTGTACTTTTGGCAAACCAAATCCCGAAAGTACAGCGCGTTGGCCCATCGCTTTTGTCGTCTTTAAAATTGTATTTCTTGCTTCTGAAGGATTCCCAAGATCGAGATGCATTAAAATGATTTGGAGATCATTGAGAAAATCGTGGCGTGCAAACGCCAATAGTTCCGTTTGTGATAATTCCTTTTTACCCATTTCCCACACTCCATCATTTCTATGTATACATAACAGTATAGCATTTCTACCGGAATTTACGATATAGAACGAAAAAAAGTATGGTTGAAAGTGGAATAACTTATTTCACGGAATCGCAAAACATTTCAAAAACAAAAAAGAGGACTGCTTGAAATTCTGCAGTCCTCTCAATCTATTAATTGGTTATAAATTAAGCTTCTTGAGCTTCAGCATATACGCTTACTTTCGTTTTCGTGCGGCCGTAACGCTCAAAGCGTACGACGCCGTCGATTTTCGCGAACAAAGTATCGTCGCTGCCGAGACCAACGTTTTCACCTGGGTGAACTTTTGTTCCGCGTTGACGGTAAAGGATTGATCCGCCTGAAACGTATTGTCCGTCAGAGCGTTTTGCGCCAAGACGTTTTGACTGTGAGTCACGACCGTTTCGAGTTGAACCTGCTCCTTTTTTCGATGCGAAAAACTGGAGATCTAATCGTAGCATGTGTGCCACCTCCTACTTTTTGAAGATGATTTTTATATGTTGCCCGTAGTCTGATTCAATCGTCTGTAAAGAAACAATCATCGCTTGTACAATTAATTGAATATCGGCATCACTTTCCACGTTTTCAGGAAGTAAGACTTTCAAATACCCGCCGTCATCTCCTTGGAGAATCCCGGGTGTAATGCCTGTAAGTGCGATGATAGCATTCACAGCACCAAATGATACTGCTGATGCACCTGCACATACAAGATCTTTTCCATGTTCCGCGAAATCGGCATGACCTGACATTTCAAATGCTTGTATGCGGTCCAATTGATCTTTCGTTATCGTCACTGTAATCATAATGGATTATGCGTTAATTCCATCGATAACTACTTTTGTGAACGGCTGACGATGACCTAGTTTTCTGTGATAGTTCTTTTTTGGCTTATATTTGAAAACAGTAATTTTTTTACCGCGGCCTTGTTCAACGACTTTAGCTGTAACAGTAGCGCCTTCCACGAATGGAACGCCAACTTTTACGTCGTCTCCACCTACGAATAAAACTTTGTCAAAAGTAACAACATCGTTTACATCGCCTTCAACTTTCTCAATGAAAATTTCTTGGCCTTGCTCAACTTTAACTTGTTTTCCACCAGTTTCAATAATTGCGTACATACTTGCACCTCCTCATAGACTCAGACTCGCCTTCAAAGGTGACCCTCATCGGATTCTTGAACCTTTTCAGTGCGGTTGTAGCACAGGTGCGCTACAAACAATAACATTAAAATATTACCACGTAGAAATCATTTCGTCAACACATTTATTTTTAATTTAATAAAGGCTTGTTCATATCTCCGAAAACGGAATGAAGTATAGTTTTGAATGAGCAGAAATACCGCCAATAAAAGGTACGGAACTGTATTTGGTAAATGAAAAGATAATGCAATCGACGTGACAGATAACATGCACATCGAATAGATGAGTATGATTGATTTTGCGCGCGCTTCAAAACCCTTTTTTTCCAATACTGCACTTAGCACATGCCCACCGTCCAGCGGTAAAATCGGTATCAGGTTAAGGCCCAGTAAAAAAAATTGAATTTTAACGACTAAATCATCTCCAGGGAATTCTAGTACCAACGCCAAAAAAAGAAGGAGTAACGTTGCGACAGGTCCCCCGAGAGCAAGATAGATGCGATGTTTCCTGCGCGCCGTCAACCTGCCCGGTATAACCAGTTCTCCCCCGTAAGGCATAATTGTACAAGATCGGACACGTAGTCCTAGTATGTATGCGCAAACGAGGTGACCTGCTTCATGAATTAAAAGCGAAATGAAAATTAACGTATAGACCGATAAATCTCCAGATATGATTAAAAATAAAAATACCGGGAGAAGTATTGGATGCAAACGAAACTTCATTCAACCGAACCCGATAAATAAGTTGGGAGTAAAGAAGAATCCATGTGAATGCCGTCGCGCTTCACCATAATGTATATGGCCTCGTCATCCATTAATGCGAGCGTGTCCCCTTTTTTCACAGAAGTATAAGGAAGTTTTTCAAATGTACCCACAAAACCATACGTCACTTCATCCCCATCGTCATAAAGAACGGTCACGGTTTTTCCTGTGTCTCGTGTAGATCCAGTGAACACAACGAGTCCATTTGCCTGCGCTTGAATTGCAATTGGAACGGTATAAGACACTAAAACGCCGTCCTTAAAAGGCTGCATCGACTCATAAGCCGGCAGTAAACCTTCTTCATGACTGACAACTGTCGTCTCGTCTTCGGGATCCTTTATGATAGAGGATACCCATTTTTTCATCGTTAAAAAGTCTTCCCCTGTTGTGACATATTGAGTGACGGGCTTTCCAATCGTTCCCGCACCCTCTAATTTGGCCACACCAATGACGCCGATCGTAAATGTTATCGCGATGATCCACTTCACACGCCATTTCATCCACACACACCACCCATTTTTCTCAGTATATGTAGCGTAGGGGTAAAATAGTAATGGGCGCTGGGAAGATTATTATTTTCGAAGTAAAATTAATAGACAAAGAATAAAGTAAACATTAAAAATCTCATTAAATAACGCTTCGGCGCTGGTGGATGCCTCCCGCAATAAGCCTGATAGAAAACCACTATCAGGCTTATTGCTCCGGCGACCACTGGCAAGGCGCCTTCGCTGGAATAGTCTTGGTAGGTTGTTAACGGTTCTTTACTTAGTGTGTGTCACTTGTACAAAATCATCACTTTTTAAGTTTGAATTATATCAGGATATGTTCAACTAAGATTCATTTCAAACACACATTCAGTTCATATATCAATACTTGTAAAGAGATCAATAAAAAATTTCTCTATACAGTGAAATCTACAGTTGATCGGAGTGGAGGGTGGCGACTCCCGCGGAATAAAGCGAGACAGCCGAGACCCTGGACTGAGCGTAGCGAGGGAAGCGGCTCGGCGCTCGCCCGCAGGAAAGCGTCCGCCCGGAACTCCAATCAACGGTATCGACAGATGCCACCTTTTCAGAAACAAAAAATAGTACAGAAGGCATATAAAGCACCTCCCATACTATTAATAACAAATCATACCTTAGAAAATATCGACTTAATTCGACCAAAAAATCCTTTATTACTATTATCAAACGACATCAACGCAACAGATTCTCCGAGAATTCTGCGTGAAATATTCCGGTAGCCAATAGCAGCCGGATTGGTTGGATCCATAACGACAGGCTCGCCTTTATTGGACGAACTAATCACATTCTCATCGTCCATGACAATACCCAAAAGATCAATAGATAAATGCGTAGTAATATCATTGACATCAAGCGCATCACCAGAATTCATCAGATGGCGCTTAATACGATTGATAATAAGTTTCGGCGGTTCGATATCCTCTTGTTCAAGCAACCCGATAATACGGTCCGCATCGCGAACTGCAGAAATCTCCGGCGTCGTTACAACAATCGCGCGGTCCGCACCAGCCACCGCATTTTTATACCCCTGCTCAATTCCAGCCGGGCAATCAATTAAAATATAATCATAATCGCGTTTCAACTCAGTGATTAATGCCTTCATTTGTTCTGTATCTACTGCATTTTTATCTGTAGTCTGTGCAGCAGGTAATAAAAAGAGACCATCTTCAAAGCGTTTATCCTTCACAAGCGCTTGTTGAACTTTACATCGTCCTTCAACGACATCAACCAAATCATAAATGATACGGTTTTCAAGTCCAAGAATGACGTCAAGATTTCGTAAGCCGATATCAGTATCAACGAGACAAACTTTCTTCCCTTGAAGTGCCAATGCAGTCCCAAGATTCGCAGTTGTCGTCGTTTTACCAACACCGCCCTTACCAGATGTTATTACGATAGCTTCTCCCAAACTAGATGCCCCCTTTGAATGTAGATAGTTGTGGTCGGAGGATCCGGAGCTCCTGCAACCGGTCAATCGCTATGAATCCTTTCGGATGAATATATGCACATTCCATTTCCGGTTGCTCAGACAAAATGGTGATTTCATCCGTCATCAACTGCATTTCTTCAGCGATTAATAAATGCGTCGCTTCCAGCCAAGAGGCCGCAATAACAGCATCGCGATTACCCTTTGACCCCGCGTGAGCAATTCCTTTTAAACGGCCAAGTACATAGATACTACCCGCCGCTTCAACGCGACCGCTTGGATTGACATCGCCTATAACGACTAGGTCGCCGTCCGCTTTCACGATTTGCCCCGAACGAACGATGCCAATAAAGGTCTCGGATTGTTTTTCTTGTATTCTATTATTGCACTCTTCCATAGTGATTACATCACTTTGAATCCTTGAAACTCTTAAATTGGGCGATTCATGAATAATATTCATGATTTCCCTTAACTCATTTTCGTTGCAGTACCGATTGCCTGTGTCGACACGCACTTCCGCAATGCCTTCTAAACCATCTTCGGCTACTTTGTTACGAAGCTCGGCAAGTAAATCCGAATAGGAACATTTATCATCGAGACGTAAAACGAGACCGTCCTTCGTCCCTTTGATTACTACATACTGTTGCTGTTTCGTCATTTGCGTCACCTCGTATTTCTCCTCTTTTTAAAGAGCTTCACTTCCTTTGAGCAAAACTCGATTATCAATTAATTTCTTAAATATCCACCCGAACATAATGACAAATAGTGAATTTGCAATCATCGTCGGAATTAGCCGAGTCGAAATGAATACCTCTGGCTCGATTGATGTCAACGCGATAATACTAACGAATGTATACGATAAAACATCTAATAAGGCTACGAGTAATAAAGTTAAGATCATAACTGTAATAATATGCTTATGAACATAGCGAATAATTCCTGCAGCGATAAAACAAATCAATGGATATAGAAATGCATATAATCCTATAATATCAATGTAAAACATATCATACAAGAGACCAAAGACAATTCCGTAAATGATTGCGCGCTGTCGGCTATAATAAATTGCGATAAAAACAAGATAAACGATGACAAAACGCGGCACTAGAATATAAAGAGTCCCGCCAACTTCTATGGGTGAATATAGACTAAATACGGGTTCCAGGAAAAAGAGTAAAATGGCAATAAGAGGGATGACAGACCTAATCATGATCCATCCTCCCCCTCCGTACCTGCTGTCCCGTCGCCATCCGCTCCATCTACTGTTTCTGACTTCCTAATTGCGACAATGACGTGGTCAAGCATTGAAAACGTTGCAGCCGGTCGAATGTAAGCGAGTTTCGTCAGCCCGTAATCATCGGTTGATACTTCGGTTATTTCGCCGATGGAAAGCCCTTTTGGAAAAATTCCGCCAAGCCCCGATGAAATTACTTTATCGCCTTCTTTAATCTTAAAACTGGAGTCAATGCGTTTCATAATGAGTTCTCCACGTGCTTGGTCATAGCCTTCTATCAGTCCAAATGCAGGTTTTTTACCTGGAACAACAGCCGAAACGCGGAAATTTTGATTTTCCGTTGACAGCAATTCAATTGTCGAAGTCGTCGATGAAGTATTAATCACTTTTCCGATTAAACCGCTAGCCGTGACAACTGCCATGTTTTTCTTAATTCCTTGTGCTTGTCCTTTATCAATAATAATCTTTTCTTCCCATTGATCCGGATTTCGTGCAATGACAGTTGCGTGAACAGGATCATAGGCTCGCAAATTCTCTTTTTTATCGATGATTTCACGAAGATTATTATTTTCCGCTTGCACATCTGCAAGTTCGGACTGTATCGCCGCGTATTCACTTAGACGAGATTTCAACTTCTTATTTTCTGCATATGTATTCAAAACACCGTCTACATTGCCAATGACACCTGTTATGTAATGCGCGGGCTTAGAGAAAAATGATTGCCCGAAGCCTACGACATCTTTTACAATTTGTTCCGGTAAGGAGGCGTTTTGCCGATCACGCAGGGAGAATGAGATTAAAGCTACAAGGACAATTACGCCCACGAGCAGTAAAATCAATCGTTTATTTGAAAAAAATCGCGGCATTGCCTTTTTCCTCCTCAAGCATGCTTTTAGGCGATGCAAATCTCTCTATTCGTTATAAATAGAGAGATTCCCCGCCAAACCTTTTTATCTAGCTTGCATTTTTTTAATAACATCAAAATTATCTAACGCTTTACCAGTACCTATTGCAACACAATCTAATGGTTCTTCTGCAATGAATACAGGCATATTTGTTTCTTCTGAAATAACTTTTTCGATATTTCTTAGAAGCGCGCCACCACCAGTAAGAACGATTCCACGTTCCATAACGTCTGACGATAATTCAGGTGGAGTAGTTTCCAAAGTTTTACGAACGCCTTCAATAATTTGCGTAATCGACTCTCGAAGTGCATCCGCAACTTCATCTGAAGTGATTTCAAGCGTTTTTGGCAACCCTGTAAGTAGGTCTCGTCCACGAATTTCCATCTTTTCAGTTTTAGTCGTCGCATTTGCTGAACCGATTTCCATTTTAATCGCTTCTGCTGTACGTTCACCAATTGTTAAATTATATGTTTTACGGATATAACTTGAAATTGCAACGTCCATCGTATCGCCACCTACACGGATTGATTCGCTTGTGACAATACCTCCTAGTGAAATGACCGCAACTTCAGTCGTTCCGCCACCGATATCAACAACCATGCTACCTGTAGGTTCCCAAACTGGAAGTCCCGCACCGATTGCAGCTGCAAATGGCTCTTCAATCGTATACGCGTCTTTCGCGCCAGCTTGACGAGATGCGTCAATTACAGCGCGCTGCTCGACAGATGTAATTCCGTAAGGCACACAAACCATTACGTTCGGCTTTTTAAATGAACCACCTGAAGCTTTCATTGCTTCTCTCATATAATGTTCAATCATCGCAGTCGTAATTTCATAATCAGCGATAACGCCGTCTTTCATTGGTCTTGTTGCTATAATTGAACCAGGTGTACGTCCAATCATGTTTCTCGCTTCGCTACCAACAGCGACGATTTCACCTGTATGTGTGTTTTTTGCCACAACGGAAGGTTCGCGTAACACGATCCCTTTCCCTTTTACAAAAACTAACGTATTTGCTGTTCCTAAATCAATTCCTACATCTCTTGCTCCAAATCCAAACAAATTTGTTCTTCCTTTCTTCTGAACCGCTCATATACGGCATTCATCAAATCATACACCACATTATAGCGGAAAAGCGAAGAAAGTGATAGTGTCACATGTACCCTTTTTCTTTCAAGCTGATGAACTGATGGTCCCCAATAATGACGTGGTCTAGGACTTCAATCCCCATTAAAGCGCCAGCCTCACTCAATCTCTTAGTCACTTCGATGTCTTCCGGTGACGGTGAAGGATTACCTGAGGGATGATTGTGCGCACAAATAATGGAAGCCGCAGATCGTTTTACTGCTTCGCGAAATATTTCCCTTGGGTGTACTATGCTGGAATTCAATGATCCAATAAAAATCGTTTGCTTATGAAGCACTTCATTTTTTACATTTAAAAATAAGACGACGAAATGTTCTTGCGGAAGCGAGGACATGTCCGTCATTAAGTAAGCCGCTGCGTCTTCTGGTGAGCGAATGGTATAACGACCTTCTGAATGCTTTTGATACAAACGTTTGCCCAATTCAGCGGCCGCGAGCAGTTGCACGGCTTTCGCATTGCCAATGCCGTTAATCTTTGTAAACTCCTCGACCGTCGCGTCCCGTAAATCTTGAATTTTATCGAAAGACGATAACACGCGATTCGCTAGAACGAGAACCGATTCATCCTTGGTCCCGGTTCGAAGTAAAATCGCAATCAACTCTTGATTTGATAAACTAGGCGCACCTTGTCTCACGAGTCGTTCGCGAGGCCTGTCCGCAATATGGACATCACGAATCATTATTTTGGGTTCAAGGTCCAATTCCAAGTTAATGGTCATTTCCCGCAACACCCCCATTCACCAACAAGGGTTATGTAGGTCGATGCAAGTACAACATTGCTATTTCGATTAAGCTTCATTAAATCTCCTCCCTGCCAATAATTCTAGCGGAGAACATTCAATGAGAAAAATGCGTATAAATCTAGATAATGGAATCTTGCCATGTTAATCGACGTCAAAAATCAATTTTTACACAGTCCTTCTTGCTTGCATAATGGGCAAGTAGATGCAGTCGAACGACTCGAATATCGTCTGTAAATGCCGTAATTGCGGTCAATTGTTCATTGAAAACCTTCACAGTTTCCCCTGTATTTTCAGCTTCCAATATTTTTATTTTCGCCACTGTATCAGCCACCAACGAATCACGCAACAATTTAGCGCCAACCGCTTCGCAACTTCCTATATTGACAGAGACTTCTTTGCGAAATGTTTCCTCACTATCACTATCCATGATTTCCGCATCTGACAAACCAATCGACGACCAAATGTAATACTTCCCTTTAGAATCACCATCACCTGGAATAATAGCAGCTGAAGCTAATGACGGATCAGCCGCTTGAAAAGTTGCAGCAGATTCCGCACTTGAAAAAACACCGTGCTGTCTCGCAAACAATTTAAGTGGAACGACTTCTGACTCTACTGGTTTTTCGCCTTCTGATGCGGCTGGACCAGTCGTCGGAATTTCCGTCTTTTTAGGTTCGTTTCCAAGTTTTTCGTTAGCCCCGACAATGATGAATCCGACCACTGCCACAGCAGCAATCCCAATAATAACCCCTTGAATAATTGCCATTACATAAGTGCCTTTTTTAAAGTTTCTGCCGAATTTCATTTTCCTTCACCCCGTTTTGTCCTGCTTTAACGGAAAGTATATCCACCAATCCACTACTTTAAAGCGGCTGGTATGATTTCTGATCCCATTAAGCCCGATTCGTTCAACCATCATTCAATAATTATCCGCGAATGAAGTATCCCTACTGTAAAGGTAGCAGAACAAAGGTGAAAAAAAACATGAGGGCTGTCAGAGACCCCATGAATATTTATCGACTTATGTAAACATCGTCATATACCATTCGACAAGGTCGGCCCCCCAGAAATAACAAAGGACAGCCGCAAGCGCGATGGAAGGTCCAAATGGGACGGGTGTTTTTCTTCCCTTGCCCGCTCGCCGTAAAATAATAATGCCGATAATCGAGCCGATAAACGCAGCCACAAAGAGCGTCAGTAACGTATTGACGGTGCCGAGAACAAGCCCGATGACAAAAAACAATTTAATATCCCCACCGCCCATTCCGCCTTTCGACACGACCGCGATGAAATAAAGCACCCCAAAACCGACTACAGCACCCAACAAAGCGTCCCACCACGGCGTTAGCGGGATTAATACCCGGGAAATGAACAACACGACAGCGAACGGTAGAAGCACTTTGTCGGGAATGAGCATATAAGCAATATCCGATACCGTAATAATGACAAGAAGAGACAAAAATAACAACGCGACAACTAATTCCCCACTAAATCCAAGCATGAAATACGCCAACGCAAATAATACACCCGTCGCAAACTCCATAAATGGATAGATAAAACTAATCTTCGTTTGGCATCCCCTGCACTTTCCTTTTAAGAAGATGTAGGAAAAAACCGGAACAAGGTCGAGTACCCCAAGTTTCCGGTTACAGTTTGTACAATGCGATGGCGGTGAAACAATGGATTCCTTCTTCGGCACCCGTAAACCAACGACGTTGAAAAACGAGCCGAAAACGATGCCGTATATGAAAAATAAAAGCCCCATAACAATATCCATTTAATCCCCCATATCTTCAGAGAAAAACGTTGTAAGCTGAACCGTTACATCCAGTCGTTTATCCGGATCTTTCTGCGCCAATTCAAGTTCGCCAGGTTGATAGAAATCCACTTCATCAATCCGAACGACCCGGTCAATCCCTTCAATCTCTTGTAAAAACTTCAATAGATGATCATAATCCAACACTTGTAACTCGATACTCAAAGAAATCAGCTTTAATTCTTCCGGCAATAAACTGATATCGATTGGCGTAATAGGTTTTACAAGTTCTACATCTGACTCTTCGTCTTCTGTTTCAACATCTTTTTCTTCATCAGCAGATTCCGTTTCATCTACGTCTTCCGTAGACTCCTCAATTTCAGGCGTTGTAATGGTTTGCGATACTTCGGCATCATAATTATTAAAGGAGATGGAAATAATTTTAGACTCACTCATCAACTCAACTTCTTGAATCGTATGCAGCAAATTATCCAATTCACGGCTGACAGGAAGTTTTTTCCGCAAATCATATTCATTCGCATCATCTGCTTCGACGACACTCAATACAGCCACTTGATTTTGTAATTCGCTATTTTCAATTTTTAATTGTTGGATTGCATTTTTTATCCGAGACTCTTCTTCACCTTTTGGTAAAATCACATAGTAATAAGCAACGCCTATTAATAGAAAAGCGATTAAGCCCAGAAGTGCAACCAACACTTTATTTTCACCTGTTTGTTTCATTCCGCGACACCGCCTGTCCGTATATAGTACGGATCAATCTCAACCGTCAATTCATTCGCAAAACGCTCGACCTTCTCAAAGCTTTTCGTTTCTTCTCCCGGTTCATCGGTACTCGAAGCTGGGTCAAATGTGTAAATTTGTTCAACTTTTACATCTTGGAAATAAGGACTACTCGATAAATCACCGACATACGCAACAACTTCAGCGAGTGTTTCGAAATCAACCGCAAATTTAATCGTACTTTCAGAAAAAATATAGTTTCGTAAATATGTATTTTCATTCACGTATTTATTCACTTCCACAAGTAAAGGAGATACAGCATAAGAAACACTTTCAACAAATTCAACTGAAGTCGCAAGGTCAATCTTTACCGGCGTGTCTAATACAATAATCGATTCTTCTAACTCTGCTTTTTCCGCTTGCAATTGTTGCTCCTCGGTTTGAAGCGATTGGATTGTTTTATTCAATGAAATATATTGAAATGAAAGGTAAATTACTAGTAACAGAAAAGCTATACCTAGGACAATCGTTAGTGATCGCCTACCACGTGATGGCCGCTCTATATGCGGGAGCAGGTTAATCTCAGGAGCCAAGTGCATCTTCCTCCTTTAATGAAAGACCAATCAACGCGACATGTTTTCGGTTTAATTCGTTATAATGTCGTTTAACGAAAGCATCATCAATAATGTTAACAGGCATATCAATGGTAGCTTCTAATAGCTCTTGAATATAAGGCATCTCCGGATTATCACCGACGAGCACAATCTGATCCACAGACTTTTCACCTTTATTTAGTGAAAATCGATAAAAGTTTAAAATCCGTTCAACTTCCAATACTTGTTCTGATAACGACATCTTATATTCTTCAATTTCACCATCATATGTAAACAAATTTACATCCATTAAATCAGGTGCATACGTCCAATTCCGGTCCGGCGTCTCTACTGAATGGTACCGAAGGAAGTCCACGTTTTCGTTGGAATAAATACTAATAGACAATGCATTTATCGACCAATCCGCAACCAAAAAAGTTCGATTAGTAGTTAAATAACCTACATTTTTTAAGAACCGTATGATCGATAACATACGTACATCCAACACTTTTGGATGTAAATTAAGATCATGATAAAGTTGCATCACTTTAACGACTTCCTCAGAAGAAGATGCATAAATAACCGCTTCACCATCACCCTCAACATGGTCATAAACATCAAGAAGCGGATCCTCAAAAGGCAAATGAATTGTACGTCCTAGTTCCATTTCAACATATCCTTTTAATTCATTCGACGCCAATTCTTTCGGGTGGTCAAATGTTCGCATCATGACAGAATGATCTGGAACAAAAAAACGCAAGTCATGACGTGAAATATTCCAATCCTTCACAAGATTTTTAAGAAGCTCAAAAAACGCAAGTTCATCTACGAGAACTTCATCAACGATAACCCCAGGCGGCAATGCATATTCATAAACTTTAGCCGTTTCCAAATCGCCATCTTGCGTAATAAGTCCCCGAATCACATAATCATTCATTTCTATAGAAACGACTCTATTTTTATTTCTACGAAACATTCCATGGGCCCCCTTAAAAAGAAACATTCATTTCGTTTATCATCGAAGGAAACGAATAATGGGTCGTTTGCTTGGATGGTAAATGAAAGGAAAGACTACAGCAGCGGTGGGCTGCTGTAGTTCGTATATTAATTTTTACCCATTGCAGCTAATAACTTTTCCTCTGTTAAAGTATCAGATGTAGTCGTACCGTTTGATTGAGTCAAGCCATCAACGGTGATTTTTTTAATTTCTTTAAAGTTAGCATAATGGATTGTATACTCATTAGTCTCTGTTTCTTTAACTACTTTATCACCAGTTGTATCGTTGCCTGTGACAATATCTTTTTCCACGTAGCTTTTAAGTACAGTTGCATTACAAGTAATTGTTTTTGCAGTTTTATCTTCTTTACATTCGTTGTTTGCGATAGCAAGTTTTGCTCCTGATAATACAGTTGAAGCGTCAGCTAAAATTGCACGGTCATTAGATTTAGCAATAATATTCCCAATCGCCGGCACCGCAATCGCCGCGATAATCGCTAAAATAACAATAACCGCGAGTAATTCAATTAGTGTCAACCCTTTTTCGTTGTTCAGTTGTTTCTTCATATTTTTAAACATTTTTATTCCTCCAATTTTCTAATATATTAAGTACATATTGATAAATCCGGTCGAGCAGCTTTTTGCATCACCTCCTTTAATGAATGGATTTGTTAAATCTGTTCGTACAAGCTGAACATTGGAATCATGATTGCAAGGACGATTGTTCCAACGATTGCCGCTAAAAAAACAATCATGAGTGGTTCGATTAAGGATTTTAATGTGTCGACAGTTCGATCAACATCGTCTTCGTAAAACTCTGCAATTTTTTCTAACATATAATCAAGTGAACCTGTCTGTTCACCAATTGCCGTCATTTGTGTTACTAGTGGTGGAAAAATCCAACTCTTTTCGAGTGGTGCTGATAGTGTACTTCCTTGTTCTAAACTAGTTCTAGATTCCAAAACTACTTTTCCAATTACCGGATCGCCAATTACCTTCTCAACAATTGTTAGTGCATTTAAAATTGGTACTGAACTACTAAATAATGATGACAATGTACGTGTCATTCGTGCAATCGCTGATTTCTGGAGCAATTTACCGAAAATCGGCATTTTCAGTAATAAATAATGAACTTGGTAATGAAATGATTTGTTATTCTTAAATAAATAATTAAAGCCAAATACAGGTATCAAGATTAGTAGTAATAATAACCACCAAAATCCTCGAATAAAGTCACTAATCGCCATGACGAATAAGGTAATGAACGGTAATTCTGCACCGAAATCCGCAAACATGGCTGTAAAAGTCGGCACAATCGTCAACATGAGGAAGATAACAACAGCAATTGTAATAATGAATAATACTAGCGGATACATCATTGTCGATTGAATCTTCTTTGTTAACGCATGTTGTTTCTCGTAATAGAATGCTAGCCGGTCCAAAGTTTCATCCAAGTTTCCCGTTAATTCCCCAGCGCGTATCATATTGACAAAAAGGGGTGGAAAGACTTTACTTTCTTTTGCTGCGGCAACGGAAAAAGCTGTACCCGATCGAACATCTTCTTCTACCGCGAATAAAGCACTTTTCAACACCTTACTAGTGGATTGGTCCGCCAAAATGTTAGTAGATTCAACGAGCGTGACACCTGCACGAATAAGCGTTGCAAACTGTCTGCAATAGATGACAAAGTCCTCGTTTTTAACTTTTCCCCCAAGAGAAACCTGCTTGTGTAAAATATTTGTTGACTCCGCAATTTCCCTTGGATTTATGCCTTGTCTTCTAAGCTTTGCGATTGCCGCCGCTTCCGTATCTGCGGAAACGACACCTTTTTTAAATGCGCCCGTCGACGATCGACCACTATATTTGAAAACTGTTGACATTAATAATCACCTACAGTCAAAAACTCTTTCGCTTCACTGTAGTTAATGATGCCGTTTGTAATCAGTTGTTGAATAGAGACTTCTAGTGTGTGCATGCCTAAGCTTCTGCTCGTTTGAATCACGTTTTGAATTTGGTGTACTTTTTCTGATCGTATTAAATTCGCGATTGCTGCTGTTTGGATTAATATTTCGGTAGCCGCTACTCGACCACTGCCGTTTTTATTGATGAATAGTCTTTGTGAGACAACCCCTTGCAAGACGTTCGCGAGTTGAATTCGCACTTGGCTTTGTTGATGGGGTGGAAAGACGTCGATGATTCGGTCAATGGTTGTTGCTGCACTGCTCGTATGCAAGGTCGCGATTACTAAGTGACCTGTTTCTGCTGCAGTGATAGCAGTTGATATTGTTTCAAGATCACGCATTTCCCCCACTAGAATAATTTCCGGGTCTTGCCGAAGCGCTGCACGCAGACCATCGGCAAATGAGTTTGTATCTACCCCGATTTCACGTTGATTTACGATGGACTTTTTATGTTCATGTAAATATTCAATCGGATCTTCAAGCGTAATGATATGACGCGCCGCGTTTGTATTTATATAATCAATCATCGATGCAAGCGTCGTTGATTTTCCTGAACCGGTAGGACCTGTCACTAAGATGAGTCCTTGTGGTTTATTGGCTAAATCATAAAGAATAGGCGGCATACCCAATTCTTCAAACGTTGGAATCTTTGTTGGAATTAATCGAGCAGCGATTGAAATTTCACCACGTTGATGAAATGCATTGACTCGAAAACGGCAGATGTCACCGAGTGCATAGTTAAAATCGGTTTCACCTTTATTTTCAAACTCAGTAAATTTATCTTTCGGAATGATTTTCCTAGCCATCTTTTCCAAATCGATAGAGGTGAAAATCCGATCGTCTAATTGCCGTAGTTGCCCATCAACTCTGTAAACCGCTGGAATCCCGTAGGAAAGATGTAAATCAGATGCGCGTTCTTCATGTGCTTTTTCTAATAAATTGTCAATTGTGTTTGGCATTTCATCACATCCTTTATTCTGATGTCGCTACGCGTAGTACTTCTTCGATTGTTGTTAGTCCTGCTGCAATCTTATCAATACCATCTTCGACTAGCGTTTTATACCCTTGACTTTTTGCATACTGACGAATGAGGCCTGGGTTTTCTTTATTCAAGATTTGCGTTTTGATTGTGTCGTCAATCGATAAGATTTCGTGAATGGCGAGTCGCCCACGGTAGCCAGTATCATTACAAGAAGGACAACCTTTTCCTTCGCTAATCGTCTCCAACGTCACACCATATGACTCGAAAAATTTCACCTCATGTTCAAGAAGTGCTCGCTCCACGCGACAATCACGACATACTTGTCGCACAAGCCGTTGCGCCATAATTCCAAGGAGTGATGAAGACAATAGGAATGTCTCGATTCCCATATCGATTAATCTTGAAATGGATTCAATCGCGTTATTCGTATGTAATGTGCTTAAGACTAGGTGACCGGTTAATGATGATCGAATGGCAATTTGAGCCGTTTCAATATCCCGGATTTCACCGACCATGATTACGTCCGGGTCTTGGCGAAGTATGGATCGCAATCCAGCTGCGAAAGTTAACCCCACTTCTTCCCGAACTTGTATTTGGTTAATCCCTTCGAGTTGGTATTCGACTGGATCTTCTACCGTGATAATGTTTACTTTTTCATCGTTCAAGTAATTCAATCCTGCATATAACGTAGAGGACTTACCCGACCCTGTTGGACCTGTTATTAAAATGATGCCGTTCGGTTTTTCCAGCATGGAATGAAATAGCTTATAATTCCTATCGGAAAACCCAAGTCTATCCAAATCGTTTAATGCGTTGCCTAGGTCGAGAATTCGCATAACGATTTTTTCACCATAAATAGTTGGTAAAGTGGATAGCCGAATGTCTATCGGCCTGTTATTGACTACCGATTTTATTCGACCATCTTGTGGAAGTCTGTTTTCGGTTATATTTAAGTTCCCCATTATTTTCACTCGAGCAATAATGATATTTTGCATATTTTTCGGTATTGAGCGATCGTTTCGTAATATGCCATCTACACGATAACGAATCTTCAATTCTGTATCTTGTGGGTCGAAGTGAATATCGCTTGCCTGCTGAGCTACGCCGCTTGCGATAATTTGGTTAACAAGACGTACTATTGGCGAATCATCATCTGTTATTTGTGTATCATCTTCCTGAACCACTGGTATATTATCCTGAATGACTTCATCCATTGATTCTTGCAGATCATAATACTTGGTAATCGCCCTGAAAATATCATCCTTCGCAGCAATACTCGTTTCAATTTGGTAACCGGTGGCCATTCGAACTTCTTCGATGACGAAATAGTCCATTGGATCATCCATGGCGATTAATAATTTGTGACCATTTTTTCGCACCGGCATAATATTTGCACGTTTCGCTAATTCCTTCGGTACGATATGCATCAGTTCTTGGTCAATCGTTTCTTGACTTAAATGGATACGCGGAATACCGAGTTGCATTTCAAGAATCAGTAATAACTGCTGCTCTGTTATGAGCTTTTGTTTTATTAAATAATCTCCGATTTTTTCGTCTCGCTTTTTATCGTTTAAAGCTCTTTCCAATTGCGCTTCAGTGATAATATTCGATTCAATTAGCAAATCGCCAATTCGTTTACGTGTGGGACGTTTCACATGATGTACCTCCGCTTCTTTATTTGTTGTCGGAAGTAATTAGGTTTCCGCCTTTATCGTATTCAACGCTTTCATCTGTTTTATCATCTTTATCATTTGTGTTTTTATTGGTGTCTGATTTAGCATCGTTATTCGTTGGTTCTTGCGTTGAATTCTTGCCTGAATCTTCATCTTCCACCTTGGAATCCGTTGCCTCTTCGCTCGTGGACGTTTCCACTGGCACCGCTGAAGATACTAATATCACCCTATTCTTAGGGGGATAAAAGTCACGACTAACGAGTACGTCATCTTCGAATGAAGAATTCAATTCAGAAACTTTTTTAAATACTTGAAGGCGTAAACCATCCTTCCCTTCTTCTAAAACTTTTTCTGTACCCATCGCTAGGTCAGCAGAAAGTCTATAAATTGTTCTTGGTTTGACAAGCTCTTTTTCAGAAATATAATAAGTTATCTCGTATTCAGATTTGATTGAGTAAAATTCGACCATTAACTTGCCTTCCTTTAATGTGGCAGAAATCATGAATGGAAATTCTGTTTGGTTAAGGAATTTGAAGTCCTGATTTCTTGCCTGATTAACTTTCGCTTCAATACCAGGCTCCAAATATTTCGGCATCGTATTTTGGGAATGTCTTTCTAGTATCGTTAAGTCAGTTTGCAAGACTGCACTATATAGAGTAGATGCAACGAAATTGGCTGTCTCTTCACTATAGAACTCACCTACTTCTTCGAGCGTTTTCAGTAATGAGAACTGCTCATCATTGATAATTGTTGTCTCATTCAGCGCTTCAGCAATGGCTTGTATGCCTGTCCCATCTACAGAAACATCCTGAATTTCAAAAGAAACGCGTTCTAAATTATCAATAGAAAGGGATACTTCTGTTGCTGCCACAGAACCTTCTTTTAAGAATTCTGCATGCTCCATAATCGAATGGATTGTTTCCTCTACATAAAATAAAGGCGCTTCTTTCAATAACTCATTAATATTTTCATCGATGACAACATCAATTGGTAATTGTGTACTTTTATCATCCGCCCAAAACTTATACCAAGGCGTTTCGGTTAGCGTTATAAACTGATCAACTGTTTTACTAATATCAAAAGTAAAATAAGAGCCAGGTACACTAATTTTGCCAGTAGCACCTTCTACAAGAATGTCATTACTTTTCCATTTTTCAACTTCTGAAGCAACCTGTGCCTGGATTGCTACTTTTTTCGTTTCAGTAATTTCAATGCCTGCAATTGTAGCGTTTGCCGAACCATCTTTAGCAAATGCTTGTAAACTAGGATTAACGATTTGATAGGTTAGAAATATAATCGCTATTAAACATAATATTGGTAAAAAGGACTTTATTTTCATTGATAAACCCCCTCAATTCGACAGTTTTATCGAACAAACTACTAATTTATTTATTAATCGCTATTTTTTTATGATGAATTTAATTCCTTATTTTCAGTTTATACATTGAAATAGTAAATAGCAACTAGTTTTTACAAATTTCATCAAACATTGGAATAGTTATCCTTCTGGCATAGTGCATAATACACTATAAAAACACAAAAGGATAGAACTTTTGAAGTATGAACTTTTCTTCATAAGCTCAATTCTAATTACCGCTAGGCACTTACGCCCAATGCCGTTTATCATTGATTGACTTCGAGTACCGCTTCATTCCCTCCTTCTCGGTGGAAGGAATTGGATTTTCGTTATTCCCGACAAAAAAAGAACCAGCCAGCGCTGATTCTAATTCGTAACAATTTATAATCTTGTACCGGCTGCCTCGCCGTCTTCATATACGCCTACCAAATTCCTACCTGACTGTTTTCCACCAATATAAAGCGCACGGTCTGCATTTCGAAGCAAATCTTTTGGATGGTCTGCATCTTCTGGGGCTGTAGCTACACCTAAACTAATCGTGATATTGACTTCAATCGATATTCTGCCCAATGGTTTTTCTTCCGATAAATCTGGCGTTATAACGAAATTTGTTTTTTCCACTTCAGCGCGAATTTCCTCTGCAAGATTGGCAGCTTCCTCTTTTGTCGTATTCGGTAATAGGAATACGAATTCTTCCCCACCGTACCTCGCCAATGTTGTGCCAGTTGTAGTAAATTTTCTGAGCAACTCCGCCAACCTCACCAATATGACATTACCGCATTCGTGTCCATAGGTATCATTAATACTTTTAAAGTGATCAATATCCAGCATAATGACGGACAGGTTCGATAACTTCGCCTCTTGGAGTTCTTTCATATTTTCTCCTAATTTAAGTTCTAAATAGGAAAAGTTATGAAGTTTCGTTAACCCGCATCGCTCGCCTTTTTCGATGGTACTTTCATAAAACCTAGCTTTCTCCAATGAAATCGCAAAAAATCCGGTTAAAATATTAATAAGATGAACACTTTCTGTTTGAAACATATTTTTATGTAGAGAAGTCATGATGAGAAAGCCTTCTGTAACTCCATCCCGAATAATCGGGGCCGTTAATACACTTCGAACGTTAGCGTCAAATTCAAGTGTCGATAATTTTTTTATGTCCTTTTCATTAAAATAAATTCTTGTAAATAAAGCATCCAGTCCATCATCCGCCTTTTTAATATCGCGAAATATTAGACCTTTCACTTCACTTGTTAACCCATTTGGCCCGTTTCCCATAAGCGGAACAAAGTTAATTCCACTCCGAAGATCTACCACATACGCGTTATCATATGGAACTACCTCTTTTAATTTCACTAGAAACGTTTCAATAACTTCATCAAATAAAAGCCGATCCGCTAGTTCATGACCGATTGCAGAAGCACTCGATAGCTGATCTTTCAATGTAGTGGAACTGTTATACATTCTTAATACAATCAAAACAATTACGAAAGGAATCCCGATTAGTAGCAATGATTTATTGCTTAAATGTACATTTAGAAAGTATAAAGCGACTCCAAACGGTACCATGATTATTGTCGATGCGTAATCCCATAGCGCGCCTTTCGAGGTTAAAGAAAAAATATGTGCGTTGAAATGAAAATATACTTTTATCAGTAAATTATTAATAAGTGAATAAGTAATTGCGTAAATCAATCCAAAATAAAACACATTCGAAAAATCCATTGACCCTATGGTACCGCCCAGAGCATGATAAATTGTCCCGCTTAATAGTGATGTAAATGCGAAAATCGTAGAATTCACAAAAAATTTATGTGAAATTGGTAACGTACTTTTTTCCGTGAAAAGTATAAAAAACATCGCAATTTGTATAAAGATTATTTCAACGAAGAGCCCATACTGCAAAAAGATTGTCAACGTAATCCAACGTTCCAAAGATATCGTCATATTTTCAAAATGAATCGGGAGTAACATCGTTAAAAACATGATAAATAGTAAGATGACAATATTCATCCAATCAAGTTCTTTTGCAGGAAAATAAGCTTTTGCTAACAAGAAGGAAGCCGGAACGACAAGCAGCCAAATACAAAACATAATTATCTGCTGTTTTTTTGAAACATCCATTGTCATTCCCTTCCTTCCTTTTTACTATTTAATATAACCCGCGACACGATTTCGTCCCGCTTGTTTTGCGCCCATATAAAGTGAACGATCCGCATTCGATAATAAGATTTTTGCCTCATCAGCATCCTCAGGCGCATTCGATACGCCAATACTTACAGTAATCGAGAGTAGGACTGGGGCACTCTGATTATTCAAGCTCGGGTACACTTGAAATGCATAACTCTCTACTTCCGATCGAATTTGTTCCGCCAATAACTTTGCATCACGCTTAGACATGCCTGGAAGTATGAAAACAAATTCTTCTCCCCCATACCGACCAACAATTCCAGTTCGAGGAACATTTTTCTTTAAAATTCGGGCTAGCATTTGAAGTACTTCGTTCCCACTTTGATGGCCATATGTATCATTTACTGCTTTAAAATGATCGATATCCAATATTAATAAAGACAGTTCATCTATTAATCCTTCATTCACAAGTTTCATCTCATATAGAAGTCGTTCTTCCAAAAAACCAAAGTTATATAGATTAGTAAGTGCGCAACGTTCGCTCTTAATGACTTTTTCTTCGACATTGCGTGCTTTTTCTACAGATACCGTAAAATATGAACAAAGAATATCTAAAATTTGAAGATGATACTCTTTAAATGCCGATTTTCTTTGGGTTGAAAGAAAAAGCACTGTTTCAATACTTTGATCGCGTGAGATAGGTAAACAGAGAACACTTTGCATATCATCAGGGGCATAATCATTAGATACTTTCCCCCACTCTTCACGATTGGAATAAATTATTGGTTTATTCCACAGTACAACAGATCCAGCAATCCCTTGACCCGGTGAAAGTCGGTCAAAAATGAATTCAACGAATTCTCCATTCTCATAAGTGCGCACTAGTTCTAGCCAACCAGCCTGATGATCGAACAAATACACATACTCGGCATTAAACATTTTTGAAACCTTTTCAACAAATTGGTCCATGACCTTTTTTTCAGTTACATTATTCGAAAGTTGGTGACCTATTTCACCAGCCTGTTGTAAATGCTGATTTATTACTTCTGTATTACTATAAATCCGAAGCATATATGTCATAAGTAAAAATGGAATTCCAAGTAGGAATACCGCTCCAAATCCAACGTATTCGGATAAAAAATATACCGTCAATGCGAAAGGAATAATGCCAATACCAGATATATAGTCAAATAATGTTTTATTATATATATAGTTCCGAGGTATTTTTCTGAAATGTGCATCAATCTTAAATACTAAATCCCTTACCGATACATGGGAAAACTGATAACAAAAAACAACAATGATAAGCGGCCAGAAATCCAATAAACCAATTTCTCCGCCCACTAGTGTAAATACCGCGGCACTTACAATTGATAATACAAAAAATAATGTGGAGTTTAGCAAAAAGCGATTTAATAAGGAGATTGAATTGTTAAATGCAAATAAAATGGCAAGCACTGATAACTGCATCACGATAATTTCAGCGATTATCCCATATTTCAAGAAAACAGGTATTGTTACCCACATGATCAAAAAAAGAGGTTGGCCATTTTTTTTAATTGGATACAACAGCGTAATAAAACCAAATACAGTATATAGGGATAGATGTAGCCAATTGATTTCATAATCATTATGATTTAAAAATAGATAGATTAGCCCAGGCGGAACTATGACAAACCACACGATAAAAGTCCAGAAAGTAGTTCTATTATATGCTTTCATCATAATCCGCCTTTCATAACTTAGTATCTACTATCTCGCTGAATATACTGAAATGTTAACAAACTAAAAGAACTTTGTCACTTACACATTCGTATAAACCCTCAAATAAACATTAGTGCCTATCGGTATTTAAGGCTTGCTAAAAGATAGAGTGAACCTGTGACTATACACTTATTATTGATTTTCCTGCATAGTTCTATAGTATTACCTCGTGCGACTAGTACTTTCTTGTTCTCAAAATTACATTTAGCCATTAATTCATCTCCACTTGCAGCTTCTTTATGTGGAAATGTGATAAAGGTAAAAGATTCCGCTACTGGAATGAGTTCGTCCAATGTACCTTTAATGTCTTTTCCTTTCAACATCCCAATCACGAAATCTACCTTCTCATTTGGAAACTCACTTTTAATAGTATTTACAAGCACTCTCGCCGCTGCCGGATTATGTGCGCCATCCAAAAAGATTCCAGGTTCTATTTCCTGGAATCGATGCGGGATCGACGTATTTACAATTCCTATTCCGGTATCATCTTCTGAAAGTGGGACGCCAGCAATAAGCAGCGCCTGAATAGCAATCGCTGCATTGATACCTTGATGTTCACCTTTCATTTTACGACCACGCAACTTGATGTTTTGTTGACCTTTAAATCGTTCATCGTTTTCCATACTGAAGTCTTTCCCGTAAATTTGAAGCAAACTCCCCTTCTCCGCTGCTACTTGTGAAACAACTTGCATGGCTTCGGTTGGTAAAGGACCAGTAACTACCGGAATTCCTTTTTTGATTATCCCCGATTTATGAACTGCGACCTCATGTAAAGTACTTCCTAGAAATGCTGTATGATCAAGTGCAATCGATGTAATGACAGATACTATTGGCGTGATTACATTTGTACTGTCTAGTAACCCCCCCATGCCAGTTTCGACTAATACATAATCTGGTTGAAATCGTTTAAAAGAAATAAAGGCCGCAACCGTCAACAATTCAAAATCCGTTAACATGCCGCTTAGCTCTGTCATTTCATTAAAAGTTTGATTCAATTCTTTTTCTGAAATCGGAGTCCCATTCAATCGAATTTGATCATGAATGTCGAAAATTGCCGGAGACGAAAATACGCCAGTTGAATACCCATGTTCTTTCAAGACTGATTCCATAAAGGCTATTGTAGATCCTTTGCCATTCGTCCCCGATACATGAATAACATTTAATGTCTTTTCTGGATTCCCTATTAATTGCAGGACTTTTTGTATAGCTTCAAGACCGGGTTTTATCGCATCATCGCTAATAATTCCCCATCGTTCTTTGTATTCTTTCATTTTTGGAATCAATGTCTACCCCTCCGAAATAAAAACCATTTTGTTTCAGTATATCATGTCAATTGTTAAATTCGCTGTAGCGATGACGCTTACGAAGATTAATGTTGAATAATGTAAAAGTTACGGTTTTTCTATATAACTTTATGCCTGTTTATGGATAAATAATTATTAAATTACAAAATCGGTTGATTCTTTCGGCTTACTTATCTACAATGATGATAAGTCAAATTGACTGAATTTATTAAAATAATATATTTCTACCATAATTCAATTCTTCTTGGAGGGTCCATTTATGGAAAATGAAAAAGGTTTTTCACTCATCGAAGTTATCGCATCGATACTTTTGCTTACAATCGTGCTAACTTCTTTTTTTACATTTTTTATTCAAACGAATAAAGCGGCCGTTACAAATAATGAAAAATTAGTCGTCATTAATTTAGCAGATGCTGTTTTGGAACGTTTGAAATTAGATCCAACTTTGGACGAGCCCGAGTATGCTGAAAAACTTGTGAACACCTTAAACACCGGGAATCCATTTATATTTGACCTTGAGGAAATGAATGGAAAAGATTATAACGCTTCGATAAAAGTTACGCAAGATGTTGATGAAGCGTCTATTAAACTATTTAATGTCATTGTTACTGTAACCGCACAGAATGGCCATACTAAAAGTTCCGTAGAAGGGTATGTTTCTTATGACTAAATTCCTGAAAAACGAACGCGGTCTGACACTCATCGAATTATTGGCCGCTGCATCATTAACAGCTATGATTTCAGTGTTTGCAATTGGTTTACTGCTCAAGGGAATGAATCATTATAACGTTATTTCAACAGATACAGCATTCCGGGATGAGGCAGATATACTTATGGTTTCATTGGTAAAAGAGCTGTACACGACGAAGGAATCCGATATTCTTACGCGTCCAAGTGAAAATTGTACGGAGAATTGTTACTTTTTGATGAAAGGTGAAAAGAAGAGTGGGTTCGTTGGCAATGATCTGTTGATACAGGATAAAAGTATTTCAACAACGAATTCTAAAATCAATATTTCAAGTGAGTCAAAAATTGAACAGAGTAGTTACGGAGTTTATCAAGTAAAGCTTGTCCTAGAAATGCCCATAAAAAATCAAGATGTTACATTTGAAAATGAAGTTCGTACGATTAACGATGTAAAGTCGGAGGCGGATTGACTATGAAATTGGCTAAGCGGCAAGACGGTTATACACTACTTATCACACTAGTTTTAATACTTTTGTTTGTCGTCCTAGGTATGAGCTTAATGTCCCTAACTTCCAGCGGTATTGCAAAAAATGAAGTGCGGCAAGACATAACTCGCTCTGCTAGTCTTTCAGATAAAGGGATTGATCGGATTACAAGTGAGATTAATCACGAGCTAACAATTGCGCTAGACAGCAATAATGGACTTCCCCGCGATGAATTTATAAGCAAACTTAGACAAACCCTAGATAAATATAAATGCGATGGCTCTGGTGTTTTGAAATCTGAGTCAGGTGAAACAGGAGATTTTGAAGTATGTATTGAGAACATTGATGACACAAAAGATCAAAATGATGTTGTAAATCCACTTCGAAAACTCGTAACATTTGTAAGCGTTGGTCAATCAGGGAACAAAGAACGTACATTAGTAAGCAAGATGGAAATTGGAGCCGATAATGCACCGGAAATATTAAAATACGCGATTGGTACGAATATTGACCCTAAAGATGGTTTACAGGATGGCGAAGGTAATTTACTTCTTCACGGTGGCGTCCATGTTCAAGGAGATATGAAAGTTGACGGGAATATCATTTCACGCAATAAAGGATACGCTTACTTAAATGGTGAAAAGTGGATTGATAGTTTGTATCCATCGACCAAGCCAACTCCAGGTGCCGAAACCGCTAGATTAGTCCTTGGAAAAAAAGCATATACTTTTAATTCAAACCTTGGATATAGTAGCCATATATCCCGTAATGATTTTAATAGTAATAGGAACTACAGCAATCAAACAAATAACATTAATGCCCTTTTTCGGACAGGATTTGCACCTGTAGTAGTCACACGAAATCCGGTTAGAAGTCCTATAGGGATTAGTGATAAACAAAGTGTTTATAAATATGTGCGCTCGGGTGCAGCGCATGTTATTAAAACTAACTCTAGTAGAGTGATTACTTCGGCGGACTTTCCAAATTTAAAAGTGTTTCCTTCTTATGCATGGAGCAATAACGGCTATACTGATACAGGCACCTTTGAGTTAAGAGGCGATAATAAGTTCAAACAATTTTCGACATTGGGGAGCTTAAAAGTCGCGAATAATAATACGCATATTACAGTTTCAGATGGGCTTTACATTGATAAGAGCTTATCTATTGGAAACGGAAAAGAAAATGTAAACGAGTTTGCAGATATTTCATTAGAAGGGACCATGTTTGTTAATGGAGATGTAACGATTAAAGGCGCTGCATTGAAGAGTAATGTACTTATGTATGTTAACGGGAATGTCGATATACAATATTCGACAATGAATGGTAAATCTCTCAGCAACGGTAAAACAGGTACATTTATCATTTTTGCAAAAGGAAATGTGAAAATTTCCAACAACTCCATAAACCAGGATGCGCCTAGTCTAATTAAAGGCTTCTTCTATTCAGAAAAAGATTTGGAAATGTTTGGCGTAGGATCAAACATCAAAATTGAAGGCGGTATTTCAGCTAGAAGAATTGTATTAAATGCTATACGAGGACAAGCCAAAAGTCAGCGCTTTAGTGGATCTCAAAATTTTTCATATGGATCACGGGGACATTATTTCGAGGGTGAATCGGGACAAGGCAAAAATGGTGTAAAATCACGACTTCAAGTTTTATACGACCCCGATATTATTTCAACCTATTCCGACTTAAGACAACAAGAACCAATAATATATAATATCAATCCTCCCGTTGAAAGAGATCGTTCTTATTAGCGAAAAGGTTCATGGTCAACATTAGGCTATGAACCTTTTTCATTTTAAAATCACTATTCCCCCTTCGTATGGTAAAATTAGTGCAAGTATAGAAAATCATGACCGGAGGAATCTTTGTGTATAGTTGTTGGGTAGTTTATAACGGAAGTTTAACGAGTGATAAGTTCAAAGATCAAGCAGTTCTTATTAAAGAAGCCGCAGAACGTGCAGGTGTCCAAGCAGAGTTAAAGAAAAATTATGAAGTAATGATGGACCTTTCAAATAATTTTGCCGAACGACCAAGTTTTGTTGTCTTTCTAGATAAAGATATTTTACTTGCAAAGTTTTTGAAAAATAACGGTATTCGAGTTTTTAATGATCCAGACGTTATCGAAACTTGTGATAATAAGGCAAATCAATATTTGGAGTTATCGCGGAATGAGATCCCTATGCCCAAAACAATTATTGCGCCAAAAGTGTATCCATCATTTACAATAGCTGATTCTGGTTATTATGAAAAAGTTCTAAGTTATTTAGGACTTCCAATGATTATTAAAGAAGGTCACGGTTCTTTTGGCATGAGGGTGTATTTGATTGAGACTGAAGATGACTTTTATTCAAAAGTAGATGAATTGCGTGGGGTCGATTATATATTTCAACAGTTTATCGAATCAAGTCGTGGGCGTGATATTCGAGTTAATATTGTCGGAGGTGAAATTGTCGCGGCCATGTATCGTCACTCCGAAACAGATTTTCGCGCAAATATTACGAATGGTGGCGTAGCAGAAGTTATAGAGTTAACAGAGGCACAAAAAGCACTAGCAATACGAGCTGCGGATGCTGTAGGTGCTGAGTTTGCCGGTGTCGATCTGCTATTCGGAGAAAATGAAGAACCACTGGTTTGTGAAGTAAATGCAGCAGCCCATATCCGAAACATTTACAACGTCACAGGCATAAACGTCGCGGATGCGATGATTACATATATATTGAGGGAAATTCAGTGATAGCTTATCTTTATTACTCAAAAAAAGAAGCAATACGAAATTGTGCGTTCATAGAAGATTTGAAAAATGAAGCAAAGAAAATCGGCATAGATCTTCGATTAATAGTGGATGACGAAATACCAGATAAGAATTTAGATTTCATTTTGTTTAGAGACCGAAATCCAGAAAAAGCAAAAGCATTCGAACGAGAAGGTTTCCGAGTTTTCAATCGTGCCGAGGTAAACAGGATTGCGAATGATAAGCGGTTAACGTATGAATTAGCATTACTCCTTGGAATTCCTACTGTACCGACAACAAAAGTTTCAGATATAGCTGATTTACCCCCTTTCCCTATTGTCCTGAAAACAGTGGATGGACATGGAGGCTCGGAAGTAGAACTATGCAATAATGAATTTGATGCTAAAACATTTCTTTCAACCTATAGCAGTCGTCAAATTATTGCGCAGCCCTATATAGAAACTAAGGCACAAGACGTAAGAGTTTTCATGATTGGTGAAACGGTGATTGGCGCAGTAAAGCGCACCGGCAAGGGGACATTCAAATCCAACTATACACTGGGTGGATCTGTTGAAAAGTATACTCTTTCCAGCTGGCAGGAAAAAGAAGTATCAAAAATTGCCCGTGCACTGAAAAGTGACTACATTGGTATTGACTTCCTGTTATTGCCAGACGGTCAGTGGTTATTGAATGAGATTGAAGATCCTGTTGGTGCAAGATCGTTGTATGAAACGCATGACTTTTCTGTAGCGGAGAAATTGATGTGCTACATCACCGGCATATATAACCAGTTATAAAAATGAAATTCCATTTAAAAAGAAGTCCACCAAAATCTCGAATGACTTCTTTTTTCATTATAAATATTAAACGGGTTTTAAATTAATTAATCTTGCGCGAGTGTACGACTATAAAACTAACTTTAAAACTATCTACTATCGTTCCATAGATTCTACCAAAAAACTATATTTTACAACTCTTGGACTTTCACTGAATTCCTAATTAATACACCAATCTTATATAATTTTATTTTGATACTTCTTTTAAAGTTTGTTTTGTGAATGTGGCTTTTCCAGCACTATTACTTCCTGGAAAAAACGGGGTATCTCCCAAATCTATATCTTTAGTAGTTACTTTAGCGCCCCCAGTAATTTTAAATATATTAGATATAACTGAACCAGTTAAAGCTCCACTTCCGCTTAATTCCACAACTGCATTAGGTGCATAGACTACGTAGCCTTTTGAAGTTGTAGCACTCGAATGTCCTGATAACTTTACACTTTTGCCACCTGTAACAATGTGCGCGCTTTTACCCAAAGAGCCTGCTAGCTCAATATTCGCATCTATAGCATAAATAGAAGCTTTAAATACGCCATGGTCGGAACCTTTTATTGTTTTTGGGTTCGTTGGCTCATTAGATTTTCCAATATAAATAAAGGTATTATCATTTCCATTCAGATTAAAATTTCCGCTTATAGCGATGTTGTCTTTTAAATAAATTGTTAAACTTCCACTACCTTTGACTTCGATATGACCTGAACCTTTGATACTATTAACTACAATTGATATATCTTTACTTCCAATATCTAATGTTAATGTAGAGTAACTACTAATCACAATATTATTAAATTGGTAATTCGAATCTAAAATCAACTTTTGCGTTATCCCACTACTAACATTCCCTAGTTGGTCTACTTTTGAATGTAACATCTTTGGATACTCTGGAAAATCAGGAAATGGTGGAAGTGGAAATTCTAGTACTTGACTATGTTTCTCTATTACCGGTTTTTTGTTGTTTCTCCACCATTCAGGAGCTTGAAAACCATCAGAGCATCCATTTTGGGGTATTATTATTTTACCTTTAATAGTAGGATCTCCATCCACAATTATAGAATTGCAAGTATTATTAAATCCTAGCATAATATCTCCGAGAATTTCACCATTAGTTAATTGCATTTTATTCGCAGAATAGACTGCAATACCCTTTGGAACAGATATTCCATTTTCACCTTTTTCGAAACTTACAGTAAAAGTACCTTCTACTTTTCTTGATTTACTTCCAATTTTTCCAGTGGAAATAATATGATATTCCGGTGAATTCTCCAAATTAATTTCCACTTCTGCAATGGCTTGGGTCTTTGGAAAATCGACATTTTTATCTAACTTTCTCATATAATCTTCCAGTTTTTCAAAAAACTCTGCTTCGGATGGTTGTTCCGCGGATAAAAGCTGAGTTTTTTTATCTATAATCCCCAGTATTTTTGTTGCTCCACCTTCAGCAATATAAAATGCGGATTGATCATCACGTTCACTTATAGAAACTTGCATTATATTTGACGTTGTTGCAATAACGCCGACCCCAAGTATTGATAATACAATCAGTACCATTAACACTCCTAAAAGTGTAAAGCCTCGTTCATTTTTAATTGGAGTGCAACTTCGTTTATTCATTTAAGTTCTCTCCTCTAATAAATATTTCTGTTGTTATTTCTTCTGTTGACCTTTTACCTTCTAAATACTTCCCTTTAATTGTAAGTAAAAGTATGTTTTTTTTATCTACGGTAGATCCTTTAGGATGAACTATAAATTCCGATATTTCCTTAACTATTGGACTACCATTCATCACTAGCGATGTACTTTGTTTTTTAAATACAATCTCATTTTGCTTGCCACGATTTAATGTTAAAATATCGCCTTCAGCATTAACGGTTTCTGCCTTTCTAACCTCTTTAGTAATCATTTTTGCTGCATATGAAACGTCAAATAGATTCTTTGAATTTTCTGATTGGTCATTACTTTGTTTATGTCCAAATATATGTATATTACTAATTAATATTAGCATTAATGATCCAATAACAATAACGGCGAGTAATTCAACAAGTGTTATTCCACGATCATTTTCCAGATATTTATTCATCCACATCCGCCTCCCAATATAAAATTGTTTCCATTTGGGCTTGGACTTTTTCATCATTTTGACTTTCTCGTACAACCACAATAATACCTATTAAGTCGTCAATTATTTTTTCTTCTTCCAGCTTTACATCCTTAAATCTAACTTCAATATACATATTATTTTTATTCGTATAATAATGTTTTTTTATTTCATCAAATTGATATAGCGATTTCATAGCCGTTTTCCTATCGATAAAATCTGGATTTCTACTAACAGCATATATATTTTCCATTTCCGTCTGTGCAATATAAGTTGCATCTATGATTTCTTCTGACTTTTTATTAGTTTTGGCTGATTGGACAAACATCATTAAAAAAGTGGTTAATAGTAAGGTTAATATAACGATTGAAGCAAGCACCTCAACTAAAGAAATTCCTTTTTCATTTGCTTTCCACTTTAATTTGAATATTCCCATATTTACCATCCTTTTCTCCAATATGTACAAATTTCTAATCTATTACTTTCATGTCAGACCGATTATATTTAACTAATATAAGTAAACTGTATCACAGAATAGTAATTTTTAGCAAAAAGGATTCACTATGGTATTCCAACAACTTTGATAATACGACAAAAATCACACAAAAACACCCTATTGAAAATGGCACTGACTAACTTTTTTGAGACATTAAGAAAACACCTTATTATGCAGCCAGTTGACGGAATTGTACCGGTGACTGGCTGTTTAGTTTCGTTTGAATTCGGATATTGTTATAATAGTCAATGTACTCTTCGACGATTTGTATCACTCTTGCATTGGTTGTGCGAAAGATATCGTCGAGATAGAACGTTTCAGACTTTAGCGAGGAATGAAACGTTTCAATTGGGGAATTATCTGCTGGCGTGCCTTTTCTGGACATGCTCATGGTAATTCCTTTTTTTTTGACTGCCCTCTGATAGGCATAAGATGTGTAAACCGAACCTTGATCACAATGCAATATACAGTCTTCCGGCAAGTCAGGTAATTGATTTAAGGTATCAAGGACAAACGCGGTGTCCTGAGTGAACCCAACGATCCGCGCCACGATCTCTCCATTAAAAACATCAAAGATACTTGAAAGATACATCATTGATTGCCCGAAGGGCAAGTACGTAATATCAGTAAGTAGCTTTTCTAGTGGCCGAGTCGCGGAAAAGTCACGCTCCAACAAATTCGGTGCGACATATGCGGGTTGCCCGGTTCGCTTGCGTTTTTTAACCTTCACTCGGCATTGCCAACCGTATTGTTGCATAACTCGCTGAACCGTCTTCTTACAGGCTCCAGGGTACAAGTCAGCTATCTTCCGGTATCCATATCTAAATTTGTGTTTCTTGCATAAGAAGCCAATTTGTTGGTTGCGTTCCTCCTTTGGTGTCAGTTTGTCTGCATCTTTCTTCCACCGATAATACGATGAGCGACTTACGCCCAAATGATGACATACTTCACCTATTGGCATAGATCCTTTTAATTCATCCACTAATCGTAAAACTATTTTTGGTTCCACCTCCTTTCCAATTCCGCGTACTTTTTTAATACTTCAATCTGTTGTTTCAAAAAACGGTTTTCTGCCAGTAGACTGGCTGTTTCATTTTCATATTCGGGTCCTTTGCCGTAGGCATATTGCTTACCAACAGGTTGCTTAAGACGGAATAGTTCTCCGTTTCGATACCACCGCATCCATGTTTTAAGCTGCGTATAATTTCTAATATTTAATTCATCCATAACTTCTTTTACGGGCACTCCAGCTAACCGCATTTCTATCGCCTTCATTTTTACTTCAATGGGATAACTTACTCTTGTTCCCATAGAAAAAACACCTCCACGTTGTTTAGTTGGGTATCTATACCCGTTTTTCAACGAAAGGTGTTTTATTTTGTCTCATTTTTTTAGGTCAGTGCAAATTCCAATAGGGTGTTTAATGTCGATATTAAATCTCTTTCAATTCTTTCATACGCTTCTCAACAGTCGCGTATTTTTCGAGATAATCTTTTTCTTTTGCACGTTCTTCCGCTACTACAGCTTCTGGTGCATTGTTGACGAAGCGTTCGTTCGCGAGTTTGCCTTGGACAAGTTTGACTTCACTTTCCCATTTCTTCAACTCTTTTGCTAAACGTGCTAGTTCTTCGTCAATATTCAACAAGCCTTCAAGTGGTAAGAACAACTCAGCACCTGTAATGACTGCTGACATTGTTTTGCCTGGTGCTGCAATTCCTTTACCGATTGTTAATGGTTTAGGATTACAGAAACGCTCGATGTATTTTCGGTTCGTTTCGAAAATCTCAGCTGTTTTATCGTCTCTTGTTGAAATATAGAGCGGAACTTCTTTGCTCATTGGCGTATTCACTTCTGCACGGATGTTTCGAACAGAACGAATGATGTCCATCAGCAATTTCATGTCAGATGCACGCTCTTTATTCGACAAGGACTCATCAACTGTTGGCCACGGCGCGATTGTAATTGATTCGCCTTCGTGTGGTAGGTTCTGCCAGATTTCTTCGGTGATGAATGGCATGAACGGGTGTAGAAGACGCATTGTATTGTCTAGAACATACGCGAGTACTGAACGCGTCATCTTTTTCGCTGCTTCATCTTCGCCGTATAATGGCAGTTTCGCCATTTCGATGTACCAATCACAGAAATCATCCCAAATGAATGTGTAAAGTGCACGGCCTACTTCGCCGAACTCGTACTTATCAGCAAGATTTGTTACTTGCTCGATGGTTTCGTTTAAACGCGTTAAGATCCATGTGTCTGCAACGGATTTTTCGCCTGATAAATCGATTTCATCATAGGTCATTCCGTCCATATTCATCAGCGCGAAACGGGATGCGTTCCAGATTTTATTGGCAAAGTTCCAGTTGGATTCAACTTTATCCATGGAGAAGCGGATGTCTTGCCCTGGTGATGCGCCTGTTGAAAGTGTATAACGAAGTGCGTCTGCACCGTATTTCTCGATGACTTCCATCGGATCGATTCCATTGTCGAGTGATTTCGACATTTTTCTGCCTTCAGAATCTCGAACGAGACCATGGATTAACACATCTTCAAATGGACGTTCTCCTGTAAATTCGAGTGCTTGGAAAATCATGCGTGACACCCAGAATGCGATAATATCATATCCTGTAATAAGTGCATTTGTCGGGTAATAGCGTTTGAATTCTTCGTTGTCCAAATCAGGCCAACCCATTGTTGAAAATGGCCATAACGCAGATGAGAACCAAGTATCTAGGACATCTTCATCTTGTTTCCAGTTTTCTATGTCCGCTGGAGGTTCACTTCCAACGTGAACCTCGCCTGTCTCTTTATGGTACCAAGCTGGAATTCTGTGTCCCCACCAAAGTTGACGTGAAATACACCAGTCGTGGATATTTTCCATCCATCTGAGGTATGTGTTTTCAAAACGATTTGGAACGAAATTAACTTTTCCTTCTCCTTTTTGAAGGTCAATTGATGCATCCGCAAGTGGTTTCATCTTAACAAACCATTGCGTTGATAGATACGGTTCAACTACCGCGCCGCTTCGTTCAGAATGACCGACTGAGTGGAGATGTTCTTCGATTTCAAACAGAACACCCATTTCTTGAAGGTCTCTGACGATTTCTTTTCGACATTCAAAACGGTCCATGTCTTTATATTTACCAGCGAGCTCATTCATCGTTCCGTCCTCATTCATCACGAGAACGCGTTCTAAGTTGTGACGGTTTCCGATTTCAAAGTCATTCGGATCATGCGCTGGCGTGATTTTAACCGCCCCGCTTCCAAATTCCATATCCACATAATCATCGGCAATAATTTCAATTTCACGTCCAACGATTGGAAGTGTCACTGTTTTACCGATTAAATGTTTATAACGCTCATCTTCAGGGTGAACCGCAACCGCAGTATCGCCGAGCATCGTTTCAGGACGCGTCGTCGCAATTTCAATGCTGCCAGTGCCATCTGTTAGTGGGTAACGCATATGATAGAATGCACCCTGCACATCTTGGTGGATAACTTCAATATCAGATAAAGCCGTTTTTGTTTTCGGATCCCAGTTAATAATGTATTCACCGCGGTAAATTAGCCCTTTATTGTAAAGTTTGATAAAGACTTCTTGAACCGCTTCTGATAATCCTTTGTCTAATGTGAAACGTTCGCGCGTGTAATCAAGACCAAGACCTAGTTTCGCCCATTGTTCACGGATATGGGAAGCGTATTCTTCTTTCCAATTCCATGTTTCTTCGATGAATTTTTCGCGTCCTAAATCATAGCGTGATTTTCCTTCTGAACGAAGACGTGCCTCAACACGTGCTTGCGTCGCAATTCCTGCATGGTCCATTCCTGGAAGCCATAAGGCATCATACCCTTGCATGCGTTTCATGCGCGTTAAAATATCTTGGAGTGTCGTATCCCAGGCATGCCCGAGATGCAATACACCTGTTACGTTCGGAGGCGGAATGACGATTGTATAAGACTCTTTCCCGCTTTCTGGTTGGGCTTCAAAGTACTTTCCTTCTAGCCACCATTGGTAACGACCATTTTCAATTGTCCCGGGTTCGTATTTAGTAGGCATTGATAATTCTTTATCTTCAGTTGACATGATTAGTTCCTCCTCAATATTTTTTGGAACAAAAAAACTCCATTCGTCTTAAAAAAGGACGAAGGAGTTGTTCGCGGTACCACCTTTATTTGTGCACAGCAAAAAAATGTACACCTCATACTTGTATAACGGCTTCAAACCGGTTTCCACTAATGAAGATCAATCCTGTTCATGGAAACTGCTCACGGGGGACATTCTGTGCATCGTTTACAGGGCCTCTCACCATTGGCACCCTCTCTTTAGAAAATTATGTCACGTACTATTCCCGTTCATCGCATCAATATGCAGTTGAATTGATTATATAGGAATACTGGCGTGTACGTCAAGTAAATCACGAAAGGATTGTGTTATGAGAAAAGGGTATAATCCATATTTACTGCCACCCTGGCTACGGAAATGCAGGTTTTACGCGAAAACCATTATTATTCCGATCGCCGTTTTTCAATTAATTCGCATGTTGATCGTCCCGACTGCCGGCGATTTTCTATTACTATGCTTTCTCGGAGGAATAGCTTTCGCTTTGCACCGGAACATTATTTGAACGGAAAAGCGTTGTTGAAACGCCGTCTTCTAGTCCAGAGAAAAATGAGAGTGTTTCATCGTCTTCATCGTCTGGAATCGAGACGTTTTCATATTTCACAGCGTGTTCTGGTGCAGGTTTTTCTTCAACCACTTCTTCTGTTTCGGCAACTTCAACATTTGAAGGTGATTCTGCCTCGTTAGCCTCGATTTGTTCGCGGCTAGCACTTTCCTCTTGGACAACTATGACTTCTCTGTAAGAACATTGCACTTCCCAAATAACTGCAACCCCGCCTTGTCCTTCCATCTCGCATTGCGCATTGGCGGTTACGATGTTTAAAGGATCATTTGCCTCGGGCGGTAAATCAATATTAAAGGGTACTGCATATTCGAAATAGCCTAAATTTCCATTAAGCTCGACGTCGTCAATTAATATTGTAGACTCTGCTTGTTCAGTTCTAGGTGCTTCTAGGTCAAATTGGACATTCACTGCTAGATGGTAGATGCCAGTCATTCGGACCGATGCTTCGTTGGAGCGATCAATTGTGAACCTCGGCGTTACTCTGACCGACTCTGTACCTGTTGGAGTTCCCGTCGCTTCTGGAAATACAAAGTCCTCTTTCATTTGCCATTGTACAGTTTTCATATTTTTCTCCTCCTATTCCCTCACAAACAATTGTATGCGTGATGATTGGTTGTTAGAAGATGATTTTGGGGAAGTTTATTAAATAAAGTTAAATTCTATTATATATTGACTGCATTTATAATCTTCTTTGAAAAACACTTCGTTGCTTGTGGATGCCTCCCGCTGGATCTTTTTGAAGATTATTAAAGTTGATTGGAGTGGAGGGCGGCGACTCACGCGGAATCAGCGAGACAGACGAGACCCTGGACTGAGTGTAGCGAGGGAAGCGGCTCGGCGCTCGCCCGCAGGAAAGCGCCGCCCGGAACGGAAATCAACGGTATAGGTGAGATTAAAAACCGGTGATTTTTAGTCACTTTAGTCGTTTCGATGATGGTTATAGTCGTTTGAATTTGTTTATAGTCGTTTCATTTATCGCTTTAGTCGTTTGACTATGTGCTTTGGTCGTTTCAACCGTTTTATTGATCGTTTGATGAAAAGGAGCGCAAATTAACGGTATCCATGAAAAAACCGGGTATTGGAACAATAAATTGTCCAAGCACCCGGTATCGATTTAATTATTATCGCGCTAGCTTTGCAAACACTGTATGGAATGCTTCAATCGTTTTCGCAATATGTTCCTCAGTATGCGCAGTTGAAATGAACATACCTTCGAACTGTGATGGTGGTAAGAAGATACCTTCTTCCGCCATTAAGCGGTAGTAATCCGCAAACAACTCAAGATCTGATGTTTTAGCTGCATCGTAATTGATAACTTTTTCATTGGTGAAGAAGAAACCAATCATCGAACCTGCACGGTTTACTGTGTGCGGGATATTATACTTTTCAGCGGCCGCGCGGAAACCTGTTTCAAGTTGGTCACCTAGTTTCATGAAATGATCATAAGATGCTGGCGTCAATTTTTTCAACGTTTCAATACCTGCAGTCATCGCAAGTGGGTTACCAGACAATGTACCTGCTTGATACACAGTTCCTGCTGGTGCAACGTTTTCCATGATTTCTCTAGAAGCACCATACGCACCAACTGGTAGTCCACCGCCAATTACTTTTCCAAGACAAGTAATATCCGGTTGAACATCAAAATGACCTTGCGCACAGTTATATCCTACGCGGAAACCTGTCATAACTTCATCAAAAATAAGCATGGAGCCATTTTCTGTAGTTAATTCACGGAGACCTTCTAGGAATCCTGGCTCTGGTGGGACAACGCCCATATTTCCTGCAACAGGCTCTACAATGATTGCTGCAAGATCGTCTCCGAACTCCTCAATCGCTACCTTCACGCTTTCAAGGTCGTTATAAGCAACCGTTACCGTATTTTTCGCAACTGATTCGGGAACACCTGGGCTATCCGGAAGTCCAAGCGTCGCTACGCCAGAGCCTGCTTTAATTAGTAGAGAGTCGCCGTGTCCGTGGTAGCATCCTTCAAACTTCAAAATGATATTGCGTCCTGTAATGCCTCGTGCAAGACGAAGTGCGCTCATTGTCGCTTCTGTACCCGATGATACCATGCGTACCATTTCAATCGATGGTACACGGTCAATAACGAGTTTCGCAAGCTCATTTTCAGCCAATGTCGGTGCACCGAAACTTGAACCCGTTTCTGCAACACGTTTAATACCTTCAACAACATCTGGATCCGAGTGACCTAAAATTAGTGGGCCCCACGACAGCACGTAGTCGATGTATTCATTGCCGTCAATATCCGTAATCATTGCACCTTTACCGCTTTCCATGAAAATCGGATCCATATTCACCGATTTAAACGCACGTACCGGCGAGTTCACGCCGCCCGGCATTAAGTCTACTGCTTTTTCAAACGCTTGTTTCGAGTTCGTATAATTTTTCTCCAATTATTTTCCCTCCAACCATTTCGCTGCATCTTTTGCATGGTACGTCATAATTAAGTCCGCACCTGCACGCTTCATACTTGTTAGTGTCTCAATAACAATTTCTTGTTCGTTAATCCAACCATTTTGAGCTGCCGCTTTCACCATCGCGTATTCCCCGCTCACATTGTAGGCAACGACTGGCAATGTGAAGTTGTTTTTCACGTCGCGCATGATGTCGAGATATGATAGTGCCGGTTTAACGATTAAGAAATCTGCACCTTCCTCAACATCCGCTTCTGCTTCACGAATTGCTTCCAGTCGGTTTGCCGGGTCCATTTGATACGTTTTACGGTCTCCTGATTGTGGTGATGAATGAGCCGCATCGCGGAATGGGCCGTAATAAGCTGATGCATATTTTACTGCATACGACATAATCGGAATGTTCACAAATCCTGCTTCATCGAGGCCTTTACGAATTGCCGCGACAAATCCATCCATCATATTGGATGGCGCGATAATATCAGCGCCAGCTTTCGCTTGGCTAACTGCTGTTTTCGTCAATAATTCAAGCGACTGGTCATTTAATACATAGCCGTCTTCAAGAACACCGCAGTGCCCGTGGTCTGTATATTGGCATAGACATGTGTCTGCAATCACGACGAGATCCGGATGACGTTCTTTCACAAAACGAGTTGCTTGTTGAACGATTCCTTCCTCTGCATACGCTTGTGTTCCTACTGCATCTTTCACTTTTGGCACACCAAACAAAATAATCGACGGGATACCTAGCGATACCACTTCATCCACTTCAGCAGCTAGATGATCTAGCGACAATTGATAAACGCCTGGCATCGATTCTACTGCATTTTTAATATCATCGCCCTCGACGACAAAAATCGGGTAGATGAAATCTTCTTTTTGTAAAACTGTTTCTCTTACCATTGAACGAAGTGTTCCAGAGTTTCGTAAACGTCTATTGCGACGGAATTTTAAATTATCCAAACGTAACATCCTTTCGGCTCGCCAATTTATCGACGAGGTGTTTTAAAGTATAGGTGTCAGGTCGTACATGAACCGGAGCGCCAGCTTCTTTTAGCGCTTTTTCAGTGACATGTCCAATTGCCCCAATCGTATAACCTTCCCAACCGGTTTTCGGTGCCACTTCTTCCGCGAAAATCTCGACAGCAGATGGGCTCGCAAACAATACCGAAACAGCCTTTTTACGTTGCAATAAATCCACGAGTGCTTCTGTGTTTTCATCGGCTTTTTCGGTTTTATAAATTGTCCACTCATCAACTTCGAACGGCAATTCCTCACTGATTGTAGGTCCTGCAATCGACCCACGCAAAAATAATAATCGACGTATATCATTTTCTTGCGGTTTAAATTCTTTCACAAAAACATCCGCGCTAAATACTGTCGGGATAAATTGCACTGAAAAACCAATTTTCTCTAGTGCCGCGGCGGTGCGTGTGCCAATTGCTGCGACATTTGATGGAATCGAGTCTACAGATAAACCGTGGCGTTTCATTTTCGCATCAAATGCCGATACAGCAGTTTGACTCGTAAATATTAACCAGTCATACGTAGGACTGGCATCCAGTCGTAATTTATCGGTTGGCCCTATTAATTCCGAAACTTTTATGAGCGGAAGAGAAACTGGTTCTCCTCCGTAATGTCTTACTAATTCAAATACATCTTCTGACTTCAGCGTTCCGGTAAAAACGATTTTCTTCCCTTTTAACGGTTCACTTTCCTTCATCCATCTCGGCCATCACTTTCTCAATGACTTCCCCTGCACCTTCAGCTCGCAAAGTTTCGGCAACTTGCCTCCCTGCTTCAACTGGATCTGCGCTCACAACGGAATCTTTAAATACTTGCGTTGCGTCTGGTGAAGCAATGTATCCAGTAAAGTGAATATTTTCCCCGTCATACTGAGCATATCCAGCGATTGGAACTTGGCAAGAACCGTTCATTTCCGTTAAAAATGTACGTTCTGCTTCAATTTCTTTCCATGTTTTATCATCCGAAACTTTTGCAAGTTCAGCTAATAGTTCTTTATCGTCCGAGCGACATTCAATCGCTAATGCCCCTTGACCGACTGCTGGAATGCAATCCTCGACGGACATATATTCAGTGACTACATCGTCTTTCCAGCCAACACGTTTCATTCCTGCAGCAGCAAGTAAAATCGCATCGTATTCGCCATCGCGTAATTTTTTCATGCGCGTTTCAATGTTTCCGCGGATCCATTTAATTTCCAGGTCCGGACGAAGCAATAATAATTGCGAGCTACGGCGTAAGCTTGATGTGCCGACAACCGCGCCGATTGGAAGGTCCAAAAATTTCACATGGCCATTTGAAATGAAAGCATCGCGTGCATCAACACGTGGTGGAATGCAGCCGATCATAAGTTCTTCAGGCAATTCTGCCGGCATGTCTTTTAAGCTATGTACAGCAAAGTCGATTTCTTTATTGATCAGCGCTTGTTGAATTTCTTTCACGAAAAGACCTTTGCCGCCCACTTTAGATAGCATGACATCTAGGATTTGATCACCTTTGGTCACAATTTCTTTGATTTCAAATTCGAATGGCGCGCCTGCCTCTTTCATTTGTTCAATAAACCATTTTGTTTGTGTCATGGCAAGATTACTTCTTCTCGATCCAACGATAATTTTTCTCATTCAACTCAACCTTTCATATGGGGTTTTTTAAACCCAAAAATGGAATCCGGACAATGTGCTGCCCAGAAAGAAATTAATAATAACAAAAAGGAATGCAAATATATTCGCCCATGCGCTATTATTTCCTCTTAGTCTACCTGTGTGCATGGCCAATAAAACCAGGATATATAAAGTTAAGATTAAAAACGAACTGATAATCTTAAAATCAAAGAATGACCATTCACTTAAAACGAGATGCGCCCATTGTGTTCCAAGAATTAAACTGATCATAAGTAGCGGAATACCGATGATGACGCCGACTTTCATGCCGGTTGCAGTTTGTTGTAGCGATGGAAGTCGGACAAATTGTTTCGACCATTTCCGCTTTTTTAATATTTTATATAATAATAAATACAAAATCGCATACACAAATGATATCGCAAAAGCGACATAGGACAAAATCGCGAATGTAATGTGAATGAAAAGAAGTTCAGATATTAAAGCATCTCCAATAGGCGATTGCTTGATTTGCGTACTAGCAAATGTATGTATCGTCATGAAAATAAAGCCGATCACATTCAGAAAGAACACCATATAACTCGGTTTAGAAAATAAATGCAGCAAAATGGATACGGTTATTAATAGCCAAGCGTAGAAATAGATACCTTCAAATAATGATAAAATCGGAAAACGTTTCGTTTCAACAATATACAAAACTAAAGAAGTTGTTTGCATCGTGTAAACAACAATGAGAATCCAAAAAGCGACTCGATGTGCAATTTTATCTTTATTTAAATAGTCGATGAAATAAAAGACAAGACTGAATGCATACAAGATGACCATCCACTCGTGCAGCCTTGTCATCGTAATATCAGCCAAAATGCCTCAGCCCTTCCTGAAATAAAATTCAGTTTAAACGATATAAAAAGGCGTTTCCCCATTTACAGTGTATCATTTGTAATGAGGAAAAGCCCTTTTAGTAATCGTCAAAATGACAAATCAGGTTCCGAGGAAAGGTTGTTTTTCGACCGTGCTGCTAGCCGCTCTTGTGCTAATCTCGCCAATTCCTCTTTTTCCTTTTCAACTTCTTCATCTATCCCGAAAATCTGTTGGAATAACGCTATTTTTTCAGCTGATTTAGAATCCATTGCCATTTCTTTCACTTGCAATATTGGATCTCTTAACAGTTGATTGATGATCGATTTTGTATGCTTACTTAATACTTTTTTCTCGCGTTCGGTCAAATCTGGAATTTTGTTCAACATACTCTCCATCGTTGAACCTTGTATGCGGAGTGCTTTTTCACGTAGAGCCGTAATTACTGGAACGACACCAAGCGTCGCAAGCCATTCATTAAACTCGACAATTTGCCCTTCAATCAATAACCCGATTTTCTCTGCAGCTTTTTCACGTTCCGCAAGATTCGCATCGACTATTCCTTGTAAATCATCAATATCATAAAGAAACACATTTGGAATTTCGCCGATTTTGGGATCAAGATCTCTAGGCACTGCGATATCGATTAAAAATATCGGATTGCCTCGACGCATTTTCTCCACGTTTTTCATTAATTCGTAATCAATAACGAAGTTTGTCGCAGATGTTGAAGTAATTAGGATGTCCGCTTCCAATAATGCGCATTGCAACTCGCTAATTGGCTTCGCGACACCACCAAATTTCTCGGCAATCTCTTCGGCAGTAGAAAATGTCCGGTTCAGGACAGTGACTTTTTCAGCACCGCTACCTTGTAAGTTTTGAAGTGCCAGTTCGCCCATTTCACCTGCACCGAGAATGGCGATATGTTTGTGATTCAATGAACCGAAAATTTGTTTTCCAAGTTCAACAGCCGCATAAGAAATTGACACGGCATTCGCACCGATATCCGTTTCTGAGTGCGCTCGCTTGGAAAATGTCACAGCTTGCTTAAATAACTCATTAAAAACTGTGCCCGTCGTTCCAATAGACTGCGCTTCAAGAAAACTATCTCGGACTTGTCCTAAAATTTGTGTCTCGCCGAGAACCATCGAATCCATTCCCGCTGACACTTTCAATAAATGCTCGATTGCTTTATCGTTCTCATTTATCACAAGATGCGCTTCAAATGATTCGATTGGCACATTGAACCAATCCGCTAAAAAGCGTTTCACATAATAACGTCCTGTATGCAATTGATCGACCACTGCATAGATTTCAGTTCTATTACAAGTCGATATGATTATGTTTTCTAATATGCTTTTTTGTTGTTGCAACGTTTGCATGGCTTCTGCCAATTCTGTTTCAACAAACGCCAACTTCTCTCTTATTTCAACAGGTGCAGTTCGATGGTTAACACCTACTACGATTGTATGCACTTGGCGCTCACACCTTTCACGTTCCATATTCGTTATTACTATTATAACATATTACGTCGTATATTTGATTTCCAATTGTGAACAGCCTATGACTGACACTCGTTTGCTCAACTGATACAAAACTATTCTAAATTAACTTTAACAAGGAATATCATCAAAAACAATGGATGTGCCTATTTTGTCGATATTTGCCAAACGACCAATAAAGCGAGGGAAACGACTAAAGGAAACTACGAAGGGACCATAAACACACACATTCTATTAAACAACAAAAACTCGATTGACAATACATCATCAATCGAGCTATATCAACGATTACATTCTTTTCTTAATTTCTGCCCATGCCTCATCCATCCCAATACCTTTTTCAGATGAAAAGACAATTAGTGGATCTTCGGGACGCATGTTTAGGTTCTCGCGAATGATCTTTTTATGTTTGTTCCAACTACCTTTTGGAATTTTATCGGCTTTCGTTCCAATAATAATTGCTGGTAGTTCGTAATGAACTAAAAACTCATACATGATTTTGTCATCCTTGGTCGGCGGATGACGCAAATCGATAATTTGAACAACAGCTTTCAAGATTTCTCTCTCTGTCAGATATTGATCAATCATTCTCCCCCACGCTGCACGTGAAGATTTAGATACTTGGGCGTAACCGTACCCCGGCACATCGACGAAAAACAATTGTTCTTCTATTTTATAAAAATTCAACGTTTGTGTTTTTCCAGGTTTAGATGACGTGCGCGCAAGGCTTTTACGTCCAATCATCTTATTTATGAATGATGACTTCCCTACATTTGAACGACCCGCGAGTGCAAATTCCGGATAACCTTCAGTCGGATATTGTTCCGGTCTGACTGCACTCATGATCATTTCAACATTATTCACTTTCATTTACTGACGCCTCCAATGCAATTTTAAGCACTTCTTCAACGTCACTAACGAATACAAACGATAATTCCGCGCGAACACTATCAGGAACATCTTCAACATCCCGTTCATTATCACGCGGCAATATTATCGTCGTTAATCCAGCACGATGCGCACTTAATGTTTTTTCTTTTACGCCGCCAATCGGGAGTACCCGACCGCGAAGTGTAATCTCGCCCGTCATGCCAACTTCTCTGCGAATTTTCCGCTTGGTTAACGCTGATACCAAAGCTGTCGCGATTGTAATTCCTGCAGACGGACCATCTTTAGGAACAGCACCTTCTGGAACATGAATATGAATATCACATGTTTCATGGAATAAAGGATCGATGCCGAAATCCTCTGTTTTCGAACGTACGTATGAAAAAGCCGCTTGTGCAGACTCCTTCATGACATCGCCCAATTTCCCAGTAAGTATTAGATCTCCTTTACCCGGAGACAATGACACTTCAATTTGCAATGTATCGCCACCGACTTGCGTATAAGCTAGTCCGGTCGCAACACCAACCTGATTTTCAGACTCAGCCAGTCCATATCTGAATTTCTTTTTACCTAAAATGCTTTCCAGCGTGTTCGCAGTAATAATCACACGTTTCTTTTCATTCGTGACAATTTGTTTTGCCGCTCTTCTGCAAATCGCCGCAATCTGACGCTCCATGCTTCGAACGCCAGCTTCACGTGTGTAATAACGAATAATATTTAAAATCGCTTCATCATTAATGCGAAGCTGCGAACCCGTCAGTCCATGTTCTTTCATTTGCTTCGGAATTAAATGATTTTTTGCAATCGAACTTTTCTCGATTTCCGTATAACCTGCGATAGTGATAATTTCCATCCGATCGCGTAAAGGTCCCGGTATCGGCCCCAAATCATTCGCAGTTGCGATGAATAACACATCCGATAAATTATACGGTTCTTCAATATAATGGTCACTGAAAGTCGCATTTTGTTCAGGATCAAGCACCTCAAGCATCGCTGATGATGGATCGCCTCTAAAATCATTCGACATTTTATCAATTTCATCGAGTAAAAATACAGGATTGATTTTACCGGCTTTTTTCATCCCTTGAATGATTCGACCCGGCATTGCCCCGACATAAGTACGTCGATGTCCGCGTATTTCAGATTCATCACGGACACCGCCGAGTGAAATTCGAACGAATTTGCGGTCTAGAGATTCCGCGATTGAACGTGCAAGTGAAGTTTTACCCACACCTGGAGGTCCTGCCAAACATAGTATTGGCCCACGCAAGGAATTTGTTAATTGACGAACCGCTAAATATTCAAGTATCCGTTCTTTAACTAATTCAAGTCCTTCGTGATCGCGATTTAATATTTCTTCGGAATGATTAATATCGAGCTGGTCTTTTGTCGCATCTGACCAAGGCAAGTTAACAAGCCACTCTATATAATTTCGAATAACGCCACTTTCCGCCGATGCAGCTGGAACTTTTTCATATCGATCGAGTTCTCGCTCTGCAGCTTCCTTTACGCCGGCTGGCATATCCGCTTCTTCAATACGCGCTTGAAGTTCGGCGACTTCCAATCCTTTGCCGTCTTTATCTCCAAGCTCAGTTTGAATCGCTTTCATCTGTTCCCGCAAATAAAATTCTTTTTGCGTTCTTTCCATGGCTTCTTTAACGCGCGCATTGATTTTGTTTTCTAATTCAAGAACTTCCTGCTCATTATGTAATTGGCCAATCAGCCATTCATAGCGTTTTTTCACGTCGAATAGTTCTAGAAGTTCTTGTTTCGCCTCGATTTTCAGCGGTAAATGAGATGTAATCGTATCCGCAAGTCGTCCAGGTTCAATGATTTTAGCTACTGAGTCATACGTTTCTTTTTTGATTTTTCTTGATATTTTGGAATACTTCTCAAAATAGGAAAGCAGCGTTCTCATTAATGCTTCCATTTCAAAATCTATTTCAACACTGTCAGCTATACCCGTTATGCTTGCGACAGAAAAATCTTCTTTTTCTTCATACTTAGTCCATTCAGCACGTTCGACACCTTCGATTAAGACACGATACGTCCCATTCGGCAACTCGGTCATTGATTTTACATAAGCAAGTGTTCCGACATCATAAAGATCTTCAGGGGTTGGATCTTCAACAGTCTCATCTTTTTGCGTCGCAAGAAAAATTAGGCTGTCTTGTTCTATAGAATATTCTATCGCCGCAATGGAGCGCACTCTACCAACATCGATATGTAAGATCATTGTTGGATAAACTAGGACACCGCGAAGTGGCAATAATGGTATTTCATTTTTTGTAGTCGTTGTTGTCACGTCCATGTCACCTCCATAATTAACTAGTTAGATGGCAAAAAGCCGGCACCAGAAAAGCGCAAGTGTACATACGCATTTGGTGCCAGCTTCAACCTTTTTGCATTACGCCGAGGTTTTACCATTCATTAAAACAAATTCAGAGCCATCGTCCCGCAGTAAAGTTGGACTTCCTTCTCCGATGACTGAATCGCGCGTAATGATGCATTCAGTTACTTCTTCAAGAGATGGCAGTTCGTACATTACATCCAGCATAATATTTTCAATTATCGAACGTAATCCACGAGCACCCGTTTTCCGTTCAATTGCAGCTTTTGCAATTTCAAGCAATGCATCCTCTTCGAATCGAAGCACGACATCATCAAGTTCAAGCATTTTTTGGTACTGTTTTACAATTGCATTTTTCGGTACCGTCAGAATTTGATAAAGCGTCTCCTCATCTAAAGGTTCTAAGCTTGCGAGAACAGGCAAACGACCGATGAACTCTGGTATCAAACCGAAGTTTTGAAGGTCTTCTGGAATTAGTTTCGATAATATCGAATCTTGTTCCTCGATCGTGTTTGGTTCTGAACCAAATCCGATGAGTTTTTGACCCATTCTCCGTTTGATGATTTCATTAATCCCATCGAATGCGCCTCCTACAATAAAGAGGATGTTCGTTGTATCGATTTGAATGAATTCTTGATGCGGATGCTTACGTCCGCCTTGTGGTGGAACGCTTGCAACTGTCCCTTCAAGAATTTTGAGAAGAGCTTGTTGAACACCTTCACCAGAGACATCACGTGTTATCGAAGCGTTCTCTGATTTACGTGCAACTTTGTCGATTTCATCGATGTAAATAATACCACGTTCTGCTTTTTCAACATCATAATCAGCAGCTTGGATTAACTTCAGTAGGATATTTTCAACGTCTTCACCAACATACCCTGCTTCAGTAAGTGATGTTGCGTCAGCAATCGCAAACGGGACATCAAGTATGCGTGCAAGTGTTTGTGCTAGTAAAGTTTTACCGCTCCCAGTTGGACCGATTAGAACGATGTTCGATTTCGCTAGTTCCACGTCATCGACTTTACTACCAGAATTTACACGTTTATAATGATTATAAACAGCGACAGATAGTGACTTTTTGGCTCTATCCTGTCCAATTAGGTATTCATCAAGTATGCTTTGTATATCTCTTGGTTTTGGAACGTCTTTTAGCTCGAATCCTTCTTCTAAGCCAACTTCCTCTTCCACGATTTCAGCACAAAGTTCAACACATTCATCACAAATATAAACCCCTTGCCCAGCGACAAGTTTACGGACCTGCTCCTGAGATTTCCCACAAAACGAACAGTTTAAGTTGTCTTTTTCATCATTAAATTTGAACATTATGCTCACCCCTATTCAAGTGACAATATTACAAGACTCCAGAAGTATAATCAACTAATTAGTATTCAGTATAACTTTAAGTTAGAACCGAATTGCCCCTATGTAAAACAAGGTACGGTATACCGTACCTTGTCCTTATTGCTAAATATTATTCAGTAATCTTTGCATTTTCTACAAGCAATTCAACTGTTTTATTAAAACGAAGATCGTTTTCTAAAACGCGTGTACCGCCAAGTGCTGTTTTAATTTGTTCAATTTCCATGCCGAACTGATCAGCCATTTTTTGAAGTTCTACATTAATATCTTCTTCAGCAACCTCAACTTTTTCAGCTTCGCCGATTGCTTCAAGCGTCAATGAAACGCGAACACGGTTTAAAGCGTCGTCTTGCATTTGTGCGCGAAGTGCTTCTTCGTCTTGACCAGAGAACTGGAAGTATAGCTCAAGGTTCATGCCTTGTTGTTCTAGACGTTGACCGAATTCTTCCATCATGCGTTCTACTTCAGATTCAACCATTACTTCTGGAATATCGATTTCTGCGTTACGAGTTGCAGCTTCTACAAGGTCATCGCGAAGTGCAGTTTCAGAAGCGCTAAGTTTTTCCTGAGTCGTTTTTTCTTTCAATTTCGTGCGAAGTTCGTCGAGTGTTTCAACCTCTTCGTCAATTTCTTTTGCAAGCTCATCATTGAGTTCAGGAATTTCTTTACCTTTGATCTCAGTAACTTTTACTTCGAAAGTAGCAGGTTTTCCTGCAAGCTCTGCTGCATGGTATTCTTCAGGGAATGTTACTTCGATTTCTTTCTCTTCTCCGACTTTCATGCCGATCATTTGTTCTTCAAATCCTGGGATGAAAGATCCTGAACCAATTTCTAGGTCGAAGTCTTGTGCTTCTCCGCCTTCGAATGGCTCTCCGTCAGAGAATCCTTTAAAGTTTAGTTTGACGCTATCGCCGTTTTCCACTTCACCGTCTTCTTTAACAACGAGTTCAGCGAATGCTGTTTGGCTATCTTTTAATTGTTGTTCAATTTCTTCGTCTGTAACTTCTGTGTCTTGACGTTTAACTTCAAGGCCTTTATAGTCGCCAAGCTTCACTTCAGGTTTCACTGTAACAACCGCTTTGAAAATAAGGGCTTTCCCTTTTTCCAATTGTTCAATATCGATTTCAGGACGATCTACAGGATCAATTCCTGCTTCTTCAACCGCTAAACCATAAGCTTCCGGTAAAATGAAATCGAGTGCTTCGTTGTAAAGTGATTCCACACCATACATTTTCTCAAACATTTGACGTGGCATTTTTCCTTTACGGAATCCTGGTGCTGCAACATCCTTAACTACTTTTTTAAACGCTTTATCAAGACCTTCTTTTACTTTTTCAGCAGGCACCTCTACAGTAAGTGTACCTTTGTTACCTTCTTCTTTTTCCCATTTAACTGACATATTAAAAACCTCCGAATCTTATTGGTGAATCTATTTTTGCTCGTATATTCTTTTTTAACAACTCTTTCAGTATAGCATACTGACCTCATCTTTCAACAATTTTACAAATTACTCAAAGTTAGATAAGTCGTCTATTTCTTTGATGAATGCGTGAAGCGATGTATTCGGTAATTCTTCCCCCGTGAAAAGGCATTCTATGTATTGTACGTATGCAATTGCGACTTCTTCTTCATCATATTGTCCCCAACTAAATGGAAAGGCGGTGATGGCGAATTTCTCAATTAAACTTTTAGCCATTTCAAATCGTGATGGATCTTTAACTAGGTATTCTTCTACTGTCGATAATACGTTGATCGTGAATGGGTCTTGACCAGGCAATGGCATTCCTGCGGGCACAATGGCTAATTCATCCCCAAACTTTTTGATGGTTACCTCTTTCGAATAACCGGATTGTTGAAGGAGTGTTATTGCAAATGTAACAATAAGCGGCGATAAATGCACGCTTTCCACAATATCTTCTAATACTGGAATCATTGCGCGAAGATCTGTTCCTTCTAATGATGCAAGTGTATGTTGTTGCGTATAGATATCCATTTCCAGAAAATCTTCGAATGTGAAGATTGCTTCTGCAGGATTGGTTTCGTCGGGCGTATAGCGCGAAGACAATCGACTATTTAACTCTCTCAGGTAAGTAAATTTCGTTAGTAATTCATGCGGAATAATGCCTTCTTCCAAGAGTGTGTCGATTGTCATTTCAACTTCTTCATATTCTTGAAGTTGAATGCTAATTGTTAAATACAGTTCCATCGCATCGATATAGCTGGTGGTGCCACTATGAAGAAGCCTGGCTGCGATTTCCCGCGCACGCTCGAAATCTTTTGTTTCATACAGCGCGACTGCATACGGTCCCAGGAACTCAGGATAATCGGGTTCATAAATAATCGCTTGGTCAAATGCCTCAACCGCTTTTTCAAATTGTTTATGTTTTACGCAGTCGATTCCTTTTGCTACTAACCTTTCAAAGGTTCCAGGAAATACGATAACATTTTCACTTTTACGAAGCCTACCGTACTTTTTGCGCATAATCACTCACCTCAATCTAATATTACTTCTTGGACATCGTTGATTTCCATTCCGGGCGAACGCTTTCCTGCACATCAATCAACTCTTTTGAATCAATATGTATAACCATTGTCTAAATCGAAACTACGTATGTATTTACAACGGTAAATTCTTTTTTAGTATATCCATTAACAGCCATATTATCAACTAACCCACAACTATTGATCAAGCAGATGTTAAGTCTTTGTAAATATTTCTTTATTTTGGTCAAGACAAATCAAAATAATGTTATAGTGTCTAGAATTACTATTTATAGATAAGGGAGTTATCAGTGAAAAATAATAATAATAAAAGGTTCAAATCACTTTGGGAACTATTCTTAATTTCAACGCGACTGGGATTGACGTCGTTCGGTGGACCTACAGCCCATTTAGGTTATTTTCACGAGGAATACATACGAAGAAAAAAATGGATGGATGAAAAAACTTATGCGGATTTAGTCGCCTTGGCACAATTCCTGCCCGGTCCCGCAAGTAGCCAAGTAGGAATCGGGATAGGTGTCATGCGCGCTGGGATCCTTGGTGGAATCGTTTCCTTTATAGGTTTTACATTCCCTTCCGTAATTGCACTCATTCTTTTTGCTACTTTATTAACAAACTATGATGTTGCAGATGCTGGTTGGATTCATGGATTAAAAATCGTTGCAGTTGCCGTAGTAGCGCATGCGATTTTGGGGATGTCAAAGAACTTAACACCCGATCTTAAACGGAAAGCAATTGCATTACTTGCGCTTATCGGGACACTGGTAGCGCAGTCAGCAATTACGCAAGTCGGTGTTATTTTGGTCGCTGCAGTTATTGGCTTCCTTCTATATAATAAGCAGCTGATTGCTTTGGACAAAACAAAATCGAATTTCCCGATTTCCAAAAAAATCTCTGCAATTTGTATTGCATTGTTTTTTGGTTTACTTTTCCTTTTACCGGTTATTAGAGAACAAACTGGTTCTTATTGGATAGCTATGTTCGACAGCTTTTATCGATCCGGATCACTCGTATTCGGAGGCGGTCATGTCGTTTTGCCGTTATTGGAACAAGAATTTGTCCCAACTGGCTGGATAACAGAAGAAGCATTTTTAGCTGGTTATGGTGCTACCCAGGCCGTGCCGGGGCCGCTATTTACTTTCGCAGCATATTTAGGAACTGTCATGAAAGGCTGGGTTGGTGGTTTAGTAGCTACAATCGCTGTATTCCTCCCAGCATTTTTATTAATTCTAGGCGCATTGCCATTTTGGGATCAATTACGCAATAATCCTAAAATTAAAGGCGCGATAATGGGTGTAAATGCCGCTGTTATCGGAATACTAATCGCGGCGCTTTATCATCCGATTTGGACGAGTTCCATACTAACACCCATGGACTTTGCATTGGCAGCCTTATTATTCAGCATGCTGTCCTATTGGAAACTACCGCCGTGGATGATTGTCGTAACAGGCGCAATCGGTGGGATGTTAGTAGTTATTCAATAAGTATAATAAATAAAAGGTTAAGAAATTATTACATTTCTTAACCTTTTTTCATTAAGATTTTACACGTGGTTTTGTCGGATCATCTATTGGTGCAGGTATGTCTGTTGTCTCAGCCAGCTTCATTAGATAATAAGTCTCTTCACGTGCCATATGATCAGCCATCAGTGGCGTCAGCGTTCCGAGCATTTCTTTATTAAGACCCATTTCCTCCAATTCATTTAAAAAGACTTTGAAAAGCTTCATTTCCAAAAAGTGTAGTTCAAACAACGCTTCCTTTTGAAACGTTTTCGGCAAAAAAATTCCTCCTAAAATATCTTCTTGCGATCACGTTCATCTTTAAGTAATTCTACAGATTCTCTGAATCGCAATGAGTGAATATTTTCGCGTTCTCGTAAAAATCTAAGCGAATCATTTATTAAGACATCGTCAGAGATATCAATCAGCCACTGATAAGTCGCGCGCGCTTTTTCTTCCGCTGCAATATCCTCATACAAATCGGCAATCGGATCTCCTTTTGATTGAATATACGTTGCAGTAAAAGGGACACCGCCGGCATTTTCATAAAAAAGAGAATGACCGTGATTTACGAAATGTGCGCCAAGTCCTGCCTCTTCTAATTGTTCAGCAGTGGCGTCTTTAGTCAATTTGTAAATCATTGTTGCAAGCATTTCAAGATGCGAAAACTCCTCTGTTGCGATATCCGTCAGAACACCAATAACTTTGGTTGGCACTGTATATCGTTGATTCATATACCGTAGAGCCGCTGCAAGTTCCCCGTCAGCTCCCCCGTACTGTTCCATTATATATTTAGCAAGCTTTGGATTGCATTCGCCCACTTCTACAGGATATAAAAGCTTCTTTTCATATACCCACATTACTTTTTCCCCCTTCTCATCGTTGCCATGGCCACGGTGCTTGATTCCATCGCCAGCCCATTTCAAGTGCTTCTTCGGAAGGAATTGAATAAAGTGACAAAGGTCCATACCGCTTTTCGTATTTCCGTCGAATTTCAGCTGCTTTTTTGATTGATTCACGCCACTGCTCCAAAGCTTCCTCATCATCTGGGTGCGTATCGGTGTATAGCGTCAATTCAACGACAACAAAATCGGCTTCTTGAACAAGCAACATCATTTCCCGTTCTGCTTCAAACGCGCTTAGGTTCACGAAATTCCCTCCTCCCGTGAAAATCCGTCTGCAAGAATTGGCCAAAGTGTTCCCATCATAAGTGCTTCTCTTGGCGAAACCTGTTCAAGACCAGGCGGTTGAATGTTCATAAAAATTGGCGGTGGCAAAACAAACTTTTTCACCCTCATTGGCGGACATGGATCTAATGGGGACACATAGGGTTTATAACTTCCCCGGTACCTTGACTGCTCCAAACTCATCACTCCCTCGAATCAGTTTATGAATGAATTATAAATCTGACACTTCGTAATATCATTTCACCCTAAATATATTGGGCTTAGGGAATACGAGCGAGGTTATTTGTAAAAGATTCTGCTTTGCGGCAACAATTGATCATAACGCTAACCTGACAGTCTATCGTTATGATTAGTATCCACCAATAATAAAATATCAAAAAGCAACTCTTGTATTTATTTGATGGAAAATAGCGATTTACTGTTTAAAAGGATTGATAATATCGAATCGGGGTAGATGTAAAGTGTGCACGATAGAAGAGTAGTTAAATTTTCACTAGGAGGAGATTGTAATGGTTACAAACAAATCTAAGTTGTTGAAAGTTGGCGCAGCTGCAGTTCTGTCAGTCGGATTACTCGCGGCATGTGGTGATGACGGTGATGACGATATCATCATTGATGATCCTGACAATGGTGAAGTTGAGCCGAATGATGGAACAGATAATGATGTAGATATTGATATGGACGATGCTGATGACAACCCGGATGAAGATGTAGACACTGACGATAAAGAATAAAATTGATGGACAAGTTTAAAACATAAAGGGCAATAGCGAAACCGCTATTGCCCTTTAATATTAAATAATTTCAATTTCAATTGATTCAATATACGGTAGTGCGTCTAAATCGTTATAAAATTGAATGATTGGTTTTTCCGAAGTAGTCGATAACCGTAACTCCATCTCATGTTTAATTAACTTATCTTTATTGATGATTTGCCTAATTTTCATATGTTCGACGGTCATCTTAATTTCATCAAAATAAGCAATCACATCGGCTATATTTGATTTGTCGGCAAGAATTATCGTGCAAGGAACTTCTTTAGAACGTAATCTCTTTGGTCCAAACTTACTTAAAATAGGCGCAAGCACTTCTACAACAAACATAACGCTAATAACAGCGAATGCTGCCTCAATGTAAAAACCAGCCCCCACTGCGATGCCAATACTCGCCGCGCCCCAAATCATCGCGGCTGTTGTTAAGCCGGTTATTGTGTCATTATCTTTTCTTAAAATCGCACCAGCCCCAAGAAAACCAATTCCACTTACAACTTGGGCAGCAAGACGAAGTGGATCCATTGTCACGTTAATATCATTTCGTGCAGGAACCAGATAGGCCGATTCAATAGAGACGATGGTCAATAGACAACTGAATGTCGCGATGACTGCACTCGTCTTTAATCCAATTGGCTTCTTTTTTATCTCTCTTTCTACACCAATTATTAAACTTAAAAGTAATGCTAATGTAATTTTTATTAATACTTCGGGATACATAGCCTCGTCCGCAATCCATTCCAATACAATCCCCACTTTCATTGAAGTGATAACCTACTATTACCGTTAATCGAATATCTGTAACTTATTTTATGAATTAGTTTAGAAAATAAGTTATTCAAACCCAACTATAAGATGGAAAAAGTCCTTTTTTATAAAGGAATGCAACAATATTTAAGTAAATTGTGGAAATTTTCTTTGGGAAAAAACGTTTAAGGTAAAGCCGATAATATGTTTTCTTCAAATCATGCCATTGCCTGCATTTTTTATTTTGTCGAAAACGTGCCACGTCAATGATTATTATTTCGTCATTTTTAGAGATAAATAGGTTTCTTAAATGAATATCGGAAGGATTTAATCCCTGCTCTATTGCCAATGAAAGTGCATAATCGATTTCTTTAATATGCGTTGGTTGGATGAATTTTCCTTGCGAAACACATTCGAAAAGTGTAGACCCCTCAATATAGTCTATAACAATATAATTCAATCCAGCATCATAAATTGAAGGATAGTAAGCGATATTTTGAAGCATTTGGTATATTTCAGCTTCTTCCTTTGCAATATCTATAAATTCAGGGAAAAATACTTTTATCGCCTTATTACATGACTTTATTTTAAATACAAAGGCACTTCTCCCCGTCCCGATATGCTTTAATGAGTCATCATGACTTACTAAACGATTTTTCTTGTTAATGATGACTGAATTTGCCAGTACTTGATAGTTATTCAAAGCTTGTCCTCCAATATAATAAAAGAAATAAAAAAAAGACGTCATAACCAATAATTGGCCATAAACGTCTCAAAGATACAAAAGACCTCACCAAATAATCGGTAAGGTCTCGCAAACAACTTCAGTTGCCAACAAAACCGAGGGATAATTCCCTGTACTGACGGCTTTGCTGTATTAGCTACTCCCCTTAAAGGAAGATAATATAGTATTTTATTGTAGCCTTAGTATAATCGTTGACTGTTTCGGAGTCAATTTTTGGGGTTGATTTTTGTAACGATTTTTTAGCTGCGCCTATACGCACTAAAATACAAGGTTATTTTGTTGATTTTATCGGTGATATTGGACCCCGAACACGGGATACATGTAATGAGGACATCGCCAGTAATAAGGAGTCATTGCTTGGTTGTGATTTCCCCCCTGCGGCCAATTGCCAGTCCCCATGTTTTGGCTGGGATCTTGATGCATTGGGCTACTTCCTGTACCTGGGCTCTGGCTATGAGGCCACGGGTATGCTGGAACTGCATAAATCGGACCGAAACCGTGGTTCATTTGATTTTGATCGAATAAGGCGGGGTGCGTATCCTGCTGTAACCCTTGACTTTCCGTGCTTTGGTCCAGGTTATAATCCGGCGGGAAGGGTGGAACTGCATAAACCGGACCATGACCATCTTCAAGTTGATTTTGATCAAACAGTGCAGGGTGAGTATCTTGCTGTTGCCGTTGATAATTCCCCATGTTTTGATCACCGTCATATTGTCCGGGAATGGTAAAGTCTGGACCTATAGCATTTAATGATTGACTGTATTGTTGTTTTTTTGGTAATTTACCTTCATTAAAATTATTCATATTCATTTCCTTTCCTGTATATCACCTAATTAATTCACCCGAGTTTTTAGACAAAAGGGAATCTCTTCTTTTAGTGTTTGTTGATAACATCACTATAAGAAGAGAACTTTTTTCATTCAAATAATCTAACATGCTTTCGCTTGGCATCCTGTTTTAACCAGAATACTGGGTCTAGTCCCAAATAATTATTTAAGTCGATTGATTATGTTATCCGTTCTTCCTCCAGATTTCTCCACAGATGATGGGCCTCCCTGGCAATATGCTCCAACAAATCCGGCGGCGCAGTTGTAATAGCAGCACATTTTTTAACTAAATCATCTAATTCCAATTTAAATTTCTCCAATTCCTTTACTTCAGGAATTAGCATATTTTTGAATTGATTTAGAGCCGGGGACACCTCATTACGCGGTGGACGGATCATCGTTTGCAATGCATTTGCTTGTAAAAGTAGACGTTGAAATTTATCGGTCATCTGCTGGATTTGAAAATGTAGGTCATAATTGGATATATCTACGTAATGGCGTATATAACCCAAGTGATCTGCCATTTGTCTTAACCAAAAGACACTTTCATGGATGATTGCGTCTGCCTTGGAAACCTTTTTACCGCTTTCGATATATTTAAAGATTCTTTGAGACTCTTCCGCTTCTCTTACCATATGGTCTAGAAGCGATACTGGTGTGGCAATGATAACATCACAATGCAAGGATTTATCCATCGTATAGGCAAGAAGGCTGTGAAATTCACTGGTGGCGTGCTGTGCCTCATTAATGAGCGTACCAATGTCTCCCTGCTTTTTATCAGCCTTTTCCCATATTTTTCCGAGACGCTGAATATTATTCAGGTTTGCACGTGCCAATTCCGTTTCATAATGACTTATTTCTCTGTCGAAAAAACGACCATGGTCATAATCATTACGTAAATAAAACGCGATAATACCATAGGTATCCCTTTCATAATTATCCGTGTAGGCCATCTCAACACTCCATTCCAAATTAATCAGTACATCCCCATGATATGTTAAGCGAAAACTAAGAGTGACTAATGCCTAAAAACAAAAAACCCTACCAAATAACGGTAAGGTTTGTACATTCATCAATAACCGGAGTCTTCAGACGTCAAATTATCCATCATTGTATAATCATATTTCTGTAGAGGTTTTTCCGCGGGGCCTTCAATTACTTCGCCAGTAAATGAAAATCTGGACCCGTGACAAGGGCAATCCCAAGTGCGATCACCATTATTCCACTCAACTTCACATCCAATATGCGTACATGTTGTATCAACAATATGAAGTTTACCTTCGTCGTCTTTGTATGCACCTTTTCTATGACCGTCCAGCGTAATGACTGCCCCTTCCCCTTTGGATAACTCTTCAGGGTTTGTTTTCGACCATTCAAGCTTTCCTTTGATTAATTGACCGACAACATTGGCGTTTTCTTTTAAAAAGTTCATCATACTCGGATGTGCATAGAATCGTGAAGGCGAATACAACTTTTGAAAATTGTTTTCCTTACCTAAAACCATATCCCGGAACAAAAGTGCGGCCGCAGTTCCATTGGACATTCCCCATTTACGGAATCCTGTAGCTATCAAAATATTCGGTTGTCCGGATGTTAATTCACCAATATAAGGCAATTTGTCTAGCGTTATTAAATCCTGGGCAGACCATCTATAAACGACCTCTTCTATTCCCAGGACTTCTTCGCCAAACTTCTCCAGTGCCTTGTAATGTTCCATCGTTTCAATTCCTTGACCAGTCTTATGATTTTCGCCAACAATGAGTACCATTTCTTCACCGTCAACGGTCACTGAACGCAAGGAACGGGTTGGCTCATCGGCGCTGATATAGATGCCTTCTGGAAACTTCTTTTTCGCTTTGACAGCAAGTGCATACGACCTATCCGCATGCATCCTAGTCGAATAAAGCCCAAGCCCCTCATAAAATGGAAAATGAGAACAAGCGAGCACATGTTTCGCTGTGATTTTGGGCGCCAATTCTCCGCGAGTCAGAACGACAGGTTTTTCACCAGTTTCAATATTCACAGCAGTTGTATTCTCAAAAATCAGCCCACCTTTTTCCGTGATGTGTTGAATGAGGTGGACTAAATACTTGGTCGGGTGAAACTGCGCTTGGTTTTTCATGACTAACACATTTTGTATATCAATATCGAAAGGAAAATTATCGACTAGCTCCCCATCAATCCCCAATTTTTTATAAGCTTCCGATTCTTTCTCAATCTTCTTTGCGTATTTCTCGGAAGTAGCGTATATGTACGCGTCTTGTGTGCTCAAATCGCAATCAATATGATGCTCTTTCACGGTGTCTTTGATAAAGTTCAACGCTTCGATATTCGCTTCGTAATACAAACGCGCGTTGCTTCTACCAATATTACGAATAAATTCATCATAGATTAAATCATGTTGAGCTGTGATTTTTGCGGTCGTGTGTCCAGTTGTCCCATTCAACACTTTCCCTGCTTCGATCACCGCGACTTTCAAGCCTTCATTGACCAAAAGATATGCGGAGGTAATTCCAGTAATCCCCGCGCCGACGATTACAACATCCACTTCTAAATGATCCTCTAAACTTGGAAACTTCGGAAAATCAATATCCGTCCGCCAATAGGACTCAGTATGCTTAGGTAACTTTCCAATTTCATTATTGGTCACTATATATCCTCCATTTCGATACTTGGATAGTAGAAGGATTCCCATTCGCCAACGGAACTATACAGGGACCTATACTCATACTCACACTCACTTAAACAGAAGCTACTCAATATGATATTATCAATTATTATGATCTGTTTGGTTAGCCGTTAAAGGCCATGGGAAGTTAAGCAGAATCATTTATGTTCGTCAGTATAATAATATTTTACTTTATTATTACTACATCTTGTGGTGATGTACCTTCCTGTATCCACTTTCCTATCATTTGGTTAAAGAAATCAGGATTCGCCAAAGATATTCCGTGACCCGCGTTAGGAATAATTATCCCAGTGCAACTTGAATTACTCGAAACTATTTCTATCGCGGAATTTTTCATGACTGATTTTTCTTTCTCACCAACAGTAACCAATATCTTACTCTCTACTTTTTTAAAATCGTTGGGAATTTCAAACGACATATTTTCTTCTAGTATTCTAATAAGTGTATCTGATTTCATTTGAGTGCTTTCCCTATAATATGTTTCAAAGTATTCTTCATCAATGAAGAGTGTTTTCGCTTGAAGTTTTGAGAACGATCTAACTTTAACTAAAGGATAAGTTAGTTTTATGGACGGTTTTATCATTTTCCTAAGAATTGAATTGGGCCTAACCAATGCACTGTTAATGAACGCATAATCAATCAAGCTGGGATTAATACTTAACATTTGAATAGCTATTTGTGCACCTAATGAGAAACCAATAACAATTACTTTCTTACCGTTTGCTATTTCTTCTATCAACTCATTTATTTTCTCTGCACTGAATTGTATTGTAAAATTTTCTGTATGTTTACTTGCCCCATGTTCAGGTAAATCGATTGTCATGCAATGATAATTACTGAAGTATTGAATTTGTTTATCCCACATCCAGCTACTTACTCCGCCTCCGTGTAAAAACACCATTAACGGAGCGTTCTTATCCCCATACTCTCGATAAAATAAGCCCAAACAATTCACCCCTTCGATAGTTGAATAAGAGTTCATTAAATATTTGGAATGGACAACCTACATCTTCTAATAATCATACCACACGTTTTATCACTGGATTACTTCGATAAACATATTAAAAAAAGCATTGCTAAAAAGCAATGCTAAGTTAAATAAGTTTTGTACTACTCAACTGAACGGGTTACGTATAAAGGATAAGGCTTTTTTGATCAAACACCAATTAATTCTTCGTAAGTAATTTCAACCATGCCGGGTATTTCCGTCGGTGAAACACCGAGCAGGTCACAAGGACGTCCGATTTTATCGATTTTGCCGTCTTTAATTTTTACGATGCGGTCTGCGAGTGCATGAGCGTCATTTTGATTATGCGTGACAAAAATAGCAGTTGTTTTCGCTTTCTTTAAAATCCGTCTGAGATCTCCGCGAATTTTCACTTGCAAATCTGTGTCCAGGTTACTGAAGGGTTCGTCAAGAAGAATTAGTTCAGGTTCGGGTGCCATCGCTCGCGCAAGCGCGACACGTTGCTGTTGACCACCACTTAATTGGTGTGGGTATCGTTTTTCGAACCCAATAAGTTCAACCAGTTCAAGAACCTCTCTAGCCCGCTTAACTTTATTTTTACGACTCATTTTCGGGAGCCCGAATATTATATTATCTTCAACACTCATATGCGGAAAAAGCGCGTAGTCCTGGAATACCATACCGATTCCTCGCTTTTCAGGCTGGATAAATGTCTCTTCGCAAAACATTTTCTTGCCATTCAGCATAAACGAACCTCCTGACGGCATTTCCAATCCCGCAATTAAACGCAGGAATGTGCTTTTTCCACTTCCGCTGCGTCCAAGCATTGAAATAACTTCCCCTTTTTCTACTGTGAAGGAAAAATTGTCAACCGTTCGTGTGGAAGAATTAGAATAAGAAAAATTTAAGTTACTAATTTCCATATACATATTATTTCGGCTCCTCTCTAAGTAACCTATGGAAAACGAAAATTGCTAGCGTACTCACGCCTACAATCAATAGTGAGGCTTGAGATGCTTCCATAATCTTTTCATCGCTGGCATATTGGAACGCCTTTGTGGCGAGCGTGTCATAATTGAATGGCCGTAAGATCAACGTTAAAGGAATCTCTTTTAGTATATCTACAAACACAAGGATAAATCCACTAATAATTGCACCTTTCATCATCGGAACATCAATTTTGAAAAAAGTTCGAAGGCTGTTGGCGCCTAGCATACGCGAGGCATCACGGAAATTTGTACCGATTTTATCGAAACCAGATTCAATCGAATTATAACCGATTGCGAAAAACCGGATGACATAAGCGCTAATCAGCATGAACAGATTGACGCTAAGAACAAGTTCCGAGTCGACACCAAAAATTTGGTAGACAGGCGCTAAGAATCGATCAAGCGCAATGAATGTCGTTATAACAGCAACTGCCACAACGACACCGGGTATCGAATAACCAAGAACCGTCAATTTCGGTAATACTTTCGCCAACTTGTGTTTGACGGATCGACTAAAGTTTCCGACAACCAATGAAAATACTATTATCAAGAACGCACCTAACCCTGCCACGATAATCGAGTTTTTCGTGTAAAGCAATACATCCTCCATCGGTACTTTTCCAATTGTGAGAATGACCCAATCAATCAACTGCAAAATTGGAACGAGAAACGCTACGCTAAAAATAGCAACTGTGTATAGCGTCGCAAAGGCTGCTTTTTTCCCTTTTAGTTTTACGAGTGGAAGCGGTCTGACTTTTGTCGTCGAATAACTGTATTGCTTTCCGCCACGCAATAAGCGTTCAATCATCAAAATGAAAATGACAATGACCATAAGCGAGGCCGCTAGTTTGATAGATGACGCCAGATCACCAAGTCCGAACCAAGTTTGAAATATCGCTGTACTAAAGGTCTGGATACCGAAATACTTCACTACCCCGTAATCGTTTAAAACTTCTAATATGACTAAACTCGCACCGCCAATAATTGAAACGCGAGAAATCGGAATAACAACTCTAAAGAAAATTTCCAAAGGGCCTTTCCCTAAAGTACGCGCACTTTCAATTAAGGATGCCGATTGATGAGATAGAAAAATTCTTGTAATCATATAAACGTACGGATAAAGAACCAATGTATAAATGAAAATCGCGCCCGGAATATTCATAATGTCAAAGTAGGCAGGATTCGGTGTTATATCAAAATGATTACGTAGCGTCTTTTGAATGACCCCCGTGTAATTTATGATGCCATGGTATGTATAAGCACCAATAAAAGGAGGAATCGATAAAGGAAGAATCAGCGCCCATTTCATGAAGTTCCGAAGTGGAAAATCATATTGTGCAATAAGCCAAGCAAGACTAAGCCCGATTGTAATTGTGAACAGCGCTGTAAAGAAAACGAGTGTGAGAGTCGTTTTTACATAGTTTAAAAGCATGAACTCTTTAATATGCGTCCAATTTTCACTTGCTGGAGCAAAAATGCCTAATACGATCGACAAATTCGGTAAAAACAGCAAGATGATAATTAGTACGGCAGAAATTGTCCACCCATTGACATTAGCGAAACGCTTGTTCATAGCAAAATCCATCCTTTATCCCGCATTAACGTACCGTAAGCCCCACCACTTCAAGATTTCCAAGTGACTTAAATATTAGTGGGGCAACGGTTCGTAAATGCCCGATTGGTTCAACTAACAATCATTTGAGAAGAATTGAGATGCATTCTACCCAAATGATTGAAGTTTCACTTTATCCCGCATTAACGTACCGTAAGCCCCACCACTTCAAGATTTCCAAGTGACTTAAAGAATTAGTGGGGCAACGGTTCGTAAATGCCCGATTGGTTCAACTAACATTCATTTGAGAAGAATTGAGATGCATTCTACTCAAATGATTGAAGTTTCACTTTATCCCGCATTAACGTACCGTAAGCCCCACCACTTCAAGATATCCAAGTGACTTAAATATTAGTGGGGCAACGGTTCGTAAATGCCCGATTGGTTCAACTAACATTCATTTGAGAAGAATTGAGATGCTATTCTTCTAAAATAATAGAAGTTTCACGTTACCATTTCCGCAATCCCTTCCGAAGAATTTCGGAAGGGGTCCAACTTTTATTTCCAGCCGACTTCGTTAAAAATCATGATTGCTTTCGCATTGTTTTCACCGAGTGTCGATAATGGAATATCTTGTTCTTTAAAGTCTCCCCATGACTGAAGGAGTTCTGAAGGTTCTACATTTTCATTCACTGGGTATTCATAATTTGCAGAAGCAAACTTGCTTTGAGCTTCTTCGTCTGTAAGGAATTCAAGGAGTTTAATTGCATTCTCCGCATTTTTCGAACCATTGACGACTCCTGCACCACTAATATTTACATGTGTACCCGTTGTCTTTTGGTTTGGGAAGAAAACACCTAGGTTCTCAGCTACTTTCACTTCTTCAGGTTCTGAAGAATTCAGCATTTGTCCGAAATAGTATGAGTTCATAATAGCGACATCACCTATACCTGCTGCGATTGCTTTCGCTTGATCGCGATCTCCGCCTTCAGGATTTTGTGCAAAATTATTAACGAGACCTTGCGCCCATTCTTTCGCTTTCTCTTCACCATCTATTTCGATGAACGAAGCGAGGAGTGACTGGTTATAGACACTTTCTGATGAACGAACGAGCACACGGCTTTTCCACTTGTCTTCTGTAAGTGCTTCATATGTGGAAAGTTCCTCAGGTTTTACTTTATCCTTATTATACACTAGAATACGCGCACGTTTAGTCAAACCGACCCACATATCGTCAACATCACGCAATTTTCCTGGGATTTGTTTCGATAATTTGTCACTTGACACGCTTTGAAGGAGTCCTTCTTCTTTCGCACGGTAGAGCCTACCAACGTCAGCAGTTAATAATAAATCCGCTTTTGTTGCAGTTCCTTCACGTTTAATCCGTTCGATGAGTACGTCTGCTTCGTCTTTGATAACGTTTACTTTTATGCCAGTTTCTTCTTCAAATTTTTTGTATAATTCATTATCCACGTCATAATGACGGCTCGTATACAAATTCACTTCCGACTTTTCGGATTTCTTTGCACCTGTATCTGTGCCACTTTCTTTTTTGGAAGCACTTGTGCATGCTGAGAGTACGAGCATCATGGCGATAACAATTAAGAATAAACTCTTTTTCATATTTTCCAACTCCAGACTTTGTTTTGATTGAAAATGATTCTCAATATCATGAATAAATATATAATGAGATCATATAGAAGTCAATTTAATGTATATGTAGTTGCTAATAAATAGGGCCCTTCCCTAGTGATATGTTTCACCAAATATGGCGGTGCAATTATTTCGAATAATTCATGTTGTGTTAGGAAAAGATTACATCGAGAAGGTGCATAAATGATTATTGAAAAATACAAAGCCATACAGACCGAACTCGCACGCGATATCTGCTTAAAAAATAGATTTCATAGGATTAAATTCTGTGCTGGCGTAGACATCGCTTATAAGGAGTTAGATGAGGCAGAATGGGGAATCTGTAGCATTGTCGTTATCGATTATGCGTCGAAAGTGGTTGTTGAAAAAACCTCCAGTGCCGGGAAAATCACCGTTCCATACATTCCGGGATATTTAGCTTTCAGGGAACTTCCCCTCGTTATTGAGACCGCTAACAAACTCTCTATAGCACCGGATTTATTTATATTCGATGGTAATGGTTATCTACATCCCCGCCATATGGGGATTGCAACACATGCTTCTTTCTTTTTCAATAAACCCACAATCGGCGTCGCGAAAAATTACTTTAAAATAGACGACGTGGATTTTATGATGCCTGACAATGTTTCGGGCTCTTATGAAAATATCATCATAAAAAATGAAGTATGCGGCAGAGTCTTGCGATCCCATGAAAATGTGAAGCCTATATTTATCTCTTGCGGAAACTATATCGACTTGCAAACAGCTACAGAAATCACGATGAGCTTAATTAACAAGGAAAGTCGAATTCCGATTCCAGTTAGATTGGCTGATTTAGAAACGAAGCGGTTGAGAAAACAACTTTAAAACAAGATTTCGTTGCATAAAGCCAAAAAAGCACCCCGTAGGATGCTCTTAAAACTTACTTAGGATTCAAAAATAATTCGCCTTCTGGGCCGAGTGGAATACCGAGTAAATACCATGCCGCGAACAAAATAATCCACATAATCGAAAAGGCAATAGAGTACGGTAGCAACGACGACATAAGTGTCCCAATCCCCATTTTCGGATCATACTTTTTCGCGAAAGTTAAGACAATCGCGAAATAGGCAAGCATCGGCGTTATTGGATTCGTAATGGAATCCCCTATTCGATAGGCCATCTGCGTCAACGCCGGACTATATCCCAATAACATAAACATCGGTACGAACACTGGTGCTAGAATCGCCCATTTAGCTGAAGCGCTGGCGATTAAGAAGTTAATAAGTGCTGCCACAATAATAAATCCTATTAATAACGGAAGCCCTTTCAACCCAATAGATTCTAAGGTTTCGGCTCCTTTGATTGCAACAATCGGACCTAAATTACTCCAATTGAAGAAGGCGATCATTTGTGCCGCTACGAATGCAATAACGATATACATACCCATTCCAGACATTGCTTTTGCCAAATGATTCGCCATGTCTTTTGAATCGTTAATGACCTTCACGACTTTCCCAAAAATAATTGACGGTACTAGAAATAAAATCATCATTAATGGCACTAGGCTGTCCATTAAGGGAGAAACAGTTAAGGAGCCAGTCTCTGGATGCCTAAACAACCCATTTTCGGGAATTGATAGACTGAGGATTACAACAGCCATTACCGCTACTGAAACTCCAGCCCAAAGTAGCCCCTTCTTTTCTGCTGTTGTCACTTCATCCAACGTCTCGATTTCACCTTCATATTTTCCAAGACGTGGTTCAACGATTTTAGTTGTGATAAAAACAGCTGTCGGAACTAAAAACAATGTCGAAACGACTAGGAAATAATAGTTCATCGCTGGATTTGCGATGTACTCTGGATCAATCATCTGAGCACCAGTCTGCGTGAAGCCCGAAACTAACGGATCCAAAACACTTAATATCAGATTTGCACTAAATCCACCGGCAACTGATGCATACGCGGCTGCCAAGCCTGCAATGGGATGTCGGCCCAATGCAATAAATATCATTGCAACGATTGGAGGCAACACAACCATTGCAGCATCTGCAGCTGCGTTTCCAACGATAGCTACCAACACAATTGTTGGTAGAATTAATTTCTTAGGCGCGTTTAATATGGTTGTTTTCATTACGGCCCCAATAAGTCCCGTTGACTCTGCCAGTCCAACACCTAGCATTACTACCAGAACCAAGCCTAGCGGAGGAAAACTAGTGAAATTCGCTACGAGATTCGTTAATATCTTGATGATTCCTTCGCCATTAAGCAAATTAACAACGATAATTTCTTCACCGTTACCCGGGTTTATCGCTGTTACACCAAGTAAGGAAAAAATAGTAGAACAGATTAAAATTAGGCCTGCAATATACACAAATAACATAACTGGATCGGGTAATTTGTTTCCATATTTCTCAATAAGGTCTAGAAACTTATTAAAAAAACCGTTCTTTTTATCATTTTTTCCACTACTAACTTTTTGCGAATTCAATTTTATCCCCCTTTATTGTCATCCTTTTTCAATATACGTTTAAAATAGATTACTATAGTTTTCCAATTTGTCAAACCATTTTAAATGATGCATCAATAAACTTCTATCTCTTGAAAAACAATCAATCTCGCGCATATTCAGTATCATCAGTGCACAATTCATGGTCCATTAATCCTATATCCTCAGTTGGTAAGTTCATCCAATAACACGTCAAGATTTGCATAACTCGTCACTATCACTACATCTCCATGTTTTTTCTGTCACCATATTTTGATTCAAGTTAAATAACGAGACTTTTCACTCATATCCGATTATTCTATGAAAACCTCTTGACTCTTTCGAAAAAGGTAGATAGAATCCAATCTAACGTTCGAACAGACAAATCTAGCTATTCGATCGGCGATTAAAAATTGAATAAGTAAGCTTCTTATCAAGAGAGGTGGAGGGACTGACCCTTTGAAACCTCAGCAACCAGCAATTTTCAAGTGTATGGTGCTAAGTTCAGTAGAATACATTCGTATTCTTCGAGATGAGACGGCTGAAATTACAGCTAATTTTTGTATTTCGCCCTCTTCTCATCTTGAGAAGGGGGTTTTTTATTTATTCGTATAGGAGGTGTTATTTGATGACCGTGGATGTTCATTTGCCGGATCTTTCATTCGTCCGGAAGGTTGAAGCGACTTTTCACATCAACCGGGGTGTATACAATACAATCGACGCATGGTTTTATGATCACGAAATCGTACATATCACAGAAAGAAGAATGAATATCCTTAAGTTTTTGCAATACACAACAGCGAATCTGTCGGAAGAACAATCGACAAAGCGACTCCACTTCCCTGCTGGATTAACGAATATGTTGGAAAGTTATGTGGAACGCCAAGAAATTGGAAACGAATCAGTCTTTGCATAGTTAAAACGCAACAAAAAATTAGGAGGAATTTATAATGACAAAAAAAAGAATTTTATTAAACGCATTTGATATGAACTGTCCGAGTAACCAATCTCCTGGACTCTGGTCCCATCCAGACAGTGAAGCACATCGCTATACGGATATAAACTACTGGATTGAGTTTGCAAAGTTATTGGAAGACGCACAGTTTGACTCCGTTTTCTTAGCAGATGTACTAGGTCCGTATGATGTTTATGAAGGTAAAAGAGACGCTAGTTTAAGGCAAGCAGTGCAATCCCCTATCAATGATCCACTGCTGATTGTTCCAGCAATGGCTGCAGTTACAAAAAAATTGTCATTCGGCATTACCGCGTCCGTCACCCATGAACATCCTTATACATTTGCACGTCGCATGTCGACATTAGATCATTTAACGAAGGGCCGGGTTGGTTGGAATATTGTAACCTCCTATTTGAAAAGCGCAGCATTAAATATGGGCCTTGCGGAACAAATTGCACATGATGAACGATATTCAATCGCTGAAGAATATTTAGATGTTTGTTATAAATTATGGGAACAAAGCTGGGATGAAGATGCCGTCGTTCGTGACACCAAAAGAAAGATGTATGTGGATCCAGACAAAGTGCACGACATTCAACATAAGGGTAAGTATTTCACAGTTCCAGGTGCTCATTTATGCGAACCATCCCCTCAACGAACACCAGTCATTTTTCAAGCTGGATTATCGCCAAGAGGAAGTGCATTTGCTGCAGAACATGCGGAAGGTATTTATGTTTCCATGCCAACAACTGATATTGCACGAAAGTTTGTCGATAAAATACGCGGTCAGGCAGAACAGTTTGGCAGAAAAGGCGAAGACATAAAAGTGTATAGTCTTTTCACTCCGATTGTTGGTCGAACACAAGAAGAGGCGGAAGCCAAGTATGAGGATTACAAACAACATATTAGCATTGAAGGCGCGATGAGCTTATTTAGTGGATGGACGGGAATCGATTTATCTGAATACGACCTAGATGAAGATTTGCAGTATGTTGAAAATGATTCAATGCGTTCACGTGTTGAAATTTTCACGAAAGTGGACCCAAACAAAAAATGGACCATTCGAGAAATTGCTGAATTTGTGGGTATCGGCGGGATTGGCCCGGTAGTTGTCGGGACACCTGAAAAAATCGCAGATGAAATGGAGCGCTGGGTTAACGAAGCTGACGTCGACGGGTTCAATATCACATACGCAATTAAACCAGGATCCTTTAAAGATTTTGCAGAATTGGTCACGCCTGTTCTACAAGAACGTGGATTAATTCGTAAAAAAGGTGATGTATCAGCGTCGACAATGCGCGGAAATTTATTCGGAAATAATCAATTGCCGATAAATCATCCAGGGAAAAAGCATTCAAAGGTCACTGTTTAATTCATTGATAATATAGGGGGGAAATAACATGAAAAAAATAATTAGTTTTTTGCTAGTCTTGTCCACTTTGCTCATCCTTGCTGCATGTTCATCTGGCGAAGCAAGCGGAGATAAAAAAGAGTTAAAAATCGGGGCGACATCAGGACCCTATGCAGACCAACTGAAAGAAAGCATTATTCCATTACTGGAAAAAGACGGTTACAAAGTAAAACTCGTTGAATTTAATGACTATATACAGCCTAATCGTGCACTAGAAGAAGGCAGTATCGATGCAAACGTCTTTCAAACGTCTGTCTATTTAGAGGCTTTCAATAAAGAACATAAGACGAATTTGGCAATCGGTCACGCCGTCCCTACCGCACCAATTGGTTTGTATTCAGAAAAGCATAAAGATGTTTCTGACGTAAAAGAAGGTATGAAGTTAACATTGTCAAACGACCCGGTTAGTATGGCGCGAGCCCTTCAAATGTTGGAACGTTTCGGATGGATTACGCTTGCAGGTGAAATTGATCAAACTCGTGCTTCTGAAAAAGACATCGTTGATAACAAATACAAATTAGATATTGTGGCAATGGACGGCGCACAACTTCCACGGTCTTTAGGTGATACTGACTTTGCATTCATTAACGGAAATTTCGCAATCGCCTCGGGCTTAAACTTAGAAGATGCTGTTCTCTTGGAGGATACACCACCGGAATTCATGAATAACATTGCCTATCACAAAGACAATTTGGACGAAACGTTCGCAGCGGCTATCAAAAAAGCTTATCACTCTGAAGCATTTTTAAAATATACAAACGAAAATAATGCTGGATTCACAAAACCCGATTATCAGACAGAATAGGAGGTGCTACAGTGATTGAACTTGTGAATGTCACAAAAAGGTATCATAGTGTAACGGCCGTTGATAATGTCAATCTTACCATTCCGAAAGGTGAAATTTTCGGCATTATCGGTTACAGTGGCGCTGGAAAGAGTACATTACTCAGATGTTTAAATTTGCTGGAAAAACCAACAGAAGGTCAAGTGCTCATCAATAAAAAAGAATTGACGACAATGTCTAAGATAGAAGTACGAAAAGAGCGCTTAAAAATTGGAATGATTTTTCAACACTTTCACTTAATCAGTTCCGCGAAAGTATATGACAACATTGCCTTTTCCATGTTAGCGGCTGGAAAAACAAAAACTGAAATTCAGCAACGCGTTCCGGAGTTGCTAGAAATGGTCGGCCTTGCCGATCGTGCCGATTATTATCCAGCTCAACTTTCAGGTGGCCAGAAACAGCGTGTCGGGATTGCCCGCGCGCTTGCAAACGATCCAACTGTCCTACTTTGCGATGAAGCAACGTCTGCACTCGATCCTAATACGACAGCATCTATTTTGAAATTGTTAAAAGAAATAAATCAAAACTTAGGGATTACAATCGTACTCATTACGCACGAGATGGAAGTTGTACAACAAATTTGCCACCGGGTTGCTGTGATGGAAGATGGCAAAGTGATTGAGGTAAATGAAGCTTATGAATTGTTTGCTGACCCACAAACACCGCTGGCCAAGCAATTTGTTCAAACCGTTCATTCTTTAACATTGCCAGAACGATTACTAGAGGCTAGGACAGGATCAATTGTACAAATCACATTCCGCGGCGACTCTGCAGAAGAAAGTATTATCTCGGAAACAATCCATCGTTTCAAAGTCATTGTAAATATTTTACATGGCCAGATCAGCTATATACAAGATCGTCCTCTAGGTATTCTAATCGTTGAAATTAAAGGCGAACAATACGAAATCGACCGCGCAATCGAATATATTACGATTCGCACAAACCGTTTGGAGGTGCTTGCTGATGTCTCTTAACTTGCTAAATGAATTTGGTGTCGCGTTTTTGGAAACAGCTTGGATGTTAACCATTTCAGTGACGCTGGCAGTGCTAATAGGAATTCCGCTTGGCATAGGACTGTTTGTTACGAGTGAAGGCATGTTTTGGCAAAATCAAGTTCTACAAAGTATATCTGGCACGATTATTAATATTATTCGGTCCATTCCATTCGTCATCTTACTCGTCGTACTTCTTCCATTGACGACACTTATTCTCGGGACGTCAATGGGACCTACTGCGGCAAGCTTATCGCTAACGGTAGCGGGCATTCCATTTTACGCTCGACTAGTGGAAAACTCTTTACGTGAAATCGACAAAGGTGTCATTGAAGCAGCTGAATCTTGCGGCGCTTCCCCATGGCTAATTATTCGAAAAGTATTATTGCCTGAATCGAAATCAGGACTCATCGCAGGATTGACAGTAACAATTATTAGTTTGTTAAGCTATTCCGCAATGGCAGGAATGATCGGCGGCGGCGGTATCGGCGACTTGGCGATTCGTTTCGGATACTACCGCTACCAAAATGAAGTGATGGTCATCACCGTCGTCTTCTTAATCTTCCTTGTTCAACTTATTCAATTTATCGGCGACCGTGCGTCACATGCGGCTGATAAAAGGTGATTTAACAACCAAAAAGCCCTACATGCGCTGATAATACAGCATGTGTAGGGCTTTTTTATTGAGGAAGAAATATCTGAACTACTTTATTTATCTGCTTGTTGTTGCTTTCTCTTCAAATACTCCGTACGTATCTTTTCAAGATGTTGCTTTTTATCAAATTTGGCAGGCTTGTTTTTTTCATGATACTTTGTCACAGCCGCCTTACCTTTATTATCCAATTGATATTTCCCCACATTGTTCACCTACTTTTCTTGTCTTCAAATAGAATCTATTCAACAATAGTTATTTTCAATCAAAAAATGAAAAGCCTTGTAAACATTAAGTCTACAGGCTTTTTCATGATACGTCCCAGGAGGGATTCGAACCCCCGACCCACAGCTTAGAAGGCTGTTGCTCTATCCAACTGAGCTACTGAGACAATTTTATGTATTGGTCATGGAATGTTTTCAAACCAAAATATGTCTACAAATTATGATAACACATTCATTAGGTTCTATGAAGGATTTATTAAATTTATATCTATTTACACTATTCCCAACAATATCATAATAGAAAGGTTGCATTTTTCAGAGAAGATAACTAATGATTAGCTATAAAAAATTCACTATTCAATAAAAAAGGGTTACTGATTAATAACCCTCTTTGGTATGAATTTGATTATTTATTTAAAAATGGATAAGCTTTATAGCCTTCGGAACTGCCACCATAAAACGTACTACGTTCTGCATCTTTCAATGTTCTGAATTAGTTCTGCTAATTTTTGAAAAAACTACATATAAAACAGTGACACTCATAATAATGATACAATTCAGTGTGACCAAATTTATAATCTCTTCCTGATCTTTAACGTAAATCGCGATATAGGACCATATAAACACAAGCGGATACAAGGCATCCTGATTAATAAGTGAGAACGATACAGCCAGAGCGCATCCGAAAATGAGCATAATAACCGTCCAGTCTAGTTCTCCAATCCCAAGAAATGTTTCGATATCATTGCGAACAAATAACGTAAAAACATTTACAATACTGGCTATAGAAACCCATCCTAGATAAATTGAGAATGGGACAAGATCAAAAAGACCCCTGTTTACATTTTGTTTTATTTTTCTATAGATTAAAATGATCGAGAGTAATAAAAGAAGAATAATAACCGTAGACAAAAGAATCTTTTGTTGCGTAAAAGCTAGAATCCAAGCCCCGTTTAATAGAAAGTTTATAGGTATAAGTCTTTGAGTGTCGATGTAGACACTTACTTTTTTACCGCGAACAAAAAAACCTTTTACTATCCATAAAAACAAGAGAAAATAAATGAGTATCCAAATTGAAAAAGCATATCCTGCTGGCTGAATTAGTGCAGTCTTTTCATTTGCTATACTCCCCACATTTGATCCTGCGTAATAATTAATGGCTATCATCAAGATAAAAAAGATCAGATTAACAATGGCTATTCTACTTGATACTTTCACCATTCCACCTCCTAAAGTATCGGTACCCGTGATTTTTGTGTTGATTTCCCACACAGGTATCTGACAATTTTAACCCATACTGAAAGTCGCCGGAATACCAAATAGTATTCCTACTAGTTTCGTAATAGCAAAAATCATTTCCCGTTTCAATACTCTACCCTTTCATTTGCTTGATAATCTAAGTTTATTAAACAACATTGCTATATATACAAAATAGGGTTGGATGATTATCGCCAATAAAAAACCACTTTTAGCTACTACAAAGTGGTTTAATGTATTAATAAAGGAATAAGGCTCGTTTTCATTCGTATTCTTACAGAAATAAAAAAGCGCCAGAAACATTTACCTAACAATGTTTCTGGCGCTTTATTTAGGTTTTTATCTTTGCAGATTTCACCTTGTTACGTCCCAGGAGGGATTCGAACCCCCGACCCACAGCTTAGAAGGCTGTTGCTCTATCCAGCTGAGCTACTGAGACAAGTTTATGCATTGGTCAAACAATGCTTTTCAACCAAAATATGGCTACAACTTATAATAACATATTCAATAAGTTCTTTGAAGCCTTTATTAAATTTGTATCTATTCACACTATTCTCGACAGCTTTTTAATAAAAATATAGCATTTTTAGAAAAAACTGTAAAACAAAAAGCGCTTGAACATTGTATAACCAATGTCCAAGCGCTTAACTGTTCGTTCAACATTTCTCATTTTAAGCCTATACGTCCCAGGAGGGATTCGAACCCCCGACCCACAGCTTAGAAGGCTGTTGCTCTATCCAGCTGAGCTACTGAGACATGTCTTAGCAACATATGGTATTGTTGCGACAAGTACTATTATAGGCAGGACAAAATGGAAAGTCAACACTAATTTAAATCTTTTTTATTTCGACTGTTTCAACCACTTCATGATCCATGTTTTTGAAGGTGACGACTGGGGTTTCATCCCACTCAACAACCGCATATGTAGCGGAATTTCCGCCTCTCGGCAACAACGTGCTACCTGGATTGACAAATAATATACCATCTTTCATTTCCGCGCCATATAAATGAGAATGGCCAAATAATACTATATCGGCAGCTTTTTCCTTTGCGCGGTAATACAATTCCATCAATGAACTTTTCACATTATGTTCATGGCCATGAACTGCTAGAATCATTTTACCTTTAATTTCTGTAACGACTTCACCCGGATATTTCGAATCTATATCGCAATTTCCTCCGACTCGAAACATCGACGACAATGTTTCATCATCGTATGGAAACTCACTATCCCCGCAGTGGAAATGTGCATCTGCCGGCAATGAAGAAACGGCTTTCACCGTTTCTTTATCCCCATGATTATCACTCATAACGATTAATTTCATTTATAAACCAACTTTCTGTATTAATTGTGGTAATTTCACACGAAGTTTTGCAAGCGCATCTCCTCTATGTGAGATTAACCCTTTTTCCTCAGGCGATAGTTCCGCCATAGAACGTTTTTTACTTGGGACATAAAAAATTGGATCATATCCAAATCCATTCGTTCCTTGTCGTTCCTTTAAAATAATACCTTCGCAACTTCCAGAGAAAGTTTCAGTCTCGAGTCCTGGCCCCGCGATTGCTAGCACGCAACGAAATCTTGCAGTACGTTCGGGCTCTTCCACTCCAGTGAGTGCGCCTAATGCTTTATCAATGTTTTTATCGTCAGTACTGCCCGGCCCTGCATAACGCGCTGAGTAGACGCCAGGCGCGCCGTCTAGCGCATCGATTTCAAGCCCGCTGTCATCGGCAATAACAGTTTTCCCGAGAAGCTTGGAAACTTCTTCCGCTTTTAATATCGCATTTTCTTCAAAGGTCTTACCCGTCTCTTCAACATCTATTTCTTGTTCAATGTCGTTTAATGTTAATACCTTTATTCCAAGCGGGGTGAACAATGCTTCAAAGTCTTTTCCTTTCCCCGCATTATTTGTCGCGATTATAACTTCTTTCATAGTGTCTCACCTTCTCCTTTGCCAACCAAGTCTGCAATTGGTCCGAGTGCATTTTTCTGATAACCGATCAGTTCTGTAATTCCTTTTTCTGCAAGTGACACAAGGCCATTCATCTCATCTTTTGTAAAGGTCGCTTCCTCGCCTGTCCCTTGTAATTCAACAAAAGCACCAGCACCTGTCATAACGACGTTCATATCGACAGCTGCGGAAGAATCTTCAACATAATCCAAGTCTAGAATAAGTTCATCTTCCATTGATTTCCCGACACTAGTCGCGGCTAGAAACTGCGTAATCGGGAATTTAGTCAATTCTTTTTCTTCATGAAGTTTAGCTGCTGCGATCGTCATGGCTACAAACGCGCCTGTAATCGATGCAGTTCTCGTTCCGCCGTCAGCTTGAATAACATCACAGTCAATCCAAATTGTACGTTCGCCGATTGCTTCAAGATCAATTACTGTGCGCATAGCTCGTCCAATTAGTCGTTGAATCTCCATCGTCCGCCCGCCTAACTTGCCACGCGTCGCCTCACGCTGCGTCCGCTGCCCTGTAGCACGTGGTAACATGGAATACTCTGCCGTGACCCATCCTTTCCCGCTCCCCCGCAGGAAGTGCGGCACGCGGCTTTCTATCGTAGCTGTACAAATTACTTTTGTGTTTCCTACTGTAATCAGCACCGATCCTTCTGGATGAATCAAATAATCTGTTTCGATTGTAACCGGTCTAAGTTCCCCAGCATTTCTTCCATCATGTCTTGTCATAAAATTGCCTCCATCATTAATATAATCTTATTTTTATCATAGCCTAATTCATCAATGCAAAAACCCGGACGTCCAAAAAGGACATCCCGGGTTTTATAAGGTTAAATGTCGTACATCAGGATTTTCTATGAATAACCAATCACAAACAATTTCATGAAAGGCTGTTCGTAAACCCGTCGTATAAAAAATAGGTTCAACAGATTGCTTCGATTCATTTAATATATTTCGTTCTTTCAGTTCTCGTTCTATATCATGAACGGTTTCAACCGCCGAAGAAATAACTTTCACATTCGCTGGAAGACTCTTTTTAATATGGTCTTCAAGAAGAGGATAATGCGTACAACCTAAAATGGCTGCATCGAAATCCTTTCCAGCTAAATTACTCAATGTTCGATCGACAATCGTACTTGCATAGTCAGATTTATATTGGCCGCTTTCAACAAGAGGAACAAACTCCGGACATGCAAGTGGGAAAACCGTTGCAGATGGGGATTGCTGTGCAATCTCCATACTATAAGCACCGCTCTTAATCGTTCCCAGCGTTCCCAGAACAGCAATTTTCCCAGTTGTTGAAGCCGTTACTGCTGCGCGAGCACCTGGAACAATTACACCGACAACCGGAAAATTGAATAATTCGCGAATGTCATCTAGCGCGACTGCTGTGGCTGTATTGCAAGCAATAACGAGCATCTTAATACCCATTTTTGAAAGTGCAGATGCCATTTCAATCGTAAACTGCCGCACTTCTTCGGCAGGACGCGGTCCATATGGACAACGTTTATCATCACCAATATAGATGATTGATTCATTAGGCAATTTGTTTCGTAATTCTTTGACGACGGTAAGTCCGCCGACACCCGAATCGATAATTCCGATTGGTCCTTCCACTTTAATCCCTCAATCCCACTTCATCTCTTTGTGCAGTTTTGTTAGCAGGTTAGAGAATTGTTTAACTTCGTCTTCTTCAAAATTGGACAACACTGAATTTAAATAATCACGTCTTTTATCAATAACTTCTTCAATCACACGTTTTCCTTCATCTAGAAGATGAATTCTGACAACGCGACGATCTTTATCGTCACGTACGCGTTTCACAAGATTGTTTTTCTCCATGCGATCGACCAAATCCGTCGTCGTACTGAAGGCAAGATACATCTTATTCGATAAGTCGCCTATTGTCATATCTCCGTGTTCGAAAAGCCATTGTAACGCAATAAATTGCGGTGGTGTAATTGTATAGTTTTTTAGTATTTTACGGCCGCTATGTTTAATAATCGCTGCAATATATCTAAGTTCTTTTTCCATATGTGCTACTTCAATTACATCATGCGTCTTTGCTGTCGTCCGTTCCGACAAGTTAACCAACTCCCTGATAACAATTACTACTTCTATTGTCGCCTTTTTCCCCCGGTATGGCAACTTATTTTAGCGCAAATGCAATTCTCCAAGCCTTAATAGCTCGATAATCGCCTGCGCTCTACCCGAAACCCCAAGCTTCTGAATGGTGTTGGAGATGTGATTTCGAACAGTCTTTTCGCTAATACCGAGCCGTCCTGCGATATCTTTTGTCGTAAAGTCATTGATGAGCAAGTTAAAGATCTCTCGCTCCCTACCCGTTAACAACGAGCGATGTTTTGGTTCATCTGTCAAGACGCGCCCCTCCTATCGACTTTCACTTTAAAATATGTCAGGAAGGACAATGACGTGACGGCTCTAACCCATTCAACCGACAAAAAGCGACTTTTCTTTTTCCGACCAAGGCGTTCCTTTGCCGCTTTTGCGATTAATCTGCACTAAAGTACCACGTCCTGTAAAGACAATTTCACCATTTCCGTTTTTTGCCATGTAATGAAGGTCAACCGAAGAATTTCTTATAGAATTTGATTTTACGAAGATATCTAGATTTTCATCATATGTAATCGGCTTCACATAATCGCACTGGACATCTGCTACGACGGGTATTTTCTCGCCCTTCGGATTCATCCAATCGCTCATTAATCCAATATGTTTAAAGTATTCAATCCGTGCAAACTCCATATACGAAATCGTAATAGCGTTATTAACAATTCCGTAGAGATCGATATCAGAAAAACGAACTGTTAATGGTGCCGAAAACTTAAATGCTTCTGCCCATGTATCAAAATCCTCAATATAATTAGCTCTCATTCCATAAACCCCTTTTCAACCTTCATTTTCTATTCATTATTCCATAATAATGAAATACAATCAAAAAAAATCCTACTTCGTTAAAATAACGAAGTAGGATTTTTTAAATATTTTAGTCTACCATGTGGTCGCTTCCGAAGAAGTTTTTGAACATTTGAACGGATGTTGCACGGTTCATCGCTGCAATAGAAGTTGTTAATGGAATGCCTTTAGGACAAGAAACAACACAGTTTTGCGAGTTTCCGCACTCTGCAATCCCACCGTCACTCATAAGTGCCGCTAATCTTTCATCTTTGTTCATCGCACCAGTTGGATGCGTGTTGAACAGACGAACTTGTGAAAGAAGTGCTGGACCGATAAAATTCGTTTGATCGTTAACGTTTGGACATGCTTCTAAACAAACACCGCATGTCATACATTTTGAAAGCTCATAAGCCCATTGACGCTTGCGCTCAGGCATACGAGGTCCTTCACCAAGATCATACGTACCATCAATCGGAACCCATGCTTTAATCTTCTTCAACGAATCAAACATGACATTTCGGTCAACGACTAGGTCGCGCACGACTGGAAATGTTTTCATCGGTTCAAGTTTTATCGGTTGTTCGAACTGATCAACTAATGCAGTACACGATTGACGTGGACGGCCGTTAATAACCATTGAACAGGCTCCGCAAACTTCTTCAAGACAAACCATTTCCCAACTGACTGGCGTAGTTTTCTTGCCATCAGCATTTACCGGATTACGTTGAATTTCCATTAAACCTGAAATAACGTTCATGTTAGGTCTATATTCGATTTCAAAGCTTTCCCAATATGGTTTTGAGTCACTCGTATCTTGACGAAGAATTTCAAATTGGACAGTTTTTTGCGCTACCTGCTCAGTACGTTCCTGTACGGCGGTATTTTGTTCGCTCATTATGTCAATCTCCTTTCGCCGCAGAATAATCGCGTTTACGTGGCGGGATTAAGGAAACGTCAATATCTTCATAGTGAATAATAGGTGCTGACTTTCCATCAAATTTCGCCATCGTAGTTTTCATAAAGTTCTTGTCATCACGCTCAGGGAAATCCGGTTTATAATGCGCACCGCGACTTTCATTACGCTGTAGCGCCCCGATAGTGATTACTCGAGCCAAGTATAACATGTTTTTAAGCTGACGTGTGAACGTCGCACCTTGGTTTGACCATTGCTGTGTATCAGTAATATTGATATTTTCATATCTTTCAAGAAGCTCAAGAATTTTAGCATCAGTTTGTTCTAGACGATCATTGTAACGAACGACTGTAACGTTATTCGTCATCCACTCACCCAGCTCTTTGTGTAGAACGTAAGCGTTTTCCGTACCGTCCAATTTGAGTGTGTCGTCCCATTTCTGTTGCTCTTCTTTAACAGCCGAATCGAATACCGATGAAGGAATTTCTTCAGCAGTTTTCTTAAGGCCTTTCATATATTTCACAGCATTAGGACCCGCAACCATTCCACCGTAAATAGCAGATAGAAGTGAGTTAGCACCTAAACGGTTCGCACCGTGCTGTGAATAATCACATTCGCCGGCAGCAAATAATCCAGGAATATTTGTATGCTGATCATAATCAACCCATAGTCCGCCCATTGAATAGTGAACAGCCGGGAAAATTTTCATTGGAAGTTTACGTGGATCATCACCAGTAAATTTCTCGTAGATTTCAATGATTCCACCAAGTTTAATGTCTAGCTCTTTTGGATCTTTGTGAGATAGATCTAGGTAAACCATGTTTTCTCCATTAATACCAAGCTTCTGATTCACACACACGTCAAAGATTTCGCGTGTTGCAACATCACGTGGAACCAGGTTCCCGTATGCTGGGTATTTCTCTTCCAAGAAGTACCAAGGTTTGCCGTCTTTGTATGTCCAAACACGTCCACCTTCACCGCGTGCAGATTCACTCATAAGACGTAGCTTATCGTCCCCAGGAATCGCTGTCGGGTGAATTTGGATAAACTCACCGTTTGAGTAGTATGCACCTTGTTGATAAACAATAGATGCTGCTGACCCTGTATTAATAACTGAGTTCGTCGATTTTCCGAAGATAATTCCCGGTCCGCCAGTTGCCATGATGACAGAGTCACCTTTAAATGCATGAATCTCCATCGTGTGCATATTTTGTGCTTTAATTCCGCGACATACGCCTTCATCGTCAAGAACCGCACCAAGGAATTCCCAGTTTTCATACTTTTGTACAAGTCCTTCAACTTCGAAACGTCGAACTTGTTCATCTAATGCATATAAAAGCTGTTGTCCTGTTGTTGCGCCTGCGAAAGCTGTACGGTGATGAAGCGTTCCGCCGAAACGTCTGAAATCTAGTAAGCCTTCAGATGTACGGTTGAACATAACGCCCATCCGGTCCATTAAGTGAATAATTTCCGGTGCTGCGTCTGTCATCGCCTTTACAGGTGGTTGGTTCGCTAAAAAGTCTCCCCCGTAAACAGTGTCATCGAAGTGGATTGCAGGTGAATCGCCTTCTCCCTTCGTGTTAACCGCACCGTTTATGCCTCCTTGAGCACATACGGAGTGGGAACGTTTTACCGGAACAAGTGAAAACAAGTCAACTGAGACGCCTTCTTCTGCTGCCTTGATTGTTGCCATCAAGCCTGCAAGACCTCCGCCGACAACAATCATTCTGCCTTTAGCCATTAATGTTTCACTCCTCAAAGTGTAAATAATCTCATAAAAACTTTAACTATCGTAAATTAAGTAAATGCAAGTAGGGCTTGTACACCGATTACAGAAAGGATTACAAATACTCCGCCTGTAATGTACGCCACAATTTGCTGTGAACGAGGTGATTGTGTAATTCCCCAAGTTACTAAGAAACCCCATAATCCGTTCGAAAGATGGAACGTCGCTGCGATAACACCTGCAATATAAAATGCAAGCATGAATGGGCTAGCTAAAATGTCAGCCATCATATCGAAGTTTACGTCAGCCCCAAGTGCTTTCTGAATTCTTGTTTCCCAGATATGCCATGCAATGAACACAACTAAGAAAACACCCGTCACACGTTGCCAGAAGAACATCCAGTTACGGAATGTACCATACTTCTTGACGTTACTTTTAAATGTGAATGATATGTAGACACCGTAAAACGCATGAAGCATCAATGGGATATAAATAATGAACCATTCAAGAAAAAGCACAAATGGTAAATTCCCCATGAAATCTGAAGCCGCGTTAAACGCATCAGCACCGCGCGTTGCAAAATGGTTGATCACCAAATGTTGTACGACAAAAAGTCCAACTGGAATGATTCCAAGCAACGAATGTAGACGGCGAATGTAAAAATCCGATTCTCTCAACAAATCTTTTACCCTCCCTTATTACTGAGGACTCCAGCTCGTGGTCGACACCAAAAGTTCATGAAGAACCGTTGACCGAATCCCTCTTCATGTTACAATAATATGACATGTCTATTGTACTCCTCCAATTTGAAGAGGTCAAGATGTGCCTTAATTCTAAACAATTAACTTCTCTAGTTAGCTACCACTTTTTTGGAAGGATTGCATGCAAAAATGAAAACTATCAATAGCGGAACGCCGACTCGATTCGGCTATGAAATTATTCGTGATCATGTCTTGCCTAGCATTCTAGGTAATAATGAAGCAGAAATACTTTATTGGGCTGGGAAAGAAATTGCGCGGAAGTTCCCGATATTCACAACTGATGAACTCCCCTCTTTCTTTGTAGAAGCCGGATGGGGTACCCTGACACTTGAAAAACTTTCCAAACACGAAGCCTTTTACAAACTAACAAATGAATCCTATTCATTGAAAATTCAAGAACGAACCTATCATCTAGAATCTGGTTTTATTGCCGAGCAGTATCAAAAAGTAAACGGCGTTCTCACCGAATGTTTTGCCGAACAAATCCATAAAGGCGAATATGTACAATTTCATGTAAAATGGGACTTGAAAACAAAAATATGAAACAACAAAGGCAGCATCTCATTGTAGATGCTGCCTTTTATCATTTAATATACATTTGCCAGACTGAATTCTTTATGTAAAACAGCAACAGCCTTTTCCGTATCTGATCCTGGAATGACGACAGAAATTTTAATTTCCGATGTGCTGACCATTTTTATAGGAACGGACGCATTACGTAATGTGTCGAACATTTTGGCTGCGACGCCTGGATTTGACACCATTCCACTTCCGACAATCGATACTTTTGCTAAGCCGACTTCAAAATCAGCACGGCGATAACCGAGTTCATGTTTGTTCATTTCCAAAACATTTACTGCCTCTGCAAAATCTTCGTTTTTAATCGAAAAGGAAACTGAAGGTTGCTCGCCCTCCATGATTGTTTGTACGATAATGTCAACATTAATATGATGTTCTGCGAGCTTCGTGAAAACATTCGCAAGTGATCCGTTGTATGGAACATCATACATCACTGTAATGCGAACAATTTCATTTTCAAAAGCGACACCACGCACGATAAGATTGTTTTCCAATTCGATTTCCTCCTTAATCACAGTCCCTGCCCCGTCAACATGTGCTGGACGTACTCTTAGTGTCAAATTATGATTTTTAGCGAATTCTATCGCTCTTGGATGAAGCACGCCTGCCCCTAAATTAGCGAGTTCAAGCATTTCATCATATGATATTTCAAGAAGTTTTCGTGCATCGCTAATTACTCTTGGGTCTGTCGTAAAGACACCTTCAACGTCTGTATAAATGTCACAACATGATGCCTCAAGCGCAATTGCAATCGCTACTGCACTTGTATCGGAGCCCCCACGACCCAGCGTTGTCAACTCGCCTTCTTGATCAATTCCTTGAAAGCCTGTAATGACAGCAACGCCGCCAGATTCAAGAATTTTGTTTACTTTTTTGGGTTCCACGTTTTCAATTCGCGCATTTCCATGCACCGATTCAGTTTGCAAACCTGCTTGCCAGCCTGTAAACGAGTTCGCGGGAATTCCTTTAGCCGAAACGGCCATGGCTAGTAAAGAGGCAGTCACTTGTTCGCCCGTCGATATTAACATATCAAGTTCCCGACGCTCGGCATTGGCATTGACGCCTTTTGCTAACGCTAATAAATCATCCGTCGTTTTGCCCATCGCAGAAACGACGACAGCTACTTGTTTACCCCGCCTGACTTCGTCAACAATTAACGAAGCCGCCCGTTCAATTCGTTCTTCATTTGCAACTGATGTTCCGCCAAATTTCATAACAATACGTTCCAAAACTCCACCGACTTTCTCCTGTACGCAAAAACAGCCCCCATATGTATATGAGAGCTGGTCCGATTTGGGATACGCCTAAGAAGCGTCTCCGTCGGGATAGCTCTCCAGGTAATATATTTCCTGACAAATTTCCGCTTATTCAACGAAAATCCAGTAGGCAATCGCTAACAGGCAATCACATACTTCGGCAAATACACCTTTCCATCCCAATCATTAGGCTGTCACCTTCATGGAATATACTCTTTGCATCCGCGCCTCTATCCTCACTAAGAGGGTTATTCTATTGTGAATAAACTTCAACTAGTGAAAGAAATTCAGTGAATTCACTTTATCACATTATTTTTCACTTTGCAATTCTTCTTGAAAATAGGTTTCTATCGATTCTGCTAAACTTTTTGGCATACCCGATTCTTGCAATTCTGAAGAAGAAGCTTCACGAATCTTTTTCACCGATCCAAAATGTTTTAGCAATTGTGTTTTTCTTTTTGGACCAACGCCTGGAATATCATCGAGTACTGAAGTTATTGAATTCGCCCCTCGTCGTTGTCTATGGAAGGTAATGGCGAAACGATGCACTTCATCTTGAATACGTTGCAATAGATAAAATGCTTCGCTAGTACTCTTTAGCGGAACAACTTCAATCGGATTCCCATATAAAAGTTGTGAAGTTTGGTGTTTATCATCTTTTGCAAGTCCGGCAATCGGTATCGATAAACCAAGTTCATCCTCAATCACGCTACGCGCAACTTCCATATGCCCTTTCCCGCCGTCAATAACAATTAAATCCGGTAATGGCAATTCCTCTTTTAATACTCGCGTATATCTGCGTCGAACGACTTCGCGCATCGCAGCATAATCGTCATGCATCGCGGCAGTTTTCGTTTTATATTTTCGATAATCTTTTCGGTTCGGTTTGCCGTCTACAAATGAAACCATTGCAGATACTGGATCTGCTCCGTACGTATGTGAATTATCAAAAGCCTCGATACGGAAAGGTACTGCAATGTTCATCGCTTCACCAAGATCCTCACACGCTCCAATTGTACGCGACTCTTGGCGCTCAATCAGCTGGAACTTTTCAGATAACGATATTTTCGCGTTTTTAGTCGCAAGATCCACAAGGCTTTTCTTTTTCCCACGTTGCGGAATATAGACATTAATATCAAGTAACTTTCGTACAATTTCCGCATCGACGGTCGTTGGAAGTAATATCTCCCTAGGTTTTATATGATTGGACACGGAATAAAACTGGCCGATAAATGTTAGCATTTCTTCATCTGGATCTTGATACAGCGGGAATATCGAAACGTCGCGCTCGATCAACTTTCCTTGACGAACAAAAAATACTTGAACGCACATCCAACCTTTATCAACAGCGTAGCCAAAAATATCACGATCCGTAAAATCATTCATCGTCATCGTTTGTTTTTCCATGACCATTTCGATGTTTGTAATTTGATCCCGATATTCTTTTGCGCGTTCAAACTCAAGGGCTTCTGCGGCCAAAGTCATTTTCTCGGTCAAGTCTTTTTTCACTTCTTTATATCCGCCGTTTAAAAACCGGGTTATATTGAGCGTCATTTCTTTATAGGTATCTTCTTCGACCTCGTTAATACACGGTGCAAGACATTGCCCAAGATGGTAGTAGAGACACGCCCGATTCGGTAATACTTCACATTTTCGATAAGGATAAATACGGTCGAGTAGCTTTTTTGTTTCGGTTGCCGCGAAAGCGTTCGGATACGGACCAAAATACTTCCCTTTACCTTTTTGGACACGTCTCGTAATTACTAATTTCGGATGACGTTCTGCCGTTATTTTCAAATATGGATATGATTTATCGTCTTTTAACATGACGTTATATTTAGGGTCATATTGCTTAATTAAGTTTAATTCAAGAACGAGCGCTTCGATATCTGAAGAAGTGATAATCGTTTCAAAATCGACTATTTCAGTGACAAGTCGCTGTGTTTTCCCGTCATGACTTCCCGTAAAATAACTACGAACACGTTGCTTCAATACCTTTGCTTTTCCAACATAAATAATAGTCCCTTGGCGATCTTTCATTAAATAACAGCCAGGGTGATCAGGAAGAATGGCTAATTTTTCTTTTAGATAATCATTCATTTATATTTCACCTACTAAAAAACTGGGAACCTATAGAGGAACCCAGTTTTGAATACTTTCATGTTACGCGTGTTTTTCGATTAGTTGTGCTAGCGCTTCTTTTGGTTGGAAGCCGACAACTTTGTCAACGACTTCGCCGTCTTTGAAAAGGAGTAGCGTCGGAATTGACATAATGCCATATTCTCCAGCAGTTCCTTGGTTTTCATCAACGTCTACTTTTACAATCTTCGCTTTACCTTCAATTTCTCCGTCAAGTTCTTCAAGAACCGGAGCAATCATTTTACACGGTCCGCACCAAGGTGCCCAGAAATCTACAAGTACTACGCCTTCTTTAACGTTTTCTGCGAAATCTTTATCGCTTGCATTAATAATAGCCATTTAAAAAATTCCTCCTTTTATCTACAACTTCTATTTAATTGTAACACGCGACAAAATTAGACTCGAAATATATGCCTATGTAGGGAAATTTGTACTTGGGAATTTTTATTCAGTTATATGCTTTGAAATTCACTACGGCGCTAGGAAAAGATTGAACTGTATCTTTCCGCACTTGGTTGATGACTTCCGCAAGAAGCCTACACTGGATTGTTGTTTGTAGTTAATTGACGTTTCTATTGTTGTAGATTTTTAATCTTAAAATTCTATCAATACCTGTATAGCTAAGATTTTTTTATTTATACGTATTCAATACAAATGAATTTCCACATTTGAAAGTGGGGACTGAGCATCCTTCTTTATATAATGATATTAGTTGATTGGAGTGCAGGGTGGCGACTCCCACAGAAACGGATCTAATAAAAAAATGGGGACATGAATAGTGCAGCATTATCTACGTTATTATTTTGCTTGCACTAATTACCGGTTTGCTTGCACTCAGACGGGTTTTCCTTGCACTTGAAAGGGTTTTGGTTGCACTTACACGACATTTGCTTGCACACAAATGATTTTGCTTGCAAGTCGGGACCTTCTAACCACATAAAAACTGATGACTAAGCAACTCGTTAATTAGACATCGTTAATTAACTGGCCCAATTCAATGAAATTAGTTGATTTGCGTGGAGGGCGGCGACTCCAGCGGGATGAAGCGGGACATATGGAGAAAGAAGTTCATTTCTCCTTTGGTGAGACCCCGCAGTGGAGCGCTAGCGACCGAGCAGGCTCACCGCCCGCCCCGTGGAACGCGTCCGCCTGGAACGCAAATCAACGGTTCAATTAAAAAACCTGTTACTTGAATAGTGAACCATTCAAGTAACAGGTATAGGTATAATAATTTAACTAGCTAATCTTAATTCGCTTTCAATTTCTTAACTTCTTCAATCATCAACGGAATTACTTCGAATAGGTCGCCGACGATTCCGTAATCTGCTACTTTGAAGATCTCAGCTTCTGGATCTTTATTGATTGCAACAATGATTTTAGAGTTTGACATGCCAGCCATATGTTGGATTGCACCTGAAATTCCGACACCGATATAAAGATCAGGCGTGATTACTTTACCTGTCTGACCAATCTGCAACGAATAGTCACAGTAATCCGCATCACACGCACCACGTGAAGCACCAATTGCACCGCCAAGCAGATTAGCAAGCTCTTGCAGCGGCTCAAAGCCTTCTGCACTACGCACGCCACGGCCACCTGCAACAACAACTTTAGCCTCTGACATATCAACGCCCTCAGTTGACTTCCGAACAACTTCCGCAATAATCGTACGTAAGTCTTTGACATCTACTTCCACAGAAGAAACATCACCCGTGCGGCTTTCATCTTTTTCAAGTGTAGCAATGTTATTCGGTCGAATTGTCACGAATAACAAACCTTCCTTAGTTTTCACTTTTTCAAATGCTTTACCAGAATAGATTGGACGAATGAAAACTGAATCGTCGTCTTCCCCTTCGATCGCCGTAACATCTGAAATCAGTCCCGATGATAGTTTACTAGCAATTTTAGGAGAAAGATCTTTCCCTAAAGCTGTATGACCAAAGACAATTACGTCTGGATTTTCTTGTTCATAGACCGCCATAAAACCTTGACTATAGCCGTCTGATGTATATTGTTTTAAATTAGCATGTTCTACCGTTACAATTCGATCCGCACCATATTGAATCATTTCTGCTGCGACGGATTGAACTGAATCGCCCAGTAAAACTCCGACGACTTCCCCACCGCCAGAAATTTGTTTGGCTGCCGCAATCGCCTCAAATGATACATTTCGTAGAGCACCTTCGCGTGTTTCCCCAAGAACTAAAACTTTTTTAGACATTTCCTGTCCCTCCTAATTACGTTATCTCTATCGTTTAGATTACTTTAGCTTCATTTTTAAGCAGATCTACAAGTTCTTTTACTTGGTCCGCAATTTCACCTTCAAGAACACGTCCCGCAGCTTTTTCAGCCGGTAGGAAGATTTCAATCGTTTCAGTTTTCGCTTCCACATCATCTTCATCAAGATCTAAGTCATCAAGTTCAAGTTCTTCAAGCGGCTTTCTTTTCGCTTTCATAATTCCTGGAAGTGATGGGTAACGCGGTTCATTCAAACCTTGTTGTGCCGTCACAAGGAGTGGTAGAGACGTTTCGATCATCTCGGAATCCCCTTCAACGTCACGAACAATTTTCACGTCTGTTCCGTCAATTTCTAGTTTCGTGATCGTAGTTACATAGTTGATATTCAACAACTCGGCAACACGTGGTCCGATTTGTCCAGAACCACCGTCAATTGCTACGTTACCTGCGAGAATTAAATCTACATCTTTATCTTTTAAGTACTCGCCAATGATTTTCGCAGCAGAAAATTCATCCATTTCGTCTAAATCATCTTCGGTATTAATAAGCACTGCTTTGTCTGCGCCCATTGCCAACGCCGTACGTAGTTGTTTTTCAGCATCTTCATTGCCGATAGTCAAGACTGTTACTTCACCGCCGTGTTCGTCACGAACCGTAATGGCTTCTTCAATTGCATACTCGTCGTAAGGATTAATGATGTATTCTGCACCATCATCTGCAATTTCACCATTTTTAATCGTGATTCTTTCCTCGGTATCAAAAGTACGTTTAACTAATACATAAATGTTCATGTGTAAGTACCTCCTCAGCTTTTTTCATCATTTTCCTGTAAAAACAGGTTCGCGTTTTTCTAAAAATGCTTGAATCCCCTCTTTTGCATCATCGGCAACAAATACCTCGCCAAATGAATCCGCTTCCGCTTTCACCCCTGCATAAAACGATTCTGGTTTAGCAAATTGCAGCATTTGCAATGCCGCTTTCACCGCTACAGGGCTTTTCTTCGCGATTTTACCTGCAAGCTCCATCGTTTTAGCTAGAAGTTCCTCTTCAGGATAGGCTTGATTCGCTAAACCGAATTGAACGGCTTCTAAGCCCGTAATCGGTTCGCTTGTCAGTAGCATTTCCGCAGCTTTAGGCATACCGACGTATCGCGGTAATCGTTGCGTTCCAGCGAAACCAGGTATGAGTCCAAGTTGCAATTCTGGCAATCCGAGTTTAGCAGTTTCTGAGACAATTCTCATATGGCAACCCATCGCCAATTCAAGTCCCCCGCCTAGCGCCGCACCATGGATAGCCGCGATGACTGGTTTATGGAAGCGTTCCAAACGCTCAAAGACTGCTTGACCGCTTGCAGCGAGTTTGGAAAACTCTTCACCTGAGGTAACGGCCGTAAACTCTTTAATATCCGCCCCCGCAGAGAAGAATCGCCCTTCCCCATGCAATACGACGACTCTCACAGAATCATCATCTTGCACTTTATCCATAAGCGCATCCACTTCCAAAATCAAAGCCCGAGATAATGCATTTGCTGGCGGTCTATTAATTGTTGCAACAGCTACGCCATGTTCAACTTTTACCGTTAGAAATTCCATTTCTCCCATTCCCCTTTACTAACAATGATTTACGCTTTCATCCCTTTTAAAAGAAGTCTATGTACTTCAGGGGATAATTTCATTAAATCATACTTTTGATCATTCATCACCCACGAAGTGATTGTTTCATCAATTGTGCCAAATACCATTTGACGTCCCAGTCGGATATCAAGCGTACTAGACAACTCACCGCTCTTAATTCCTTCTAATAAAACGATGTCTAACAAATCCAGGTATTCCTTCAATACTTCATTTATTCGAAGGCGGAGTTTCTTACCTGACTGCCTTAGCTCCAATTGGGTCACAATCGCTAGATGGCGATCCTCGTGAAGAACGCGGAAATGGTTTGTGATCATTCTCAGCAAACGTTCAGAAGTATCCAAGTCTTTATCTAATACGTCTTGCAGATTTGTTGTAAAAATCGCCATTTTTTCTCTGAATACGGATATTAAAATATCTTCTTTATTTTTAAAGTAGAGATAAATCGTTCCGTCAGCAACGCCTGCTTCTTTTGCAATTTTTGATACTTGCGCCTGATGGTAACCGTTTTCAGCAATTACGATAACTGCGGCATCAATAATTTGTTTATATTTTGGACGATCACGTTTCACTATTTTTCATCACCACCAAAAAAAGAATATGAATGATGATTCATTCATATTCTTATATTAATATTTATATTCAGTTTAGTCAAGCTTTACATTATGAGCTAATCAATTCTTCACTCGTTTTATTTTTTTCTTCTTCAATCAAAGTTCTTCTTAATATTTTTCCGACTGCGGTTTTCGGTAACTCTTTCCTGAATTCATAGGAGCGTGGAACTTTGAATGCCGCGAGTTCTGCCCGACAGTACTTATCTAACTCTTCTTCAGTAATTGAAGCCCCTTCTTTTAACACAATGTATGCTTTCACAGTTTCACCTCTATATGGATCCGGGACACCTGCTACAACACATTCCAAAATTGCTTCATGTTCATATAATATTTCTTCTATTTCCCTAGGATAAATATTAAAACCACCTGCAATAATCATATCCTTTTTGCGGTCAACAATGTAGAAATAACCTTCTTTATCCATATAACCTAGATCGCCTGTTAAAAACCAACCATCGCGGAATGTTCTTTCCGTGTCTTCAGGCTTATTCCAATACCCCCGCATCACTTGAGGACCCTTAATCGCAATTTCTCCAATTTCACCTACAGCTAACGGTTCATTCGACTCCGGACCTAAAATACATGAATCTGTATCCGGCCACGGAACACCTACAGAGCCTTTGACACGATCATCTTGGCGTGCCCAGACGAAATTTGCATGAGAGACTGGGGAAGTTTCAGTTAAACCGTATCCTTCTACAAGTTTACCGCCTGTAACTTTTTCAAATTTTGCTTGAACATCAACCGGTAGTGCTGCCGAGCCGCTAATACACGCTTTAATGGATGATAAATCATATTTAGCTAGGTCGGGATGGTTTAACAGACCGATATAGATTGTCGGAGCACCCGGGAACAATGTCGGCTTTTGTTTATCAATCGTTTTCAATGCCGAATCCACATCAAACTTCGGCAATAAAACCATTTTATTAGAAAGCATTACCGTCAATATTAAAACTGTCGTCATGCCATACACGTGGAAAAAAGGTAGTATTCCCATAACCGTTTCTTCGCCTTCTTCAGTATTGTAAAGCCAGGCTTGGCACATCGTCGCATTTGATATTAAATTTTTATGCGTTAACATAACCCCCTTCGGCGGGCCGGTTGTTCCACCCGTGTACTGAAGGAGTGCGACGTCTTCATTGAAATTGAACGTTGTACGAATTGGATCTGCTTTTGCAATTTTCATGATTTCCGTATACAAATGATTGATGCCTCGATGTTCAACTTTTACCACTAATCCGTATTCTCTTTTTTGGATAAATGGGTAAATCAGATTTTTCGGGAATGGAAGATAATCTTTTATTCCTGTTACAATGACATGTTCTAATGATGTTTCTTGAACTATGCTTGAAACTCTTGGATACAGAATATCTAGTGTAATGATAGCTTTAGCACCCGAGTCACTCATTTGGTATTTCAATTCGCGTTCAGTATAAAGTGGATTGGTTTGGACAATTACAGCACCGCTGTAAAGGATGCCGAAATAAGCAATTGCATTTTGTGGACAGTTCGGCAACATGATGGCTACCCGATCTCCCTTTTCAATTCCAATAGAACGCAAGTAGTTAGCAAACTTTAAAGCAGAATCATAGAATTCTTTGTATGAAATATCTTTACCTAAAAAATGAATTGCAGTTTTATCTGGGTGCTTTGTACCAGCCCTTGTCAAAAACTCCTGAAGCGGAATCTTTTCATAGTCTAGCGTTTTCGGTATTTCCGGTGGATACAAATCTAACCAAGGCTTTGTCGTCATAGAAAAACCCCTTTCTGTTTCTAGTTTAGAATATTCGTATATATCTCATTATAGACGTTAACGGAAGCGCTTACAAATACATTATTCTAGTGATAGTAAAAAATGCCTTGATCAAAATTCGATGATCAAGGCATGCTTTTATTTAGATAACCAATAAATCCCTACAATGATGAATAAAACACAAGCTACAATTAATATTTTTGATAGTTTCTCCATTTTTCTTGGCTCCTATGAAATACTTGCCCCAATAACAAATGATAGTCCAACTGAAATTGTTAAGGATATGAAGCCAACCGATCGATTGTCGGCTTCAATTTCCTTGTCTACATTGAACTTCGGTGTTAGAAATTCGAATAGTATATATGCGAAAACGAGTAAGGTAAATCCGAAAAATCCCCATCCTATCATTTCACCGAGCGAGTTATGTCTTGAAATGGAATAGTGAAAGATATTCGCGACTCCGAAAATTTTGCCGCCAGTTGCTAGTGCGACTGCGATATTTCCTTTTTTAATCTGTTCCCAGTTGTTATATTTAGTCACAAGTTCAAATAATACCATCGTAACAATAATACAAAGAACGACAACACTGAAATACCCAGCCGTTTCTACGAGCGGATTGCTCCAGAACCCAGATTTTTGCATGATTATGGCCCCTTTATAAATGCTTTCTCTCGTATACGGATATAGAGTGAAAAGGTTTCGATTTATTTATTATTTTAATTCCACGACGGTAACGCCGAAACCGCCTTCTCCGGCTTCGCCAAATCGATAACTTTTAACACGAGAATGCTTTTTCAAATATTGTTGAACCCCTTGTCTTAAGGCACCTGTTCCTTTTCCATGGATAATGGAAACTTGATGATAATTTGATAATAATGCATCATCAATATATTTTTCTGTTTTATAAATGGCGTCTTCATAACGCTCCCCGCGCAAATCCAGTTCGAGTTTTACAGCACTGCGTCCTCGTATGGATGCAGTAGCGACAGGTTGTTTTTCTTTTTGGGGTTTGACATATTCAAGTCCGGATTCTTTAATATTCATTTTCAAAATGCCGATTTGAACAATCCATTCTGTATTTGAAGTCTTTTCAAGAAGCGTTCCTTTTTGGCCGAATTGCAAGACCTGGACTTCATCACCAACATTTAGCCGTCGCTCAGTTTTTTTCGATTGGGTCTTCACATTCTTCTCTTGTGCTGGCGATGCGTCTTCTAATCGCTTACGTGCATCTATAAATTCATGTTCTTTTATAGTTGCTTGTGCATTCAGTTGCATCGCGCGCAAATCAGAAATGACTGCCTCCGCCTCGCGTTTTGCATCGTCAACAAGTTTCCTCGCTTTTTCTTTGGCCTTTTCCTCGAGCTTTTCTTTCATTTGATCAAAGTTCGATAACTCTTCCTCGAGTTCTTTTTTCAACCGTTCTGTTTCAAGTAAGATTTCATGCGTTTCATCAGCATCCCGTTCGGACCTGATTCGGCTGTCTTCAAGCGACGCAATCATTGACTCGACTTCACCTCGGTTGGTTCCTGTAAATGATTTGGCGCGTTCGATTATATGGTCGCTTAAACCGAGTCGCTGGGAAATTTCGAATGCATTGCTTCGCCCTGGCACGCCGATCAACAGACGGTACGTCGGACTTAATGTATCGATATCGAACTCCACGCTCGCGTTAGCGATGCCTGGACGGTTATAGCCATACGCCTTCAATTCGGGATAATGTGTAGTTGCCATTACGCGAGCGCCGCTGCCGTGCACTTCATCCAATATTGAAATCGCAAGTGCTGCCCCTTCTTGTGGATCTGTTCCAGACCCAAGCTCGTCAAATAAAATCAATGATCGATCATCATATTTTTTCAAAATATCGACGATGTTGACCATTCTTGAGGAAAATGTACTCAGACTTTGTTCAATTGATTGTTCATCGCCAATATCTGCGTAGACTGAATCGAATATGGCTACTTCTGAACCGTCCAACGCCGGTATCGGTAAACCAGCTTGCGCCATTAATGTGCATAAGCCTACAGTTTTTAATGTGACGGTTTTCCCGCCTGTATTCGGTCCTGTAATGACGATTGTCGTAATATCCGTGCCAAATTCGATGTTATTGGCAACAGCCTCGTCAACCGGAATTAATGGGTGTGTGGCTTGTGCTAGTCGTATTCTGCCTTCGTTATTCACTTCGGGTTTTGTGTATTTATGGGCTGTACCGTATTTCGCTTTTGCTAGAATAACATCAATTTCCGATAAGATTGCAACGAGTAGAAATAAATCATGTGCAACCTCTTGAACTGAAGCCGATAATTCGAGTAATATCTTTTCAATTTCCTCTTGTTCTTGCATCTTCAGGTTTCTGATTTCATTATTCGCCTGGACAACTGCATCAGGCTCTATAAAAAGTGTTTGTCCTGATGAAGACATATCATGAATGACGCCGCCGTAATGCGAACGATATTCGGATTTAACTGGAATCACAAATCGGTCGTTACGAATCGTGACAATCGCATCCGAAAGCATTTTCGACGCATTTTTTCCACGCGTATAGCTCTCAAGTCGCTCCCGAACTCGACTTTCCTGCGTGCGCAGTCCTTGTCGAATAGAACGAAGTTTACTTGATGCACTATCGATTACATGGCCATTATCATCAATCGCCTGGTTAATACTATGTTCTAAAGCCGTTACTATCGGCATCGCTTCTTTTTTGTCAATAAAATGCGGAATGGTGATATCTTCATCTGAATCGACTGACTCTATAAATTGGCGAAGGATTCGACTTGCCCGAATCGTATTCGAGACTTCCATCAATTCATATGCACTCAGCATGCCACCCATTTGCGCACGCTTTGCATGAGGGCGTATGTCTTTAATGCCGCCCATCGGCACATTCCCGCGCACGCGTAAAATGGCCAGTCCTTCATCAGTTTCTTCCAATAGCCGTACGACCTCATCGTAATTGCTCACTGGCGTCAATTTATCAATTTCAGAACGTCCAGCGGTAGAGGTACAATGTCCAGCTACTAATTCCCGTATTTTATCGAACTCAAGTGTTTTTAAGACACGGCTTTCCAATGTCTAACACTTCCCTTCACTTTTCAATTATTTCAGAAATAAATTTCTCCAATGACCAAGTATTCACGACTGTTTCTTTCTTCAGCCATGCTTTTTGTCCGTAATTTACGCCTGTTTCCATAAACCTTAATGTATCTATCGCATGCGCGTCTGTGTTAATCGCAATTTTCACGCCCGCCTCTTGTGCTTGGATCAGATATTCAGTTGCAAAATCAAGTCGATGTGGATTTGCATTTAATTCTAAGATTTTATTATACTGCTTTGCCCATTTAATTAACTGTGGAACGTCAGGATTATACCCCTCTCTCTGTCCGACTATCCGTCCGGTTGGATGTGCAATCATATCGACATGCGGGTTTTTCATAGCCGTATGAAGACGCTCCATGATTTGCTCCTGGGGTTGATTGAAGCTTGAATGAATTGACGCAATCACAAAATCGAGTTCACTTAATAATTCATCATCAAAATCAAGTGATGCATCAGGCAAGATATCCATTTCTGTTCCGCAGAAAATCTCAATATCGTCGTATTCTTTATTTAACGAGCGAATTTCCTCGATTTGTTCCCGGACTCGTTGAGGCGTTAAGCCATTTGCTACTCGTAAAAACTGCGTGTGATCCGTAATAACGATATGCGAGTAACCAATTTCCCGGCACGCATCGACCATTTCACGAATCGAATGCGCACCATCAGACCAAGTCGAATGCATATGCAAATCCGAGCGAATATCGCCAATCGCAACCAGGCCTGGTATTTCATCAACACGGTCTAACTCTTTACCGTTTTGTCTTAGTGTCGGTGGAATGAATGGCAATCCGAAATGATTGAAGAATTGTTCTTCAGTTTCAAACGTAGTCATATTTCCTTCTTCGTCTTCAACACCGTATTCGCTAATTTTAAGTCCTTTCGACTTAGCCAGTTGACGAAGGGCCACGTTATGGTCTTTAGATCCTGTAAAATGGTGAATGGCCGTTGCGAACTGTTCATCTTTCATAAAACGAAAGTCAGCGTCAATCGGATCTTCCATATCTATTGTAACGGAAAGCTTCGCATCACCTGCCGCAATTGTTTCTAAAATCGGCAATGATGAAAGTAATTTTTCGCGAACAATCGAAGGCTCATCTGTAACGAGTATGAAATCGACATCGCTACTTTCCTCTTCGGTTCTGCGGTAACTTCCTGCAACAGAAAATCGAGTAATCTCAGCAATTTCTTCAAGTATTGCTTCCACTAGCTGAACGACTTTTTCCATTTTCCAATGCGGAAATTTACCTTGTCGCGTTCCAAAGGCTTCGATTGCGGCTAATATGTTTTCTTCAGTCTTTTTTCCGAATCCGGGCACTTTGCGTACAGCACCTTCAAGGCAGGCCTCGTGAAGTGTCTCGATTGAGTCAATTCCAATTGTTTCTCGTAGTTTCGCGATTCTTTTACCGCCAAGACCTGGAATTTTCAAAAGCGGGACAAGTCCCTTTGGAACTGTTTCCTCTAACTCATGTAAAAGGTCAGATGCCCCTTTTTCCATTAAATCAGTGATGACAGCACCCGTTCCTTTTCCGATACCTTTTAGCTTTAAGATATCATCCATTTCAGATAAGCTTCGTGAATCAAGTTCTAGAACATTTGCTGCTCTTCTAAATGCCCCCACCTTAAAATGGTTTTCACCGAGTAATTCCATGTACATCGCAATCTTTTCAAATGTTTGAATGATTTTCTTCTTATTCATAAGTATTCCTCCGCTCCCTGAAAAAACTTCCCTCCTATTTTGAAGGGGGAAGTTTTTAGCTTTTATATATATACCACCATTTTTTCACGGTTTCTGAAAACCACGGCGTATGTTCGAACATCGCGTCTGCTAGAATTGATTTATCGATTACGTTTTGGATAAATTCAACTGGTATCATAATAGCTAAGTAAATTACTAGGAAGATAAGTATATAAAACTCAACAAATCCTAATACTGCACCTAAAAGTCTTGCGACAAAACCAAGTACAGGTAGAAACTTTAAAAAGTCGAACATTGACGCGATAAGCTGTAAACCGAATTTAACAACAATAAAAATAAGAACGAATGCAAGCAAGTTATAAAATGTCTCATCTAAATCTAGCTCACCCACAACAAATGAAACTTTTGAATCTGCGTTAACACCTGGATATGGAATCCACAGGACAAACTTTTCAGCAAGTTTTTTGTAATACAGAAACGCGATGACTAAGGCTGCGATAAAACCTGTCATATGTATTAATTGGACGATTAGACCACGGCGAAACCCAGTGATCAGACCTCCCAACAAAAGAAAAACAATTAGTAAATCTAGCATGTAGCAGTCAACCCTTCAATTTTTTCAATTGGATTTCCATTTGTTCAACTTGCTCTTTTAATTTAAGATAATCATGTACACTATTAACAGCGGCTAGCACCGCAATCTTTGTACTGTCGAGCGTTGGATTATGCGAACTTATTTCTCTCATCTTGTCATCAACGATTGAAGCAACCTGCCGCATATGAATACTTGTTTCTTTACCAACCATTTTATACGTTTGACCATAAATATCGACGGCAATCCGTGTTTTTTCTTTATCTGCCAAGGACTGGACACCCCCTGAGAAACTCTGTTTCTAATCATACCATGAAATGCGTTTATTTGTGAATTAAGTCGACGAAAGGAAGAAGAAATTATATGGGTAATCAAGTAATTCTTATTAGTAACGAAGATATGAAGAAGGTTATGAATCATTATGCTACCTCGAAAATTACACGCAATGCGCCTGGCGTTATCTTTGCTGCGAAAATCTCTGATACTGCAATCACTGCGTATAAATCCGGAAAAGTATTGTTTCAAGGCGCGGGTGCTGATCGAGAGGCGGCACGATGGGGCCCTCTCACTGCTGCCAAAAAAACAACTACCACTTCCAAAGGAGATAAGTTGCCTGCTAATTTTGCCGAACTCTCTGTTGTAGGATCTGACGAAACAGGCACGGGCGACTTTTTCGGACCCGTTACAGTTGCTGCTTGCTATGTTCGGGCGGATCAAATTGAACTCGTTCGTGAACTTGGCGTAAAAGATTCCAAGCAATTAACGGATGATTTAATGCGAAAAATCGCCCCTGATTTACAAGCGACACTTATTCATAGTGTTCTTACCCTTGGAAATGTGAAATATAATGAAATACAAGAACAAGGAAATTCTCAAGGTAAAATTAAAGCGCTCCTCCATAACCAAGCATTGAAACATGTTCTTCGAAAAATGAATGGAGAAAAACCTGATTATATATTAATTGATCAATTTGCCGAGCGTGGTGTCTATTATAATTATTTGAAATTAGAACCCGAAATTATTCGTGAAAATGTGTTGTTGTCGACAAAAGCGGAAGGACTCCATTTATCAGTCGCAGCTGCCTCTATCATTGCACGTGTCGCATTTCTAGAAGAAATGGATCGACTTAGTACCTTCGCAGGCGTTACCTTACCTAAAGGTGCTGGACCTCGGGTTGATGAAGTAGCCGCTCGTATTTTACTGAAAAGTGGCGCTGAATCTTTGAAAAACATGACAAAATGGCATTTTGCGAACGCGAGAAAAGCACAACAAATTGCAAATAAAAAAAGAATGTAACTATTTTCCTTCATAGTCGAACTAATCAGTAAGGAGGTTTGATTTATGAAAAGAATGATGAGTTTGCTTGCACTTGTTTTTATATTAGTTGCTTGTGGAACGACAAACAACGGTAGTAGTTCGGATATTAAAGATTCCCTTCCCCCGTCAGAGAATAATGTGAAAGAAGGTGATTTTGTTTATCGCTTGTTCTCGGAAAAAGATGTTTATGATGAATTTGATGATTTGGCTGTTTTCGCCGAACTAACATATGTTGGTGATGAAGAATCGATCGAAATATACCACGCTGCATCCGCCTTTCACTTTCCTCTCAAAGAGAGAACTAGGGAATTTGAAGTCGGTTATGCGATGAACGAACCGCTTCTTATGACAAAGTTATTAAAGGATGAACCTTATCGGGAAAAATACGCTTTTGCTGGTGGATACAGTGATGATGATACGGTAGAATATCGGCAGTTTGTCCAGACAATCATTGAAAAGGGGTGCCCAGAAGGTGAGTATATTATGAATGGGTCAGCCCAGTTTGATACTATAGATCCATCTGTAGCGACCGATGATCAAAAATTCAATATGAATGCTTCGATTGGTTTCACCGTTATGAAAGGTGTCCAATAAAAAGATCAGAACGAGACAAATAGCTAAAGACTTGCTTCAGGGGGAATTGGAAATCTTATAAATGGGGGTGAAAAAATGGATTTGTTCTTTTGGTTAACAGTTAGTTTCATCGTGATCGGATTTGTTGTTTTTGCTTCTACGGCAAAAGGTATGGAAAGGAAGGTAGCTTTAATAAGAGAAAACGAGGAAAGTATGGTGGGTAAACAGATTTCAAATAAACCCGTTATCTGGTGGATAGTGGGAGCCACGGCATTTGGACTAGTAAGTATGTTTTTAGTCGTACGGTCTTTTTCTATTTTTATGTAAAAAGGTTGGTGTATAAGCAAAAAAGAGTCCAATTCAAATGAATTTGGACTCTTTTTATGTGTTGAATTTAATTTTTGTACCAGCCCGAATCGTTTTTTTATTTATTCTCCTCTAACCAAACGGTCAGCACGTCTTCTTTAAAGTTTTTAATGATAAACCATCTTTCCTCTTCCGCTGACATAATTCCGTAAGCCTTCCCGATTGATCCACCTTGCAGTTTCCAAATCGCGTTGTGGTCTTTGTCTACCTGATTAAAGTTTCCATCCTTCCACCTAATAATAATCGGAAGAAGCACATCTTTTTTCTTGAAGTCGTTGGATTCAATAATATCGTAAACAACATTAATATTTTCTTGAATCATCGGAATGGCACCCCATTTTTCATTGGCCCGGATTTTCTGGTGTGTCATTTGATGCATGACGGCCATGACTTCTGATTGAGGAGATGCATGCGTGATAAGTAATTCAGTTTGAGCGCCTGATATCTTTTTTGAATGAGTCGAATTTCCTTTCGCAATCTCTTCCTCACTTGCTACAACTTTTTCATTTTTAATGTCTTTTTTCAAATACCAATTGCCGCCTGCAACGACTCCTCCTAGAATGAGAATTACAGCGAATGAAATTATGAATTTTTTAATGGTTATCTTCCTCCGAATGAACATATTAGTGCACTTAATCTT